>CAZTPD010000016.1:0-22887 GCA_964614625.1 uncultured Sphingosinicella sp. | reverse complement strand
CTCGGCGCGCACTGGTGGTGGCTGCTGGTCGCGGCATTGACCGGCATATTGGAAATCTTCGTTCCGGGCATCTTCCTGATCTGGCTGGCGGCGGCGGCGGCCGTCACCGGGATCGTCGTCGCGCTGCTGCCCGTCGGCCTGCCCGTCCAATTGGCGCTGTTCAGCCTGCTGGCGGTGGTCGCCGTGATCGGCGGGCGGCGCTATTACGAGCACCAGGCCTCCGGCGAGGACGACCTGCACATCAACGATCCGGTCGCGCGGCTGATCGGGCGGGAGGTGGAGGTCGTGACCGAGATACGCGGCGGCGAAGGCCGGGTGAGGATCGGCGACAGCGTCTGGACCGCGCGCGGGCCGGACACGGCGGCGGGCGGGCATGTCCGCGTCACCGCCGTGCAGGGCAATTGCCTCAGCGTCGTCCCCATCATGGCGCTGCCGCCGGCGGACGGGGGCGCATAGGGGCCGGCCGAGGCCTCCTTCCCGAAACAATCGCGGGGCATGACGGGGCGCATCCGGAACCGGGGCCGCGCCGCTTGGTTCTATGTGCTTCGCGGGCAGCCGCCGGGCGATGGGAGGAGGAGCATCATGAGCATCTTCGGCAAGATCAAGAACGCGGTCCTCGGGCGGCCGCTGGACTGGCCCGGCGGCGGCGCGCCGGCCGCCGGCGCGGCGCAGGGAGCCGGGCAGCAGCAGCAGCAGGCCGGGGCGCAGACTCAAGCGCAGCCCCAGCCCGCGCCCGCGCCGCAAGCGGAGCCGATCAGCGACGTGGACGTGACGGCGGTGCTGGAAAGCAAGGCGGCGGCGCAGGGCCAGAAGCTCAACTGGCAGACCTCGATCGTCGACCTGATGAAGCTGCTGGACCTCGATTCGAGCCTCGAGAACCGCCGCGAGCTGGCGCGCGAGCTGGGCTATACGGGCGACACCGGCGACACGGCGACGATGAACGTCTGGCTCCACCGGCAGGTCATGCGCGAACTGGCCGCGAACGGCGGCCGCGTGCCCGCGGAGCTGACCGACTAGGGGCGGCTTCCGCCGATCCGAATCTCCCGCCGTTCGGGCTGAGCCTGTCGAAGCCCTGCCCTTCCTTTCTGCCTCAAGAAAGGATGGGTCTTCGACAGGCTCAGCCCGAGCGGAGTGCTGTTTCGACGCCGCCGGACCAAAAGCCCGGGGGCCAGGCCGGGCGGCCTAACGCTTGAACAGGTTCTGCGCGAAGCCGGTGATGTCGTTGAGCGGATTGCCGTCGCCGTCGCGATCGAGCATGCCGCCGAGCTTGCCCAGGATGCCGTCGCCCGACAGCGCGTTCTGGAGCCCCTCCAGCGACACGCCATGCTCGGCGGCGGTGGCCTGGAGCGCCGAGGCGCGATCGGCGCCGCCGGCGAGCTGCGCCTGAAGCGTTTGCGCGAGATTCTGGAACTGCTCCGGCGAGACGCCGACCCGCGCCGCCAGCTCCTCGACATTGCCGAGATTGCCGAGAATGTTGTCGAACATGTTGGTCATTTTTCGCTCCCTTCACGCAGGCTTCGGGAGCGATCCTAGCACCATTGCGGCGACGGCGCGATGTCAGCCGCGCGGCCTGGCGGTGAAATAACCGTAGCCGGCGCCGACGAGCGCGCCGAAGATCGGCCCCACGAACGGGACGGGAATGGCGATCAGCGCGCCGATTCCGGCGGCGATGGCGGTGCGCTTTGCGACTGGATTCTCTAGCATGGCCTCATCCTTTCGATGATGTGTATTATAGTGATAACACAGGAACGTTTCAAGCGGCCCGGCTTTCGGGCAGGTCCGTGAGGTCCGGCGCGACCCATCCCAGCCGCGCCGCCTTCGAAAAGAGACGTTCGCGGCTGTAGAAGCGCAGCGGCCAGTCGCGGCGGCCCTCTTCGGCGAGGAGGAGTGCGTTGACCCGCTCTGTCAGCCCCGCGCCTTCGCCGCGCGCGAGGGTGGCGCGGACGGCGACGATGAAGACCTGGGTGATTGTCTCGTGATAGCCCTGCGTGTCGTCGTTCACGCCGCCGACGCTTTCGTTGTAGCGGCGGATGAGGGCGGGCAGGTCGCGCTCCGGCGCGATGTCGGGGCGCTCGAGGATCAGCCAGGCGCAGGTGGCGAGATGGGCCTCGTGGGTCCATTCGGCCTTGGGCAGAGTGCATCCGATCATCCCCTCCCCGACATGCCGGACGGCATCGTCGCCGGCGAACAAGCGCGGTTCGTGTTCCATCGCGTCTCTCCAAAAGAAAAGGAGCGCGCCGGCCTCGGCCGACGCGCTCCTTCGAAAGGTTGCCGTGGTCGCGGTTCAGGCGGCGGTTGCGGGCTCCCGGACCTGTTGCGCCTCGCCGGCGCCGGTCGGCGCGGCGGCGAGGACGGCGGCGTCGACATGGGCTTCGAAGCGGGCGAAATTGTCGGTGAAGAGCTTCACCAGCTTCGCCGCCGTCGCGTCGTAATCGGCCTTGTCGGCCCAGGTGTCGCGCGGGTTCAGGATCGCCGTATCGACGCCCGGCACGCTGACCGGCACCTCGAACCCGAAATTGGCATCCGCGCGGAAGGCGACATGGTTGAGGCTGCCGTCGAGCGCGGCGTTCAGCAGCGCGCGGGTCGCCTTGATCGGCATGCGGCTGCCGATCCCGTATTTGCCGCCGGTCCAGCCGGTGTTGACCAGCCAGCATTTCACCCCGCCACGGGCGATCCGCTCCTTGAGGAGGTTGCCGTAGACGCTCGGGTGGCGCGGCATGAAGGGCGCGCCGAAGCAGGTCGAGAAGGTCGCCTCCGGCTCGGTGACGCCGATCTCGGTGCCGGCGACCTTGGCGGTGTAGCCGGAGAGGAAGTGATACATCGCCTGCTCGGGCGTCAGCCGCGCGATCGGCGGGAGCACGCCGAAGGCGTCGGCGGTGAGGAAGATCACGTTTTTCGGCACCGGCCCCATATTCGCCTCGGAGGCATTGGGGATGAAATCGATCGGATAGGCGCCGCGCGTGTTCTCGGCGAGGGTCGCGTCGTCGAGGTCGAGTTCGCGGGTGTCGGGGTCGATCACGACATTTTCGAGCACGGTGCCGAACCGCTTCGTGGTGGCGTAGATTTCCGGCTCGGCCTCGGGCGAGAGGCGGATCATCTTGGCGTAGCAGCCGCCCTCGAAATTGAAGACCGCCGTGTCCGACCAGCCATGCTCGTCGTCGCCGATCAGGGTGCGGCTGGCGTCGGCGCTGAGCGTCGTCTTGCCGGTGCCCGAGAGGCCGAAGAAGACGGCGGTGTCGCCGTCCGGGCCGATATTGGCCGAGCAGTGCATCGGCATGATGCCCTCGACCGGCAGCTTGTAGTTGAGGATGCCGAAGACGGACTTCTTCATCTCGCCGGCATAGGCCGTGCCGCCGATCAGGATCAGCCGCTCGGTGAGGTTGACGGCGATCACGGTCTCGCTGCGCGTGCCGTGGCGGGCGGGGTCGGCCCGGAAGCTGGGCAGGTCGATGATCGTATATTCGGGCTCGAACCCGGCCAGCTCATCGGTCTCGGGGCGGACCAGCAGGGTGCGGATGAAGAGGCTGTGCCAGGCCAGCTCGTTAATGACCCGTACCCGTACCCGATGCTCGGGCTGCGAGCCGCCGTAGAGATCCTGGACGAACAGGCTCTCCCGCTCGGCGAGGGCGGCCAGGAAATCGGCCTTGAGCGCCGCGAAATGATCCGGCGCCATCGCCTTGGCATTGTCCCACCAGATCGTGTCTTCCGTCTCGGCGTCGCGGACGGTGAACTTGTCCTTGGCGGAGCGACCGGTGTGCTTGCCGGTCGCGACGACCAGCGGGCCGTCCTTGGCCAGCACGCCCTCGCCGCGCGCGATCGCCTGCTCGACGAGCGGCGCCGTGCCGAGGTTCCAGTGCAGCGTCGCGGGCGTGTCGATGCCCTGGTAATGCAAATCGAAAGACGGGACCGTCTTGGCCACCTTCGCTCTCCTGTTTCACGAGATTTCGGCCCCCTGTGGGAGCACTCTGCCATGCCCCGCGCCTTATCGGAGGGCACGCTTCGCGTCAAAGGGTAGCGCGGCGAAGCGCCCTTGGTTAGGGTCCGTACTCGATAGCCGCAACGGCCGTGACGGAGTGGATTTCGGGTCAGGGCAAGGAGCGAGGAGGGAGCGATGCTTTCGCATCGTGACCGACGAGGGACGCGGCCCCGGCGCGAAAGCCGCCCGCCGCTTCGCGGTCGTCCGGAGAAGGCCGCCGGCTGCGTCGGCCGGCTGGACCGGGCCACCAGCCCGGCCTGCACCGCCCTCCTTGCCGGCGGCCTTCTCCGGACGATCACGGCCATTGCGGCTATCGAGTACGGACCCTAAAGCCCTGCGGGGAGGAAAATCAGGCCGCAATGTCGACAACCATCGCGCTGGTCGACGACGACCGCAACATCCTCACCTCGCTCTCCGTCGCGCTGCAATCGGAAGGCTTCGTCACGCGCCTCTATTCCGACGGCGAGGTCGCGCTGAAGGCGCTGGTCGAGAATCCGCCCGATCTCGCCGTGTTCGACATCAAGATGCCGCGCATGGACGGCATGGAGCTACTCCGCCGGGTGCGCGAGAAGAGCGACTTTCCGGTGATCTTCCTCACCTCCAAGGACGAGGAGCTGGACGAAGCGCTGGGCCTCGCCATGGGCGCGGACGACTATATCGCCAAGCCCTTCTCCCAGCGGCTGCTGCTCGCCCGCATCCGCGCCGTGCTGCGCCGGACCGAGGCGCGGGCCGCGGCGCCGAACGGCGAGGACGCGCCGATCGCGGAGGAGATCGCGCGCGGCCGCCTCGTCATGGACCCGGCCCGGCACCGGGTGCGCTGGCAGGGCAAGGAGGTGGCGCTCACCGTCACCGAGTTCCTGATCCTGGAGGCGCTGGCGCAGCGGCCCGGCGTGGTCAAATCGCGCAACCAGCTGATGGACATCGCCTATCAGGACGACATCTATGTCGACGACCGCACGATCGACAGCCATATCAAGCGGATGCGCCGCAAGTTCCGCGCCGCCGACGGCGATTTCAAGTCGATCGAGACCCTCTATGGCGTCGGATACCGATTTGCCGAGGAATGACGCCCGCCCGCCGGCGCTGGGCTGGTCGCGGCGGCTGTCGCTGCGCCAGCGCATCCTCGCGGTCAACATCTTCGCGATCATCATCATCGCCGGCAGCCTGTTCTACCTGGACAGCTTCCGCAGCCAGCTCATCCAGGCGCGCGCCGATCAGGTGCGATCCGAAACGGTGATGATCGCCCACATGCTCGCCGTCGCGCCGCGCGAGGCCTGGCAGCCGCTGCTCGTCCGGCTCGGCGCGGACGCCGGAGCGCGGCTGCGCGTCTACGACGCCGCCGGGCCGGTGCGCGAGGACAGCTGGATCGGCGCGGAGCCGACCTACGAGCTGCGCGAGACGGCCGGCGAGCCCTGGCTGCGCACCGTCGCGCGCGCGCTCGACAACGGCTTCGACGCGATCGTGCGGGCGAAGCGACCGGAACGCTATGACGAGGCCGCGACGGACGATCTTTCCGCCTGGCCGGAGGCGCGCGCGGCTTTGACCGCGAGCGGTCCGGAAAGCCGGACCCGCCGGGCGCCCGAGGGCACGCCCTATCTCAGCGCCGCGATGCGGATCGAGGCGGCGGACGGCCGGGAAGACGTCCTGCTGTTCACCGTCAACGCCCGCGACGTGCGCCGGGCGGTGCGCGCCGAGCGGTTCGACCTGGGGCTGGTGCTGCTCGGCACGCTGATCCTGTCGATCCTGCTGTCGCGCTTCCTCGCCCGGACGATCGCCAGCCCGCTCAGGGCTTTGGCGCTGGCGGCGCACCGGGTCCGGCTCGGCCGCGCGCGGGAGGTGGACGTGCCGGTGCTGCCGACGCGGCGCGACGAGATCGGCCTGCTCGCCCGCGCGCTCGCCGACATGACCCAGTCGCTGCGCCAGCGGATCGACGCGACCGAGGCGTTCGCCGCCGACGTCACCCACGAGCTCAAGAACCCTCTCGCCTCGCTGCGCTCCGCGGTCGATTCGCTGGAGCGGGTGGACGATCCGGAGCTGCGCCGCCAGCTGCTCGACGTGGTCCGCCAGGATGTCGTGCGGCTCGACCGGCTGGTGGTCGACATCGCCGAATCGGCGCGGCTCGACGCCGAGCTGTCGCGCGCGCGCTTCGAGCCGGTCGATCTCGGCAAGCTGATCGAGGCGATGCTGCCGATGTGGGACGAGCGCGCCGGCGGGCGCGCCGCGATCGCCTTCGCCCGGCCGCGCGCCGGGACCGCTCTGGTGTCGGGCGACGAATCGCGGCTCGCCCGGCTGATCGACAATCTGGTCGACAACGCCCTCTCCTTCTCCCCCGAAGGCGGGCTGGTCGAGATCCGCGCGGCGGCGGCGGGGGATGAAGTGGCGCTCAGCGTCGAGGACGAGGGACCGGGCGTGCCCTCCGACCGGCGCGAGGCGATCTTCAACCGCTTCCATTCCATTCGCCCGGATGCGGATTTCGGCCGCCATTCCGGCCTGGGCCTTGCCATCGCCAAGGCGATTGTCGAGGGTCATGGCGGCCGCATCGCGGTCGAGGACCGCCACGACGGGCGCAGCGGGGCGCGCTTCGTGGTCCATTTTCCGGGAGCCGCGCCATGAAGACGCCGATCCTTTCCTCCGAAACCGTCCATGCCAGCGCGGTCGCGATCCAGGGCCGCGCCGTGCTGATCGCCGGCCTGTCCGGCAAGGGCAAATCCGATCTTGCGCTGCGGCTGATCGATCGCGGCGCGGCCCTCGTCAGCGACGATTACACGATCGTGCGCCGGGTGGACGGCCGGCTGGTCGCCACCGCGCCACCCAACATCGCCGGCCGGATCGAGGCGCGCGGCGTCGGCCTCCTCGATTTCCCCAACGCGGAGGACGTGCCGGTGGCGCTGATCGTCGATCTCGACCGCGACACCCAGCGGCTGCCGGAAGCGGGCGAGACGCGGATGATGGCCGGCATCTCCATTCCGGTGATCGGCCTCGCCGCGCTCGAGGCGTCCGCGCCGATCAAGGTCGAGGCCGCGCTGCGCCTGTTCGGGCTCGGCGCGACGTGACGCGGGCCAAGCCCACCCGCATCCTGCTCGTCACCGGCATGTCCGGCGCGGGCCAGTCCACCGCGCTGAAGGCGCTGGAGGACGCGGGCTGGGAGACGGTGGACAATCTGCCGCTGTCGCTGCTCAACCACCTGCTGGCGGCGCCGCTCCCGGCCGGGACGGACGAGCGGCGGCCGCTCGCCGTCGGCCTCGACAGCCGCACGCGCGGCTTCGGCGCGGAGCGGATCGTCGGCCAGATCAAGCGGATCGGCAAGGAGCGCGGCCACGCGATCGAGACGCTCTACCTCGAATGCCAGACGCACGAGCTGCTGCGCCGCTATTCCGAGACGCGCCGCCGCCACCCGCTCGCGCCCGACCGCCCGGTCGCCGACGGCATCGCCGAGGAGCGCGAGATGATGGCGCCGCTGAAACGCTGGGCCGATCATGTGATCGACACCACCGACATCGGCGCCAACCTGCTGCGCCAGCAGATCCGCGACCGCTTCGGCGCGGGCGGCGACGCCGCGACCCTGACCGTCCAGTCCTTCGGCTTCGCCCGCGGCCTGCCGCGCAACGCCGATCTGGTGTTCGACATGCGCTTCCTCAGGAATCCGCACTGGGAGCCCACCCTGCGCGAGCGCACCGGCCTCGACCCGGCGGTGGGCGATCATATCGCCGGAGATCCGGCCTATGAGGACGCGCTCACCCGGATCGAGGAGCTGCTCATCGCCCTGCTCCCCCGCTACCAGGCGGAGGGAAAGGCCTATGTTTCGGTGGCGTTCGGCTGTACCGGCGGGAGACACCGCTCCGTTCACGTGGCCGAGAGAGTCGCGGCACGGTTGCGCGCGGCGGGTTTTTCGCCCACTCTCGATCATCGCGACCTCGACACGCCGCCCCGCGACGGCACCGAGCGTTCGCCGAGAGGCTGATGGATTGGCACAGATTCGACAAGGTCCGGAGCGGACGACCGCTTTCAAGGTGAAGTAATGATCGGTTTGGTGCTGGTGACGCACGGCAAGCTTGCGTCGGAATTCATCGTCGCCATGGAGCATGTCGTCGGCCCGCAGGAGCGGATCGCGCCGATCTGCATCGGCCCGGACGACGACATGGAGGCGCGGCGCAAGGACATCGCCAAGGCGATCGCCAAGGTGGACGGCGGCGACGGCGTCATCATCCTCACCGACCTGTTCGGCGGCACCCCCTCCAACCTCGCCATCTCGCTGATGAAGAGCGAGAAGATCGAGGTGATCGCCGGGGTGAACCTGCCGATGCTGATCCGGCTGGAAGGCGCGCGCAAGACGATGGACGTCAAGGCCGCCGTCGCCGCCGCGCGCGAGGCGGGGCGCAAATATATCTCCGTCGCCTCCGAAGTGCTGGGCGAGGCCGCCGCCTGATGGCCGAATGCGTCGTGGAACTGCGCAACAAGCGCGGGCTCCATGCCCGGGCGAGCGCGAAATTCGTCACCGTCGCCGCCGAGATCGACGCCAATATCGAGGTCGAGAAGGACGGCACCAGCGTGTGCGGCACCTCGATCATGGGGCTGATGATGCTGGGCGCGGCGATGGGCGATTCGGTGCGGATCAGCGCGACCGGGCCGGGCGCCGCGCTGGCGATCGAGCGGCTCGTCGCGCTCGTCGAGAGCAAGTTCGGCGAGGATTAGGCCATGCCCCGGCGGATCACCGCCTTCTCCAACCCGATCGTCAAGCAGGCCCGGGGCTTGCGCGACAAGAAGAACCGGCGGCGCGAAGGGCTGTTCCTGGCCGAAGGGCTGCGCATCCTGACCGAAGCGCGCGAGGCCGGAAGGCTGCCCGAGATCCTGTTCTTCAGCGAGGCGGGCCATCCCCTGCTCGACCGGCTGATCGCCGAGACGGAAGCGGCCGGGGGCATGGCGATCGAGACCGACACGGACATCCTCCACAAGATTTCCGGCAAGGAGAATCCGCAGGCCGCGGTGGGGGTCTACCGGACGTTCGACACCGCTCTGGCGGCGATCGACCGGAGCGCCGCGCCTTTGTGGATCGTCGCGCAGGCGCTGCGCGATCCCGGCAATATCGGCACGATCCTGCGCACCGGCGACGCGGTCGGCGCGGGCGGGCTGATCCTGATCGACGATTGCGCCGACCCCTTCTCGGTCGAGGCGGTGCGCGCGTCGATGGGCGCGCTCTTCACCCAGCGGATCGCGGCGGCGCGCTGGGCGGATTTCGTGCCCTGGCTGCGCGCCGGGCCGGGGACGCTGATCGGCACCAGCCTGAAAGCCACGCAGGATTATCAGGATCCGTGCTATGCCAAGCCCGCCTTCATCCTGGTCGGCAACGAGCAGGCGGGGCTGCCGGCGGCCTATGAGGCCGAATGCGACCTGCTCGTTCGCATGCCGATGCTGGGCAAGGCCGACAGCCTCAACGCCGCAGTGGCGACCGCGGTGATGGCCTATGAGGTGATCAACCAGTGGCGGAGGGCGCGATGAGAGCGATGCTGATAGCGGGACTGGCGGCGCTGGCGCTGGCGGCGGCGGGATGCGCGACGTCCGGGGAGACGCCCGGCGAGGCGGGCGCGACTTACCGGGCGCTCGGCACTGAGCCCTTCTGGTCGGTGACGATCGGCGACGGGCGGATGGTCTTCGACACGCCGGAAGGCGGCTTCACCGTCGCGGCGCCGGCGCCCCGCGCGACCGGGAGCGGACGGCGCTACGAGACGGCGCGGCTGACGGTGGACATCGCCGCCGGCGAATGCAGCGACGGCATGAGCGACCGGCGCTTCGCCGACACGGTGCGGGTGACGGCCGACGGGCGCGCACTGAGCGGTTGCGGCGGCGACATCCTGCCACCCGAGGCGCTGGCCGGCACCAACTGGGCGATCGTCGAGATCGGCGGCGAGGCGGTGTCGGGCGAGCTCTATCACCTGTCCTTCACCGGCGACCAGGTCAGCGGCCAAGCCGGCTGCAACCGCTTCACCGGCGGATACCGGCAAGCCGACGGCACGCTCACCGTCGGCGGGCTGGCGATGACCCGGATGGCCTGCGTCAGCCCGGACGGCGCGGCGGGCGGCGATCCAATGGCGCACGAGCGGCGCTTCGGCGAGATACTGGGCGTCCCCGTGCGGATCAGCTTCCCCGACGGCGACACGCTGGTGCTGACCGGCGCCAACGGCGAGGTCCGCGCGCGGCGGGCGATCTGAGCCTTATTCGGCGCCTTCGTCCGTCTCGTCCGTCAACATGTTGCCTTCCGAGTAACGCGGCGCCGCGTCGATGAACGGCACCTCGTCGGTCACCTCGCGCTTGCCGATCTTGATATGTTTCTCGGTCAAACGCCGGGCGCGGCTCATCACATTGCCGTCATAGGTGCGCGCGAAATCGTTGAAGCTGTTGACCGCCCGGCCCAGGTGGACACCCGTCTTCATCAGATCCTCCTGGGTCTTGGCGAGGCTGTCATAGAGATCGCCCGCGAGCTTGCCGATCTCGCGCGCTTCCTTCGCCAGCCCGTCCTGGCGCCACACTTGCGCGATCGTGCGCGCGATGGCGACGAGGTTGGTGGGGCTGGCCAGCAGCACCTTGCGCTCGAACGCATGGTCCCAGAGGCTCGAATCGTGCTCCAGCGCCGCCGCGATGAAATGCTCGCCCGGAACGAACATCAGGACATAATCGGGCGCCTCCTCGAACTGCGACTGATAGCTCTTGTCGCCGAGCGTCTGGATATGGTTGCGCATCGAGGCCGCGTGCTGGTCCAGATAGGCGGCGCGCGCCTGATCCTCCTCGGCATCGAAGGCGTCCTGATAGGCGTTGAGCGACACTTTCGCGTCGATCACCAGCACCTTGTTGCCCGGAATGCGCACGATCGCGTCCGGGCGCAGGCGCCCATCCTCGGTGTTCACCGACTGCTCGGTTTCGAAATCGGTATGCTCGGTGAGGCCGCAGCGCTCGAGGACGTTGCGCAATTGCTGCTCGCCCCAGCGGCCCCGGGCCTTGGGCGCGTTGCGGAGCGAATTGCCGAGCCGCGCCGCCTCGCGCTTCACCTCTTCCTGACCGGCCCGCATCGCCTCGATCTGGCCCTGGAGCTGGCCGAAGGCATCGACGCGCTTCGCCTCCAGCGCATTCACCTGGTCCTCATAGCTTTTCAGCCGCTCGCCGACAGGGGCCAGCAGCGTCCGAATCCGCTCGGCATTCTTCTCCTCGGACTGGGCGAAACGCTCCTGCGCGCGATTGAGAAAGGTCTCCTGCGCCTTTTGCAGAACCTGGTTCCCGGCATTCTCGAACTCCTTCCGGAGCGCCTCCTGCGCATCCAGAAGAAGGCGTTTCTGCTCCTCGAAACCCTCGGCGCTGGCCCGCAGCGCCGCGAGGCCCTGCTTCGCCTCGTCGCGCTCCTTCGTCACCTCGTTCAGCATGGTGCGCAATTGCTCGGCATGGCCCGCCCGCTCCTGCGCGGCGGCATAAGCGCGCTCGGCCTCCCCGCAACGGTCCAGGAGGGACTGGTGATCCGCGCGCAGCCGCTCGGCCTGCCGCGCCCAGACGAGCCAGCCTAGCGCCAGTCCGGCGATCAGAGCGCCCACGACGAGCAGAATGACGACGAGCGGCTCCACATATACTCCGAAACGGAACGAAAGTGGAACTTAGCCGACCTTTCGTCCATCCTCAAGCGGCGGGGAACACATGTTGTGGAAAAGCCGTTCGGAAAGAGTCAGGAGGGCGTCATGACACCACCGAGACTCGCCTTGCTCGCCGCCGCCATTCTCGCCTTCGCCGGATGCCGGCAGGCGCCGGAGACCGCGCCGCTGGACGAGGCGCCGACCACGAACGCGGCGGCCGACGCGCCGGCGGCCAACCTCGACGACTCGCTGGCGCTGGACCAGCTCGCCGGGGCGCGCAACCATATGGCGCCGCCGGAAGGCTATGGCGCCCTGCCCCCGGACGACCGGGCGCTGCGCTTCGTCGGGCGCTGGGCGGCGGAGACGCGCCTGTGCGAGAACGCCGCCTGGCGCTTCACGACGGACGGGCTGGAGACGCCGGCCGGATCGGTCTGTGCGTTCCGCGACGTGACCCCGGTGGACGGCGGCTTCGACATCGCGGCGCGCTGCACGGCGGAAGGGCCGGAGCAGGGCGACACGATCCGGCTGCGCTTCGACGACGAGGCCGGCGCGATGCTGTTCGAAGCGGAAAGCGTGGCGGGCGACGGGCTCGTCTATTGCGGGCCGTAACCTTCTCCGTCATTCCGGCGAAAGCCGGAATCCATCTGTTCTTCTCTGCGATCTCTGCGTCTCTGCGCGCATTAAAAATTGGTTCGCGCAGAGACGCAGAGACGCGGAGGAAAGGGAGAAGAAGATGGATTCCGGCTTTCGCCGGAATGACGGCTGAGTGGGGGATCAGGCGGCGCGGCGGGTGGCGGTTTCGCGGCGGGCTTTGACCAGCTTCTTCAGGAGCATGTCGCGCTTCAGGCGCGAGAGATGGTCGATGAACAATATGCCGTTCAGATGGTCCATCTCGTGCTGGAGGCAGGTGGCCAGCAGGCCGTCGAGCCATTCCTCGTGGACCTTGCCGTCGCGGTCCTGCCAGCGGGCGCGGACGCGATCGGGGCGCAGCACCTCGGCATATTGATCGGGGACCGACAGGCAGCCCTCATTATAGGGCACGGTGATATCCGAGGTTTCGAGGATTTCCGGGTTGATGAAGACGCGCGGGTCCCTGACCGGATCGCCGTCCTCTTCCTCCGGCTCCTGCAAGTCGATCACGAGCAGCCTTTTGGGCACGCCGACCTGGATCGCGGCGAGGCCGATGCCGGGCGCGGCGTACATGGTCGCGAACATGTCGTCGATCAGGGTCTGCAGTTCGGGCGTGATCTCCTCGACGGGCGAGGAAATCTGCCGCAGCACCGGATCGGGCGTCTCGTAGATCGGAAGAATGGCCATGAGACGGAAATAAGGGCTTTTGGCCCGGCCTTCAAGCGACGGGGCGGCGCGCCCGCAGCGCCTGAGCCAGCGTACCCTCGTCGAGATAGTCGAGCTCGCCGCCGACGGGCAGGCCGTGGGCGAGCTGGGTGATGCGGACCGGATAGGTCTCCAGCCGCTCGGCGAGATAGTGGGCGGTGGTCTGCCCCTCCAGAGTGGCGTTCATCGCCAGCACGATCTCGTCCACGCCGCCGGCGGCGACGCGGGAGATCAGGCGGTCGATGTTGAGGTCTTCGGGGCGCACCCCTTCCAGCGCGGAGAGGCGGCCGCCCAGCACGTGGAAACGTCCCGGAAAGAGCCGCGAGCGATCGAGCGCCCAGAGGTCCGACACCTCCTCCACCACGCAGAGCAGCCGCGCGTCGCGGCGCGGATCGGCGCAGATGCCGCAGGGATCGGTGGTGTCCACATTGCCGCAGGTCGCGCAGACGGCGAGCTTCTCGTTGACCTGCTCCAGCGCGCGCAGCAGCGGCGTCATCGCGCCTTCCCGGCGCTTGATGAGGTGCAGCACCGCGCGCCGCGCCGAACGCGGGCCGAGGCCGGGCAGACGGGACAGCGCCTGGGTCAGCGCCTCGATCTCGGGGGAAGCCATGCCTGTGTAGGTAGTCGCCGCCCCTGCCCCGCGCAAACCTCTTCTCGTCATTGCGAGCGGAGCGAAGCAATCCAGCGTCGAGGACTGGATTGCTTCGTCGCGATGCTCCTCGCAATGACGGAATCCTGCGGCTAAAGCCTCGCCATGCGCATCGCCTTCATGGGAACCCCGGACTTCGCCGTGCCGACGCTCGACGCGCTGATCGACGTGGGGCACGAGGTTGTCGCCGTCTACACCCAGCCGCCGCGGCGGGCGGGGCGCGGCAAGAGCCTGCTCCCCTCGCCTGTTCACAAACGCGCGGAGGCGGCGGGGATTGGCGTCATGACGCCGGTGACACTGCGCGATGCCGAGGCGCAGGCGGCGTTCGCGGCGCTGGACCTCGATGTCGCGGTGGTCGCGGCCTATGGGCTGATCCTGCCGGAGCCGGTGCTGGCCGCACCGCGCCGCGGCTGCCTCAACGTCCATGCCTCGCTGCTGCCGCGCTGGCGGGGGGCGGCGCCGATCCACCGCGCCATCCTCGCCGGGGACGAGCGGACGGGCGTATGCATCATGGGCATGGAAAAGGGCCTCGACACCGGCCCGGTCTATGCGCGGCGCGAGACGGACGTGGGCCGCAAGAATGCGGGCGAGCTGACCGCCGAGCTGGCCGGGATCGGCGGGGCGCTGATGGTCGATGTACTGGACCGGATCGGAGAGATCGTGCCGGAGCCGCAGCCGGACGAGGGCGTGACCTATGCGGCGAAGATCGAGAAAGCGGAGGCGAAGCTCGATTTCTCGCGGCCCGCCGACGAGGTGGAGCGGCAGGTGCGGGCCTTCAACCCCGCGCCGGGGGCATATTTCGAATATGAAAATGAGCGAATCAAGATACTTGCGGCCGATATCGTCAATGAATTCGGAGCTGCGGCGACCGTCCTCGACATGGACCTGACGATCGGCTGCAATGGCGGCGCGATCCGCCCCACGCTGGTGCAGCGGGCCGGGCGCGGCGCGATGACGCCGGAGGAGTTGCTGCGCGGCTTCTCGATCCCGCCGGGCGCGGTGCTCTGGTGACGCGCTTTCGCCTCACCATCGAATATGACGGGCGGCCCTTCATGGGCTGGCAGCGGCAGGCGCATGGCCCTTCGGTCCAGCAGGCGATCGAGGAGGCGATTCAGGCCATCACGCATGAGGAGGTCACGCTCCACGCGGCCGGGCGGACCGATGCCGGCGTCCATGCGCTGGCGATGACCGCGCATGTCGATATCGCCAAGCCGATCACCGCCTTCCGGCTGGCGGACGGGACCAATGCGAAGCTGCGGCCCCTCCCCGTCGCGATCCTCGCCGCGCAGGAGGTGGAGGAGGATTTCCACGCCCGCTTCTCCTGCATCGGCCGGCGCTATGTCTATCGGATCGTCAACCGCCGCGCGCCGCTGGCGCTGGAGGCCGGCAAGGCCTGGCGCGTGCCGGTCTGGCTGGATGCGGACGATATGAACAAGGCCGCGCAGGTGCTTGTCGGACAACATGATTTCACCACCTTCCGCTCCGCCCATTGCCAGGCGGACAGCCCGGTCAAGACATTGGACCGGCTGACGGTGCGGCGGCTCGGCGAGGTGATCGAGATCGAGGCGGCGGCGCGGAGCTTCCTCCATCATCAGGTGCGATCGATGGTCGGCTGCCTGGAGCTGGTCGGGCGCGGCAAGTGGACGAAGGCGGATTTGAAGACCGCGCTGGAGGCGGCGGATCGCGCCGCATTGGGCTTCAACGCGCCGCCCGACGGGCTCTTTTTCGTCGAGGCGAGCTATCCGGGCGAGCGCTGACCTCGCCCAACCCAAAGACGCGCTGAAGCGACTTCTCCAGCATCAACAATTGCCAGAGCGTGCGGCCATGTTCGGCGCGGCCGGAGCGGTGCGCTTCGGACAGGCGGCGGATCGCCTCGCCGTCGAACCAGCCGGTCTCCAGCAAGGCGGGGCTGCGCGCGATCGCCTCGGCCCGGTCGGCGAGCGGGCCGCGCAGCCATTCGGAGATGGGCGTGACGAAGCCCATCTTGCGCCGGTGCAGGATCTCGTCGGGCAGCCGGTCGCCGAGCACGCGCTTGAGCAGCCATTTGCCGGTGCCGCCGCGCAGGCGCATCCGGGGCGGCAGCTTGGCGGCGAACTCGATCAGGCGGTGATCGAGCAAGGGCTCGCGCGCCTCCAGGCTGACCGCCATCGAGGCGCGGTCCACCTTGGTCAATATGTCGCCGGGCAGCCAGATTTTGAGATCGGCATATTGGGCGCGGGAGAGCGCGTCGTTCGCGGGCGCTTCGGCGAAGGCGCGGGCGTAGCGGTCCTCCGCCCGGTGGCCGTGGAGCGGCGCGGTGAAGAGGGCGCGGCGGATCTTCTCGGGCGTGACGCCGACGGCCATCGCATAGGCCTCCCCGCTCGACCGGCCCAGCGCCTGCAAGGTCGTCTTGGCGCGGAGGAATTGCGGGGCATTGTCGAGCTTGGGATAGACATCGCCCAGCCGCCCGGCGAGCCGCCCCAGCGGGCCGGGCAGAAGGCTGCGCGCCCGGTCCTCACCCCGGAACAGGCGGTAGCGGCGATAGCCGGCGAAGGCCTCGTCGGCGCCGTCGCCGGAGAGCGCGACCGTCACCTTCTCGCGGGCCAGTTCGGAGACGCGATAGGTGCCGAAGGCGGAGGCGTCGGCGAAGGGCTCGTCGAAGGCGTCGGCGAGCGTGTCGATCAGGCCGAAATCGGCGGAGGCGACCTGGCGGGTGCGGTGGCTGGTCGCGAACAGTTCGGCGACGCGGGCGGCATAAGCGGTTTCGTCGAGGTCGGCTTCGTCGAAGCCGATCGCGCAGGTCTCGACCGCGCTGCGGCTCGCTTCCGCCATGAAGGCGACCACCGCCGAGCTGTCCACCCCGCCGGAGAGGAAGGCGCCGAGCGGCACGTCGGCCACCATGCGCGAGCGCACCGCCTCGCGCAGCCGCTCGACCAGCTCCTCGCCCAGCAGGCGGGCGGAGCGGCGGTCGGGGCTGGAGAAATCAACGTCCCACCAAGAAACCGGGTTCGGGACCGGCTTGCCCCGGCGGATGTGGAGGAAATGCCCGGCAGGGAGCTTGCGCACGCCTTCGACGATGGAGGTGTCGTCGGGGACGTAGCCGTAAGCGAGATAATCCTCGATCGCCTGTGGATCGGGCGTGCGGCGCAGGCCCGGATGGGCGAGCAGGGCCTTGAGCTCGGAGGCGAACAGGATCGCGCCGTCGGCGAGCTGGACGAGATAGAGCGGCTTCACGCCGAGCCGGTCGCGGGCGAGGAACAGCGCGTCCTGATCGGCGTCGTAGAGCGCCAGCGCGAACATGCCGTTGAAGCGCGACAGGCAATCCGGCCCCCATTGCCGCCAGGCGGCGAGGATCACCTCCGTATCGCTCTCGCTGCGGAAGGCGTGCCCCTTCCCTTCCAGCGCGGCGCGGACCTCGCGGAAATTGTAGATTTCGCCATTATAGGTGATCGCGACGCGGCGGTCGGGCGTCAGCATCGGCTGCGCGCCGCCTTCGGTGAGGTCGATGATGGCGAGGCGGCGGTGGCCGAAGCCCACGCCCGGCGCGGTCCAGATGCCCGAGCCGTCCGGCCCGCGATGGACGAGCATGTCCGTCATCGCCTCGACGCGCGCCGGATCGACGGGCTTGGGGACGTCGGGATGGAAGATGCCGGCGATGCCGCACATGGGCCTAGTCCAGCCCCGACAGGCGATCGGCGAGCGGGGCCACCGGGCCAAGCGCGGCGAGGAAATCGTCGATCTGGGCACGCGGGCTGACCCCGCCGGCCGGCGCGGGCGCGGAGACGAGCAACGCCACGGCGCGCTGCGGCCCGCCGATCAGGCGCACCTTCATCGTCTCCAGCTTCACCTTCATGCCGCTCCCCGTCACGATCGAGCCGACGCGGTAGAAGCTCGCGACCTCGCGCACCAGCCCGTGCGAGGCGATCCGCTCCGCCCGTCCGTCCGGCGGAGCGGGCGCGGCCGAAATCCGGGTCCAGACGTCGTCCGGAGCCACCGCGCCCTGCCCGAAGCCGACCAGCTCGCGCCCCTCGGCCTGATGGGTGAAGATGGCGACGGCGAGATCGACCTCGCGGCCCTGCCCGTCGCGGTAGCGGGCCATGAGGAAGCGGTCGGCGCCGGTGAAATTGGGACGCCAGGGCGTGCCGCCTTGCGCCTCGACGCGCTGCCAGCCGGGGACGTCCGGGAAGGCGAGCGCCGGCGGCAAGTCCCGGACGCCGCCGGCCGAGACCGCCGAGGCCCAGGCGATGGGCAAGACGGCCAGCGCCAGCGCGGCAACGGCGGCGAAGGCGAGCGGCGCGCGGCCGGGCGCTTCGGCGAGGTCGGTGGGGTCGAACCAGGGATCGGTGACGGCGCGGTCGAAGAAGCGCCAGCTCAGGCCCAGGATCAGCGCGATGACGATCGCGAAGAAGACGCCGCCATAGATCACATGGTCCATGCTCGCGGCGAATTCGACGCTGCCGGTCCGCTCGGCGATGTAGATGGTGGCGAAGGCGCGCACGCCGTTGGCGAGGACCGGCACGGTGAGCGACACGGCCATGAAGGCGATCCGGCGCGGCCAGGAGCGGAAGCAGACATTGGCGGCGAGCGCGCCGAACGCCGCCATCGCGATCAGGAACTTCGCCCCCGCGCAAGCCTCCGCGACCTCGAACAGGCCGACCGGCGTGGTGATGAAGATGCCCTCGATATGGGCGGGGATGCCGGCGAGGCCGAGCAGGGCGATGACGATGTCGGCAGTGACGAGTTGCAGCGCCGGCACCAGTTCCTCCCCCGCCGGGATCAGGAACAGGGCATAGAAGATCGGAAAGGCCAGCGCACGCGAGACGGGCTTGCCGAGGCAGGCGATGGCCGCACCTTGCAGCATCAGCACCAGCCCGGCATGGCGCGCGAGGCCGACGCCGCCCGCCTCACCCAGCAGCCAGCCGAAGGCGCCGAGGCCGAGCCAGGCGAGGCCCGGCAGCCAGGCGGAGAGCGCGAGCGCGCGCAGGCCCGGCGCGCGCTGCCAGACCAACCAGACGATGATCGGCAGGATCAACAGGCAGTGATTGAAGGTCGAACTGTTCGACCAGATCGCGACCATGTCCGCCGCGTCGGCATGGAACAGGGCCAGCAGCCCCGCCCAGACGAGGCCGAGCGCGGCGAGATGCCGACGCCAGGGGGAGGGCGCGGCGGCGGCCTGCGGGGCGGGCCAGGCGATTGTCATGCCGCCGCCTTCCGGCCTTGCGGCGCGACGATGCCGGCGAGCGGCGCGAGGCGCGAGTCCCAGGAATAGCTGCGCTCGACCAGCTTGCGGGCCGATTTGCCGAGCCGCGCGGCGGCTGCGGGCGCGGCGAGCAGGTCGTTGACGGCCGACGCCATCGCCTCCGCGCTGTCGGTGACGATCAGGTCGCGGCCGGGCTCGGCCTCGATCCCTTCGAAGGCTTCCGGGCTGGCGACGACAGGCCGGGCCATCGCCATCGCCTCCAGCACCTTGTTCTGGATGCCGCGCGCGATCCGCAAGGGCGCGACGACGATGTCGGCGGCGGCGAGCCAGGCGCGCATGTCCGGCACCGCGCCGGTGACATGGACGCGCGGGCCGGCCAGCGCCCGGACCTCGGCCGTCGGGTTGCGCCCGGCGATGACGAAGCGGCCCGGCACATGGGGGAGCACCTCATGCGCGAACCAGCGGACGGCATCGACGTTGGGCGGATAATCCATCTGGCCGGTGAAGAGCAGGAGCGGCCCCTGCCCCGCTTCGGCCGCGTCGAGCGGCGTGAAATCGGCTCTGGGATCGAACGCCTCGAGATCGATGCCGTTGGAGAGTGCGGCGATGCCGGGAAGGCCGGTGCGGGCGCGAAACAGGGCGGCTTCCGCCTCGCTGACGAACAGGGACGTGTCGGCCCGCGCGGCGGTAGCCCGCTCGAAGGCGAAGAGCTTCTCCGCCTCGCGCCGGTGGACCCAGCGCATCGGGCCACTCTCTTCTTCGGCATAGGACGCGAACTTGGCGGAATCCATGTCGACGAAGTCCATCACGAAGCGCGCCGGACAGGGATCGGGGACGAACTGCGCCATCTGGCCGGAAAAGGCGAAGATCGTGCCGATCCGGCCCGTCTTGAGCAGGCGGGCGACGAATGCGCGCAGCTCCGCGCTGTCGAACAGGGTGAGCGAGACCGGCTTGCCCTCGACCAGCGCGCGGACGCCGGCCGCCGCCTTGCCGGTGCGGCGGATCTCGACATGCGCCTCGCCGAGCGCGCCGCCCAGCGCCGCGCGCAGGGCCGGAAGGTGCGCGGCATCCGCTTCGTCGTCGGCGAAGCAGGCGAGATGGATGCGGCCCAGCCCCGCCAGATGCCTGAGGATGTGCCAGGAGCGGATCTTGTCGCCCCGGTCGGGCGGGAACGGGATGCGGTGGGCGAGGAAGAGGATGTCGCCGCTCATCCCAGCCCCCGGGCGATATGCGGGCCGAGCCGGTTGGCGAGCCAGAGCGGCAGGCGGCGCCAGAGCGCGACCTGGAGCCGGTATTTCGGGCTGAGCGGATTGGCGTCGCGCGCGGTGCCCCATTGCGCGTAGCGGAGCGGGCGCGGCTCGAAGCCCCAATTCTTCTTGAAGGCGAAGGCGCCGGTGCCCGTCTTGGACCGGCCGAAATCGAAGCGCGTGCAGCCGCGCGCGGCGGCCTGGCGCATCAGCGCGTAATACATCAGCTCGTTGGCGCGCGCGGCCCGGGCCTCATGCGTGCCGCCGCCCCAATAGGGATGGACGGTGCCATTGAAGTAGAGGCTGAGCACGCTGGCGAGCGGCTTGCCGTCTTTTGAAACCGTCAGGATATCAGCTTCTTCCCCGAAAGTATCGAGAACGGCTTCGAACAGGCGGCGCGGGAAGACCGGCGTGCCGAGATTGCGCACGCTTTGCGCATAGACGCGATGATGCACGGCGGCGGCGCGGCCGATCGTCACGTCCAGCCCGAAGCCCGATGCGCGGCGCACCTCGGCGCGCTGCTTGCGGGGGATCGCCTTCAGGATCGCCTCGTCGTCCGACGGAAGATCGCGGGCGAAGCCGACATAAGTGCCTTCACTGACCCGCCAGCCTTCGGGCGGCGTGCCCCCGCGCAGCTCGATAGCGGGGCAGTCCAGTCGTTCCGCCAGCTTCACCGCCGCCTCGGCCAGCAGGCGCGATGCTGCGGGGTCCGATGAGAGGATGCCGCCGTCCACGCCGAAGCCGGCGGAGGCGAGCAGGCTGCCGAACAAAGGCGAGCGGATCTCGCTGAGCGGCAGGAAGGCTTGGATCGCGCCGTCCTGTTCGACGACCAGCAGGTGCGCGCGCTGGCCCGTTCCCGCCTCGATCGCGCGACTCCATTGCGGCAGGTGGAAGGGCGTCGCCTGCGGATGGGCGCGGACGAACGCCTCCAGCGCCGGCTCGGCGGGATCGGCGATCCGCACCTGGGGCGCGGTCACGGGCGCATGGGCGTTCACGGCAGCCGCGCCCGCTCGGCGGCGGCGATCTCGTCGGTGCGCGCCCAGGCATGCGCGCGGAGCAATTTCAGCAGCTTGGGTCGCATGACCGAGAGATTGGTGTAATGGCGCAACTTCGATTTGAGCGGCGCGCCGGCGACGCGCGGCTGGCCGGGATCGATCTCCCAGGGATGGAAATAGAAGATGGCGGGGCGCTGCTCGGCCCGGTTCACCCGGCCGACCGCCCAGCTCGAGAAGGCGTAGGGGAGCAGCCGGAAGAAGCCCCCGCCCCCGGCGGCCATGCGCCGGCCGGCGATATCGACGGTGGTGACGGGCAGCTCGATCAGCTCGGCGCCCGCGACCGGCCGCCAGGCGAAGCGGGGCGACTCGCGCCAGCCATAATGATCGTGCGCGACCGGCGCGACCGAGGAGGAATAGGCATAGCCCTCCTCGGCCAGCACCGCGTGCGCCCAAAGCGTGCGCGCGTCGATCGAGAAGCTGGGCGCGCGGTAGCCGGTGACGGGCCGGCCGGAGGCGTCCTCCAATGCCTTGCGCGCGCGGGCGATGTCGGCGCGGAAGGCGGGCGCGTCCATCGTGAAGACGCGCTGGTGGTCGAGGCCGTGGCTGGCGATCTCATGACCCGCTTCGGCGATCCGGCGAATGAGGGCCGGGTGGCGCTCGGCGACCCAACCGAGCGTGAAGAAGGTCGCCTTCACACCCGCTTCGTCGAACAAGGCGAGGACGGCGTCGGTATTGGCCTCGACCCGGCGCGGGAGGGTTTCCCACGCAGCGCGGTCGATCACGCGCTCGAAGGCGCCGACCTGAAACCAGTCCTCGACATCGACGGAGAGGGCATTGCGCATGGCGCTCCTCAGGCGGCGTTCGACCGATAGGGCGCGTCCCGGTCGTTGCCCTCCACCCACTCGACGAGCAGGGTCAGCACGCGGCGGAGCATCTGCTCCTGCTCGGCGACCTGCGCTTCCAGCGCGGCGATGCGGCGCTCCTGCGCGGGATCGGCGACCGGCACCTGCACGACGGTCGGCTCGGGCGCCGGCGCCGGCGCGTCCTCGACCAGCCGGGGCTTCGCGCCGCGCAGCGGCAGCACCCCGCTCTCGCCCCGGATCGGCGCGGCGTCGACGCCGAGATCGGCGAGCACGGCGGCGATCGTTTCGGCGGTGATGAGCTGCGTTCCCTCGACCGCCGCCTGGAGCAGCAGCCGGTGGCAGAGCTGGTTGATCCGGCGGGGAATGCCGCCGCTGGCCGTGTGGATCGCCGGAAAGGCGTCGGCGGCGAAGTCCGGCTGCCCCTGCCAGCCGACCAGCGCGAGGCGATGGCCGACATAGGTCTCGACCTCGTCGGCGCCCATCGCGTCGAGATGATGGGTGGCGATAACGCGCTGGCGGAGCTGCTCCAGCCCGGCCGAGGCGAGCTTGTCGCGGAACTCGGGCTGGCCGAGCAGCAGGATCTGGACGAGCGCCCGCCCGCCGCTCTGGAAATTGGAGAGCATGCGCAGCTCTTCCAGCGCCGAGACGGTGAGCGTCTGCGCCTCGTCGACGATGAGGAGGGTGCGCTTGCCGGCACGCGCTTCCTCGGCCAGCCGCCCCTCGACCGCCGCGATCAGGGCCGCCTTCTCCACGCCGCGCACGTCAAGGCCCAGCCCCTGCGCGGTGAGGCGCAGCAGATCGTCGCCCTCCACCTGGGTGGAGACGAGCGCGATGACGTTGAGGCGGGCGCGGTCGATCGTCGCGGCCAGATGCGCGGCCAGCGTGGACTTGCCCGCGCCGATCTCGCCGGTCACGACGATGAAGCCCTCGCCCTGCGCGATGCCATAGCCCAGATAGGCCATCGCCTTGCGGTGCGTCCGGCTCTCGAACCAGAAGCGCGCGTCGGGCGTGAGCTGGAAGGGCTGTCCGGTCA
>CAZTPD010000015.1:0-24553 GCA_964614625.1 uncultured Sphingosinicella sp. | reverse complement strand
CAAATACCTCAGAAACTCAGGATACGGTGCAGCCTGATGTCATCATGCTCTAGGACCGGCTTTGTCGCCCGATCGATCGGCCGGGGCGAGGCCGAGGATCAGGGTGGGGAGCAGCTCCGAGACCGTCGGGTGGATCGGCACCGCCCAGCGCAGGTCGTCGAAGGTCGCATCGGCGCTCATCATGTCGAGCACGCCGTGGATCGCCTCGTCGCCGCCGGTGCCGAGGATGGCGGCGCCCAGGATGCGGCGGGTCTCCGCGTCGGCGACGATCTTCATCAGCCCCTTCGTCTCGCCTTTCTCGATGGCGCGGCCCACCCGGGTCATCGGGCGGGTGGAGACAAGGAGCGGCCGGCCGGTCTTGCGCGCCTCGGTCTCGCTCATGCCGACCCGGCCGAGCGGCGGATCGGTGTAGAGCGCGTAGGCGGGCAGGCGCTGATGCAGCCCGCGATCCGCGCCGTCGAGCAGGTTGGCGGCGACGATCTCGAAATCGTTGTAGGACGTGTGGGTGAAGGCGCCGCGCCCGTTGCAGTCGCCGATCGCCCAGATGCCGGGGACGTTGGTTTCCAGCCTGTCGTCGACCTCGATATAGCCGCGCGCGTCGGCGGCGATGCCGGCGGCGTCGAGCCCGAGATCGTCGGTATTGGGGCGGCGGCCGACGGCGAGCAGGATGTGGCTGCCGACCACCTCCGGCGGCCCCTCGTGGCAGTCCAGGCTTACGGCGGGGCCGTCGGGATGGGGGACGAGGCGGATGCACTCGGCATGGGTGCGCACCGCGATGCCCTCGTCCTCCAATATCTCGCGGATCGCGTCGGAGATGTCCGGGTCCTCGCGGCCGACCAGCCGCTCCGACTTTTCGACGATCGTGACCTCGGCGCCGAGGCGGCGGAAGATCTGGCCGAATTCCAGCCCGATATAGGAGCCGCCGACGACGATCAGATGCCGGGGCAGCTCCTTCAGATCGAGGATCGAGCTGTTGTCGAGGAAGGGGACGTTGCCGACGCCGGGAAAGTCCGGCACGTTCGCGCGGCCGCCGACATTGATGAAGATGCGCGGCGCCGTGATCAGCTCCCCGCCGACGCGGATCGTGTCCGGCCCCTCGAAGCGGGCATGTTCGCTATAGAGAGTGAGCCGCGCCATGCCGGCCAGCCAGTTCTCGTTATTGGCGCGCGCGTTCAGCGTCACCTGGCGGGCGCGGGCATGGACTTTGGCATAATCGACGCCGACCTCCGGCACGATCAGGCCGTAATCGGCGGCGCGGCGCGCGACATGAGCGGCATAGGCGCTGGCGACCAGCGCCTTGGTCGGCATGCAGCCGGTGTTGACGCAGGTGCCGCCGATCAGGTGGCGCTCGGCCAGCGCCACCTTCATCCCCGCATCGGTCAGCCGCCCGGCCAGCGACGGCCCGGCCTGGCCGGCGCCGATGACGATCGCGTCGAAGCGCCGCGCGCTCACGGGCGCCGGGCGGGCGCGGGCAGGGAGATCATCCGTCCGTTCCTTTCCCCGTCGGAGAAAAGGTGGAGCAGGCGAAGCGCGACAGTCCGGCGCCACCGGCGGCGAGAGTGCCGCGCGGCGGGGAGTCGGTCAATCGGGAAGGCGGTCAGTCGTCGGCGGGATCGCCGTCATGGTCGGGGCCGAGATCAAGCACCCAGCCCTTGCCCCGGATCGCCTTGATCGCCGCGTCCGCGCAGCCGGCGGCGCGCAGCTTGGAGCGGATCTTGAAGATGAACATGTCGATCACCGCCTCGCTCACCGACTCGCGATCGGCATAGAGCCGCTCGGTGAGCGCCTGGCGCGGCACGGGCGAGGGCATCTGCTCCCAGAGCAGCTCCAGCACCTTATATTCGCTCTCGGTCAGCGGGATGCGGCGGCGGCCGATGCGCGCGGTGCGCCGCGCCGGGTCCATGCGGAAGGAAAAGACGGCCGGGGAGGGGGCCTCCTCGGCGCCGTCCGCGTTCTTGCCGATCGCGTCCAGCAGGGTGCGCGCCAGCCGGTCGTGCTGCGCGTCGAGCAGGCGCTCGAGCGCGCGGTCCGCCGGCGGCAGGCCGGCATGGCGGACGATGGCGATGGCGGATTCGATCGCTTCCAGCGCGCGGTCGATCTCCCGCGCCGCGCCGCGCAGCCGCTCCGCGCCGGTCTCGAGCGAGCCGACGAGATCGCCCTCGATCTCCCGGGCCTGGACCATCGTCATTCCCCTGTCGCGATGAACGGGACGGGATGGTGCGGCCGACTTGTTGAATTTTTGGTAAAGATTAGGCGGGTAAATCCCCCGTGCGCGCGACGAAGCCGGGCGCGTCGGGCCACGGGCCGGACGCCGCGCCACGGGGGCCGCCCCAGAATCCCGACGCTTTTGCCGCGCGGATTGGGATAATCTTCCAATATCATCATGCTGCGCTGCGGCGGGAATGTTATCTTCCCCGCTCTGTTGCACCGCGATGAAACGCGGCCTTATGAAGGTGGCCGAGACGAGCTTATGCCGCTTCCCGCGCCGAATCGCGCGAAAAGGATGCGGATCGGCGTCGTGGAATATTTTGCTCCCATCATGGGATTTGGCTGCGGGGGTTCGAGCATGTGTCATTGTTGTCGCTGACCGTCTGAGAGCAACGCACCGCGATTGAACGGCAGGCCCGTCAATCGGGGCGCCGTTCCCGACATCCCCGCCAGATCCTGAAATTCCTCCGTGCCGCGAGCGCGGAACCGGCGCGTGCGCTCGCCGCCGGCCCTGGAGTCGTGCCATCATGAAGACGCAGACAGTTCAAGCAGTTCAAGCCAGCCCCGCCGCGCGGTTGCCGATCGGCGCCCGTCTTTCCGCCTCGGCGCTGGCGCTCGCCTTGCTCGCGCACGGCGCGCCGGCCTGGGCGAACGAACCCGATGCCGCAGAGGCCGACGCCGCGGCGGAAGCGGCCGTCTGGGACGCGGCCGAGGCCGACAGCGGCGAGGCGATCGTCATCACCGGATCGCGCATCGCGCGGCGCGATCTCGTGTCCGATACGCCGATTGTCACGGTCGGCGCCGACCAGCTCCTGTCCACCGGCGAGGCGACCGTCGAGCGTTCGCTCACCCAGCTTCCCCAGTTCGGCCTCGGCGAAAGCTCGACCCGCACCGGCTTCGCGACCACCGGCCAGGCGACGCTGAACCTGCGCAGCCTCGGCTCGGAGCGCAACCTGGTGCTGCTCGACGGGCGGCGCTTGCAGCCGTCGAACATCCAGCAGGTGGTCGACGTCAACACGCTGCCGCTCGCGCTGCTCGAAAGCGTCGAGATCATCACCGGCGGCGCCTCGGCCGCCTACGGCTCGGACGCGATCGCCGGCGTCGTCAATTTCCGCACGCGGCGCGATTTCGAAGGCCTCCAGATCGACGCCACCTACAACATCACCGGCGAGGGCGACGGCGCGGTGCGCGACATCACCGGCACGCTGGGCGGCAATTTCGCCGACGGGCGCGGCAATGCCGTCCTGTCGATCGGCTATGCCGAGCGCGAGGCGATCGGCTATCGCGACCGCGCCTTCTTCCGCCGCAACCTGGGCGGGACCGATCTGCGCATCCCGATCGGCGCCTACGCGCCGGGCGGCAACGCGCCGTCGCAAGGCGCGATCGACGACCTGTTCGCGACCTACGGCATCGCGCCGGGCAGCGTGGCGCCCAATTCGGCGCTGGCGCTCAACACGGACGGCACCCTGTTCAGCGCCAGCAACGGCGTGTTCAACTATCGCGACGGCTGGAGCGGGCTGCTCAACACCGGGCAGCAGATCAACAACCTCAACCAGTTCCTCGTCATCCAGGCGCCGCTGGAGCGGATCACCGCCTTCGGCCGCGTCACCTACGATCTGTCCGCGGGCGTCACCGCCTATGCCCAGGCGCATTTCGCCGATTACGAGACGCGCATCTTCGTCGAGCCGGGCAACACCTCGATCTCGATCCCGGTCACCAATCCGTTCATTCCCGACGCGCTGCGCCCGCTGCTCGAATCGCGCGCCGACCCGGACGCAAACCTGATCCTCGAGAAAAGGTTCATCGAGGCGGGGCCGCGCCTCACCGACCGCCAGCTCCAGACCTATCAGTTCCTCGGCGGGCTGCGCGGCGGGCTCGACCGGATCGACGGCAGCTGGGACGTCTATGCCAGCCACGGCCGCACCCGGATCACCGAGACCTCGCCGGGCTCGGTGCTGGCCTCGTCGCTCGCCACGCTCATCAACGCGCCGGACGGCGGCGATTCGATCTGCGCCGGCGGCTACAATCCGTTCGGCATCAACCCGTTGTCGCAGGCCTGCTTCGAATATCTCGTCGCCTCGCCCTTCCGCGACATCGAGCTGACCCAGACCGTCGCCGAGGCGCTGGTGCAGGGGCGGCTGTTCACGCTGCCGGGCGGCGACGTGCGCTTCGCCTTCGGCGTCAACTACCGGCGCAACGGCTACGAGACCAATCCCGACCGCGTGCTTGCCGCCGGCGACGTCGTCGGCGTCCAGTTCACCCGGTTCAGCGAAGGCACGACCGAGGTGTGGGAAGGCTATGGCGAGCTGCTGATCCCGATCATCAGCGAGCGGCCCTTCTTCGAGAGCCTGGGGGTCAATCTCGGCTACCGCTATTCCGACTACAACATCTCCGGCGGCGCCCACACCTACAAGGCGGAGGGGCACTGGTCGCCGGTGCGCGGCCTGCGCTTCCGGGGCGGCTATGCCCGCGCGGTGCGCGCGCCCAGCGTCGGCGAGCTGTTCGTCGCGCCGAGCGGTTCGGTGCCGTCGATCGGCCGGCCCGAGCAGGGCCAGGGCGATCCCTGCAACGCGGCCAGCGCCGCGCGCACCGGATCGCAGGCGGCGGGCGTGCGGTCACTCTGCCTCGCGCAGGGCGTGCCGCTCTCGGTGATCGACAGCTTCGTCAATCTCCAGAACGACAGCCCCGCGACCCAGGTCGGCAATCCCAATCTGGACCCGGAAAAGGCCGACACCTTCACCGCCGGCGTCACCCTGTCGCCGTCGAGCGCGAGCCCCTGGCTGTCCGGCCTGTCGTTCTCGGTCGATTATTACAATATCGAGGTGGAAGGGGCGATCGGCGTCTATTCGGCGCTGCAATCGGTGACGAGCTGCTTCAACATCGACGGCGCCAACCCGAATCTGGACCCGAACAACGAGTTCTGCGCCAATATCGCGCGCGACCCGCTGACCGGGCGGATCAGCCAGATCCTCCAGCCGACCCGCAATCTGGGCGCCTTCCGCACCTCGGGCATCGACATCGCGCTGCGCTGGGCCGTGCCGATCGGCGCGGAGGGGCGGCTGACGCTCGATTCCAACGTCACCTGGCTCGACAGCTTCGAGGTCCAGAACGCGCCGGGCGGCCCGTTCCGCAGCTACAAGGGCACGGTCGGCGGCACCGCCACCTTCCAGCCGGGCTCGCTGCCCGAATGGCAGGCGGTGACGCGGCTGAGCTATTCGACGAACGACTATGAGCTGGGCGGCCGCTGGCGCTTCATCGACAGCATGGACGCGGTGCAGCGGGTGCTCAATCCCGCGGCGACGACGCCGGGCGTCGGCTCCTATTCGCTGTTCGACGTCTTCGCCAGCGTGCGCGTCCGCCCCGAGCTGAACCTGCGCATCGGCATCAACAATGTCGCGAACCGCGAGCCGCCGATCACGGGCGGCGTGCCGGGCAGCACCGAGTCGAGCACCTACGACGTGATCGGCCGCACCTTCTACGTCTCCACCCGCGTCAATTTCTAAAGCTCAACAGGAGGAACACAGATGAGGAAATTCTGGACTGCCCTGAGCCTCGCGCTTGCCGTGACGCTCTCGTCCTTCACCTTCGCCTCGCAGGCGAGCGCCCAGGCCCAGAACGGCCGGGGCGACGGCCTCAACCGGGTCAGCGTCGGCTATTACAAGGTGCCGCCGGGCCGGCATGACGAGTGGCTGGAGCTCTACCAGCGCTGGCATCGTCCGATCATGGAATGGAACATCCAGAACGGCCTGACGCTCAGCTCGCGCCTCTACGTGGCGGGCAACCACGCGCCGGGCGCGCCCTGGGACTTCGCGATCATCAACGTGTCGCCGGCCAACCCGCCGCGCGGCCTGCCTTCGCGGGCGCAGGTGATCCGCCAGCTCTTCCCGGACCAGGACGCCTATGTCGCCGGCGAGCGGGCGCGCTGGGCGCTGACCATCGACCATTGGGACGAGAGGTTCGTGCCGCTGGCGTGGAACCAGGAGCCGTTCTCGGTCTACTATCCGATCGAGAACGCGATCGAGCCCGAATGATCGGCGCGCAACCCTAGCCGCGCCGGTTGGCCGCGCTCCGATCGCTCGGAGCGCGGCCTTTTCTTTCGCGGGGGCGGTCCGTAAGGCCTGGTGCATGGCGCTGGACGACGGAGATATGGACGGGCTCGCCGCGTTCGCGCGCGGACTGGCCGAGGCCGCGCGCGGCGTGACGCTGCCCGCCGCGGCGCGCGGCGTGACGGCGCTGGACAAGAACGAGGGCGGCGCCTTCGATCCGGTGACCGAGGCGGACCGGGACGCCGAGCGCGCGATCCGCGCGCTGATCGCGGCGCGCTTCCCCGATCACGGCATTTCCGGCGAGGAATATGGGGTGGAGCGGGGTGAGGCGCGCTTCGTCTGGAGCCTCGATCCGATCGACGGGACGCGCGCCTTCATCTGCGGGCTGCCGAGCTGGACGACCCTGATCGCTTTGCTGGAGGAGGGCAGGCCGGTGCTGGGGCTGATCGACGCGCCGGTGCTCGATGAACTTCATATCGGCTTCGGCGATGCGGCCAGGCTGATCGGCAAGGCCGGAGAAACGCCGCTCGCAACCAGCGGCTGCGCGAGCCTCGTCGAGGCCCGGCTCGCCACCACCGATCCCTATCTCTTCGCCGGGGCCGAAGCGGACGGGTTCGAACGGGTGCGGCGGGCGGCGCGGGTCGCGCGCTACGGGCTGGACGCCTATGCTTATGCGCGGCTGGCGGCGGGGGGGATCGACCTCGTCGTGGAATCGCTGCTGCACCCGCACGATTATCAGGCGCTGATCCCGGTGGTGCGCGGCGCCGGGGGGCATATCGGCGACTGGGAGGGCGGCACGGACTTCGCCGCCGGCCGCGTGATCGCGGCGGCGTCGGAGCGGCTCTACGAGGAAGCGGTGAAGGCGCTGGCCGGTTAGGCCTTGTGCCGCGCCTCCAGCACCTGCGCGACATCCTCCCAGCCGAAGCCGCGTGCCTCCATCAGCACGGTGAGGTGGTAGAGGAGGTCCGCCGTCTCCTCGATGCAGGCCTCGCGCGCGCCGGCGGTGGCGGCCAGCGCGAGCTCGACGCCTTCCTCGCCGACCTTCTGCGCGATCCGCATCGTGCCCTGCGAGAAGAGGCGCGCGGTGTAGCTGTCCTGCGCATCGTCCTCGCGCCGGGCCTTCACGACGCCCGCGAGCTTGGCCAGCCAGCCGACCCCGCGCGGGCCGTGCTCGGTGAAGCAGCTTGTCGTGTCCAGATGGCAGGCCGGGCCGGCCGGATCGACCAGCACGAGCAGCGCGTCCGCATCGCAATCGGCATGGACGGCGCGGACCCGCAGCACGTTGCCGGAGGTCTCGCCCTTTTGCCAAAGGCTCCCGCGCGAGCGGCTGTGGAAGGTCGCCAGCCCGGACTCCAGCGTCGCGGCCAGCGCGTCGGGCGACATGTAGCCGAGCATCAGCACCTGGCCGGTCGCGGCGTCCTGCGCGATCGCCGGGATCAGCCCGTCCATCTTGTCCCAGGCCAGAGCGGCGATGTCGGCCGCGCTCAGCGGCGCATTTCGATCCCGCATGAGACGAGATACTCCTTGAGTTCGGGGATGGGGATGAGGCGGTCGTGGAACACGGTGGCGGCGAGCGCGCCGCTCGCGCCCGCGTCGAACGCCGCGCGGAAATGCTCCGGCGCGCCGGCCCCGCCCGAGGCGATGACCGGCACGGTGACGGTGGCGATCACGTCGGACGTGTGCGCGATGTCGTAGCCGGTGCGCACGCCGTCCTTGCTCATGCAGTTGAGCACGATCTCGCCGGCGCCGCGATCGGTCGCCTCGCGCACCCAGTCGAGCGTCGCCCGGCCGGTATCGCGGGTCGCGGCGGCGCTGCCGGTATATTGCTTCACCCGGTAGCCGTCCGGTCCCGCCAGGCTGTCGACGCCGACGACGACGCACTGGCTGCCGAAGGCGCGGGCCAGTTCGGCGATCAGCTCCGGCCGCTCCAGCGCGGGGGAATTGACCGAGACCTTGTCCGCTCCCGCCTCCAGGCTGGCCGCCGCCTGCGCGACCGAGCGGATGCCGCCGGCCACGCAGAAGGGGATGTCGATCACCTCGGCGATGCGGGCGATCCAGGCGGTGTCGAGCGCGCGGCCCTCGGCGCTGGCGGCGATGTCGTAGAAGACCAGCTCGTCGGCGCCCTCCTCGCGGTAGCGCAGGGCGTTCTCGACGATGTCGCCCGCGTCGCGATGGTCGCGGAACTGGACGCCCTTCACGACGCGGCCGTCCTTGACGTCGAGGCAGGGGATGATCCTACGCGCCGGCAAGGTCGATCGCCTCCGCCAGATCGATCCGGCCTTCCCAGATCGCCTTGCCCACGACCGCGCCGGCCGCGCCGGTCTTGGCGAGCTCGGCAAGATCCGCCGTAGTGGCGACGCCGCCCGAGGCCTGGAACGCCATATGCTTCAGCCGCCCGGCCGCCTCGCGCGCCAGCGGCAGGTTCGGCCCCAGCATCATGCCGTCGCGGCCGATGTCGGTGACGAGCAGGTGGCGCGCCTCCGGGTAGAGGGAAGCGATGTCGTAGAGGGTGCGGCCGGAGCTTTCCGTCCAGCCCGCCGTCGCCACCATCGGCGTGCCGCCGACGATGTTGACGTCGAGCGCCAGCACGATCCGCTCGCCGCCATGCGCGGCGAGGATGGCGCGCACCGCGTCGGGATCGCGCACCGCCAGGCTGCCGATCACCACGCGCGAGGCGCCGGCCTCCAGCGCGGCGGCGACCGAGGCGGCGTCGCGGAAGCCGCCGGCGACCTGGAGCTTCACCGGGGCATCGGCGGCGAGGCGGGCGATCAGGTCGTGCTGGACGGGACGGCCGGCCTTCGCGCCATCGAGATCGACGACATGGGTCCAGCGTGCGCCCGCCGCGGCGAAGCGCGCGAGCGCGGCGGCGGGATCGCCGGAATAGTCGGTCGCTTCATCGAAGCGGCCCTGCGCCAGCCGCACGCAGCGGCCGCCCATCAGGTCGATGGCGGGATAGACGATCATGACGCGAGGAACGCCTTCAGGAAGCGCGCGCCGGCCTCGCCGGACCGCTCCGGATGGAATTGCGCGCCGAGCACATGGCCCTTGCGCACGGCGGCGGGGATGACGCGGCCATAGTTGGCGCGCGCGATGCCGTGCGGCCCGTCGTCGCAGGCGTAGGAGTGGGCGAAATAGACATAGTCCCCGTCGGCGAGGCCGCAGGCCGGGTCGGTCACGGCGAGGCGGCTCCAGCCCATATGCGGCACCGGCCGGCCCGGCGCCGGATCGAGCGCGCGCACCGCGCCGTCGATCAGGCCGAGGCAGGCGGTGTCGTCCTCCTCGGAGCGTTCGAACAGGAGCTGCATGCCGAGGCAGATGCCGAGCAGCGGCTTCGTCAGGGTCCGCAGCACGTCGCTCAGGCCGCGCTCCGCGATCCGCGCCATCGCGAAGCCCGCGGCGCCGACGCCGGGCAGGACGACGCGATCGGCCGAGGCGATGGCGTCCGGGTCGGCGGTGAGCAGGGGCGAAGCGCCCAGCCGCTCGAACGCGATCCGGATCGAGCCGATATTGCCGTAACCGAGATCGACGATGGCGAGGGTCACAACACCCCCTTCGTGCTCGGCAGCGTATCGCCGTCTCTTGCGACCGCCTGCCTCAGCGCGCGGCCGAAGGCCTTGAAGCAGGCTTCGGTCTTGTGGTGGTCGTTCTCGCCGGAGACCTTGACGTGGATCGCCGCGCCGAGGCTGTCGGCGAGGGAACGGAAGACGTGGGGCGTCATCTCGGTCGGATAGGCGCCGATATGGCTGGCTTCGAACCGGCCTTCGAACTTCGCGAACGGGCGGCCGGACAGGTCGATCAGCACCTGCGCCTCGGTCTCGTCCATCGGCAGCGCGAAGCCGAAGCGGCCGATGCCGCGTCGGTCGGCCAGGGCCTGTTTCAGCGCCTGTCCGAAGGCGATCGCGCAATCCTCGATGCTGTGATGGCCGTCGATCTCCAGATCGCCCTCGCAGGCGAGGGTGAGGGCGAAGCCGGCATGGGCGGCGACCTGATCGAGCATGTGATCGTAGAAGGGGATGCCGGTGTCGATCCGGCGCGGGGCCTCGGCGTCGAGATCGACCGCGACGGCGATTCTGGTCTCCTTCGTGTCGCGGGCGACGGCGCCGCGCCGCGCCGGCTTGGCCTCCGGCGCGACGCCCAAAGCGGCCAGCGCCGCGGCATTCTCGGCGTCGGTGCCGATGGTGAGCCGCACCCCGCCGGGCGCCGCATTGGGGCGGAAGCGGACCCGGATGCCGAGCGCGGTGAGCTTCGCGGACAAGGCGGCGGGATCGTCCACCTCCAGGAACAGGAAATTGCCGCCGCCCGAACGGACCGAGCGCACGAGCGGCGATCCGGCCAGCAATCCGGCGAGCCGCTCCCGATCCGCCTTGATCCGCGCGATCCGCTCGGCCTGGACCGGGCGGCGCGAGGGCGAGAGCGCGGTGAGCGCCGCCCGGATAGCGAGCGAGGGGAGGGGATAAGGCGGCAGCGCGCGGGAGATCAGCCCGATCAGCTCCGGATTGCCGATCGCGCAACCGATCCGCGCGCCGGCCAGCCCCCAGGCCTTGGACAAGGTGCGCAGGACGACGAGATTTTCCCGCCGGGCGGCCTCGGCGGCGAGGCTCTCGGCTTCGGAGAATTCGATATAGGCCTCGTCCAGCACGACGATCGTGTCGGCGAGCATGTCGGCGACGCGCAGCACGTCGGCGGCGGCGACCGGGTTGCCGGTGGGATTGTTGGGCGCGCAGAGGAAGGCGAGCTTGAGGTCGGCCTCGGCCGCGACGGTCGTGAGGAACAGGTCGGCGTCGAAATCGAAGCTGTCGGTCAGCCGCGCCTCGATCACCCGCGCGCCTTGCAGCCGGGCGAACTGGGCATAGGCGGAGAAGGTCGGCCGGCAGACGGAGACGGCGTCGAGTCCCTCGCGGCAGAAGGTGCGGATCAGGATGTCGATCGCATCGTCCGCGCCGCGCGTGACGACGAGGTTTTCGGGGGCGACGCCGTAGAGCGCCGCCATCGCATTGCGCAGCGCGGCGGGCTGCGGCTCGGGATAGCGGTTGAGGCCCGCGGCGAGCGATCCTTCCACCAAGGGCGCATAGGGATTCTCGTTGGCGTCGAGCTTGATCGCATCGGCGCCGAAGGCCGCATCGGCCTGCGCGGCGATGTCCATCGGCGGCAGCGCGAGGATGGCCGGGCGGGCGAGGCGGGCGGCGAGGGTCATATTCCCCTCCCTTCCAAGGGAGGGGTTAGGGGTGGGTCGGTGAAGGGACGGCTCGATGCCGTCACTTTACCGATCTGCGCCGGTGGTTCGGGCGTGCTGGCGCGCGCACCCACCCCCGGCCCCTCCCTTGCAGGGAGGGGAGGATTTAGCCGCGCATCCGCCGCGCGGGCGTGGGCCTCCAGTCCCTCCAGCCGGGCGAGCGCGGCGGCGGGGGCGGCGGCGGCGCGGGCGGCTTCGGGGGTGAGCTGCTGGACGGTCATCGCCTTCAGGAAGCTGTGGACCGACACGCCGCTCCAGGCGCGCGCGGCGCCGTCGGTGGGGAGGACGTGGCTGGAGCCGGCGAGATAGTCGCCGAACGTCTCGGCGGCCTGATGGCCGGCGAAGACGGCCCCGGCATTGCGGATGCGCGCGACCAGCGGCGCGGGATCGACGACGGCCAGCGAGAGATGCTCGGGCGCGTAGAGATTGGCGATGTCCACGGCCTCGGCCAGCGTCTCGGCGAGGATCAGGCGGGCGGAGGCCAGGGAAGCGGCGGCCACGTCGGCGCGCGGCAGGCTGTAGGTCTGGCGGGTCAGCTCGTCCGCCACCCCGGCCGCGATGGCGGGCGATGTGGTGACGAGGAGAACCTGCGCGTCCCGGTCATGTTCGGCCTGGCTCAACAGGTCGGCGGCGACGGTGCGCGGATCGGCGGTCTCGTCGGCGATCACCAGCAATTCGCTCGGGCCGGCCGGCATGTCGATGGCGGGGCCGCCGGGCAAAGCCGCGACCTGCGCCTTGGCCTCCGCCACCCAGGCATTGCCGGGGCCGCAGATCTTGGCGGCGCGGGGCACGTCGCCCGCGCCGAAGGCCAGGGCGGCGATGGCCTGCGCGCCGCCCATCGTCCAGATCGCATCGATCCCGCACAGCTCGGCGGCCAGCGCGACCACCGGATCGAGCCCGCCGCCGGGGCGGGGCGGGGTGGCGATCACGATCTCGCGCACGCCCGCGGCCCGCGCCGGAATGGTGAGCATCAGCAGGGTCGAGAAGAGCGGCGCGGCCCCGCCCGGAATGTAGAGGCCGACGCGGTCGAGCGGGCGCCAGACCTTGCGGACGACGAGGCCCGGCATGGTCTCCACCTGATGCTCGGCGGGAAGGCTGGCTTCGTGGAAATGCTCGACATTGCGCCGGGCAAGCTCGATCGCGTCGAGCTGCGCGGGGGAGAGGGTGCGGCGCGCCTGTTCCGCGAACGGGGCGACGGGCAGCAATTCGGGCGCGGCGCCGTCGATCCGGACGGCCTGATCGACGAGCGCGCTCCAGCCGTTCGCCCGTATGTCCGCGACGATCGCCCTCACCGCAGCGCGCAGGCCGTCATCGGCCCGCGCCGCCGGGCGGGCGAGGGCGGCGGCGCGCGCGGGCGCGTCCAGTTCGCTCCAGACCAGCCGCTCCATCACATCATCATCTTTTCGATGGGCATGACCAGGATCGCCGAGGCGCCGGCGGCTTTCAGCTTCTGGAGCGTCTCCCAGAAGACCGATTCCTTGCACACGGCGTGGACGGCGACATGGCCGGGATTGCCGGCGAGCGGGATCACCGTCGGCGATTCCGCGCCGGGCAGGATCGCGGCGATGTCGCCCAGCGCCGTCTCCGGCGCGTTCAGCATGATATATTTGGATTCCTGCGTGGCGAGCACGCCTTCGAGCCGGCGCAGCAGATTGTCCGCCGCCTCGACCTTCTCCGGCGACAGGGTCTTGGCGGTGCGGACCAGCACCGCCTCGCTCTCCATCACCGTCTCGACGGGGACGAGGCCGTTCGCCTCCAGCGTCGCGCCGGTCGAGACGAGGTCGCAGACGAAGCGGGCGATGCCGAGCCGGGGGGCCAGCTCCACCGCGCCGTTCATCTTCACGACCGTCGCCTCGATCCCGCGCTCGTCGAGGAAGCGGCGCAGCATTTGGGGATAGGAGGTGGCGATCCGCTCGCCCGCCAGGATCCGCGCGCCCGGATAGGCCAGCGTCTCCGGCGCGGCGATCTTCAGCGCGCAGCGGCCGAAGCCCAGGGGGGCGACCACGTCGATGCGCGCGTCCGGCCGGTCGAGCAGGAATTCCTCCAGCACGTTGCGCCCGACCATGCCGAACTCGCACACGCCGTCGGCGACGAAGGTCGGGATGTCGTCGTCGCGCACGAACATGAGATCGAGCGGGAAATTGTCCGCCCGCGCGGTCAGCGCGTTCTTGCCGTTCTGGACCTTGAGGCCGGCATCGCGCAGCAGCCCCCGGCTGTAATCGGCGAGGCGGCCGGATTTCTGGACGGCGACGTGGAGCCGCTGCGTGTCAACGAACATCGCCGCCTCCGGTGCGATCGAGCGCGAGGCGGTAGCCCAGATGCGGCTCCTGCTTCAGGAAGCGGGCGACGCGCACGATCGTGGTCGTGGAGACGCCGGTGCCGTCGTGGATGTCGCGATAGGTGAGGTCGGTGCCGTCGAGCAGCCGGGCGACATGCCAGCGCTCCGCCAGCGTGCGCAGCTCCGCCGGGGTGCACAGATCGGCGAGCAGGCGGGCCATTTCATCGTCGCCGCGCGGCGTCAGCAAGGCGGCGCGCAGGTCGCGGGCGAGCACTTCGGCGTCGGTGCTCGGCGCGAGCGGGGAGGGGGCGAGGGGCGGCATTCGGAGTCGTTCCATTGTATTATCACGATGTAACAAACGAGCCATTATGGGCACGCCTTCGGGAACGCAAGCCCTTTCCGTCACCCCCGCGAATGCGGGGGTCCAGCTTCCTTTCCGTCCCAAGCTGGTGAAGAAGCTGGATTCCCGCTTTCGCGGGAATGACGTGAAAAGCTGAATGCCGATCCGTTCTAGCCGTCCGGCCGGGTCGCCGCCTTCATCGTCGCGACGAAGGCGCGGATCAGGGTTTGCGCGTCGGCCGGATCGGATTCGATGAAGGAGACGATCGCCGAGCCGGAGATCACGCCCGCCGCGCCGGCCGCCAGCGCGGCGCGGACATGGTCGGGCTTCGAGATGCCGAAGCCGAGGATCGGCGGCGGCGCGCCTTCCGCCGCCAGCGCGGCGAGCAGCGCCCGGTGATCGAGGGCGAGATCGGCCCGCGCGCCGGTCACGCCCGCGCGGGCGACGCAATAGGTGTAGCCCGCGCCCAGCCGCGCGATCCGGCCGAGCGTGGCGCGCGGCGTGTTGGCGGCGGCGATCAGCACGGGGGCGACGCCCGCCGCGCGCGCCGCCGCCGCGAAGGGCTCGGCCTCCAGCGCCGGCACGTCGGCGACCAGCACGCTGTCCACGCCGGCCCGCGCGGCGGCGGCGTAGAAGGCGTCGCGGCCGTGGGCCATGACCAGATTGGCGTAGGTCAGGATGCCGATCGGAATGGCGGGATGGCGCGCGCGCGCTTCGGCCAGCAGCGCGAAGCAGTCGGCCTGCCTTACGCCCTGTTTCAGCGCGCGATCGGCGGCGGCCTGGATGACCGGGCCGTCCGCCACCGGATCGGAGAAGGGGATGCCGACCTCCAGCATGTCGGCGCCGGCTGCGACCAGCGCGTCGATGATCCGGGCGCTCGCCGCGAGATCGGGATCGCCGAGCATGACGAAGGCGCCGAACGCGCCTTCGCCGCGCGCCTCGAGATCGGCGAACATCTTTTCGTAGCGGCTCATGACGCGAATCCGAGCAGGTGCTGCGCCTGGGCCATGTCCTTGTCGCCCCGGCCGGAAATGTTGACGATCAGCACGGTCTCCGCCTCCGCCGCGCGCGCCAGCTTGAGGCCGTGCGCGAGCGCGTGGGCGGATTCGAAGGCGCAGACGATGCCCTCCGAGCGCGCCAGCAGCGCGAAGGCGTCGAGCGCCTCCTGGTCGGTCGCGCCGACATAATCGGCCCGGCCGCTGTCCTTGAGGAAGGCATGCTCCGGGCCGACGGCGGGATAATCGAGCCCGGCCGAGACCGACCAGGTGTCGTCGATCTGCCCGTCCTCGTCCTGGAGCACATAGGTCTCCGCGCCGTGCAGGATGCCGGGCCGTCCGCGCAGCAGGGTGGCGCCATGCTCGCGGCCCGCCAGCCCGCGCCCGGCCGCCTCGACGCCGATCAGCTTCACGCCCTCGTCCGCGACGAAATCGGCGAAGATGCCCATCGCGTTGGAGCCGCCGCCGACGCAGGCGATCACTGCGTCGGGCAGGCGACCTTCTTCCTCCAGCACCTGCGCGCGCGCCTCCTGGCCGATCACCCGCTGGAAATCGCGGACCATCAGCGGGAAGGGGTGCGGGCCGGCGACGGTGCCGAGCAGGTAATGGGTGTCGGCGAAGCTCGCCGTCCAGTCACGCAGCGCCTCGTTGACCGCGTCCTTTAGCGTGCGGCCGCCGGTCGTCACCGGCACGACCTCGGCGCCCATCAGCTCCATGCGGAAGACGTTGAGCCGCTGCCGCTCGACATCGTCGGCGCCCATGTAGATGCGCGTCTCCAGCCCGAACAGCGCGCCGGCCATCGCGGAGGCGACGCCGTGCTGGCCCGCGCCGGTCTCGGCGATGATCCGCCGCTTCCCCATCCGCTTCGCCAGCAAGGCCTGGGCGAGCACCTGATTGGTCTTGTGCGCGCCGCCGTGGAGCAGGTCTTCGCGCTTCAGGTAGAGGCGCGCCTTGTCCGTGCCGAGATTGCGGCAGCGGGTGAGCGGGGTCGGGCGCCCGGCATATCTGGCGAGCAGCCCGTCAAGCTCCGCCCGGAAGGCCGCGTCCGCCTGCGCGTCGAGGAAGGCGGCTTCCAGCTCCTCCAGCGCGGGGATCAGGATTTCGGGCACATAGGCGCCGCCATGGGCGCCGAATCGTCCGTCGAGACGCATCACGCGGCCTCCTTCCGGGTGGGCGCGCGCAACGCCTCGAAGAAGGCGGCGAGGCGCGCGGGATCCTTGCGGCCCGGCACGGCCTCGACGCCGGAGCCGACATCGAGCGCATAGGCGCCGACGCGCGCGGCGGCGCGGGCATTGGCGGGGCTGAGGCCGCCGGCGAGGATGGCGCGCGGCAGATCGTCGCGGTCCTTGAGCCGTGCCCAGTCGAAGGCGATGCCGGTGCCGCCGGACGCGCCGTTCACCTCGGTGTCGAACAGGGTGCGGTCGGCGCCCGCGCGGGGCGGCGCGGCCGTCTCGCCGACCGGCGCGGCGGCCCAGATCTCGGCGCCGTCGGGCAGCGCCTTGCGCAGGTCGCCGACATAGGCCGCATCCTCCCGGCCGTGCAGTTGCACGGCGTCCAGCGCCAGCGCGCGCGCCGCGTCGGCGACGAGGGGAAGGTCCGCATCGCGGAACACGCCGACCAAAGCCGCGCCCTGTCGCCGCGCGGCTTCGGCCACGGGCAGGGCCTGATCGACCGACACGGCACGCGGCGTGCCGGGGACCATGACGATCCCGGCATGGGTCGCGCCGGACGCGACGGCGCGGGCCGCATCCGCTTCATTGGTCAGGCCGCAGACCTTGGCGCGGCCGAAGGCGAGCGCGCGGGCGGCGCGGGCCGGCTCTTGCGCGCGCATCAGCGCGGAACCGACCAGGAAGGCGTCGGCATGGGGCGCCAGCCGCTCCACGTCGGCGCGCTCGGCGATGCCGGATTCGGCGACCAGCACGCGGTCTTCGGGGACGAGGCGGGACAGGCGCTCGGTGACGGCAAGGTCGACCTCCAGCGTTCTGAGGTCGCGATTGTTGATGCCGATCAGCGGCGCGCCGAGCGCGATCGCGCGGCGCAGCTCGGCCTCGTCATGCGCCTCGACCAGCACGTCCATGCCGAGCAGCCGGGCCTCGTCGATCACGATTCTCGCTTCCGCGTCGGCCAGCACGGAGAGCATGGCCAGCACCGCGTCCGCGCCATGCGCGCGCGCCTCCGCGACCTGGCGCGGATCGACGACGAAATCCTTGGCGAGGATCGGCCCGTCGAACGTGGCGCGCACGAGGGCGAGATCGTCGAGCGAGCCGCCGAAATAAGGCGTGTCGGTGAGCACGCTCATCGCGTCCGCCGCCCCGGCATAGGCCCGCGCCATCGTTGCCGGGTCGGCGCCGGGGCGCAGCGTCCCGGCGGAGGGCGAGGCGCGCTTCACCTCCATCACGAAGCGCGCGCCGGGCCGGGCGAGCGCCGCGCGCAGGCTGCGCGTCGTCCGCTCCGCGCCGTTCCTCATATCGGCGAGGCCGCGGCCCGCCAGCCGCGCGGAAACGTCCGCGCGCTTGCGCGCGACGATCTCGCCCAGCACCCCGCCCGGTTCAGCCACGGCTCGCCTCCACGAAATTCTCGAGGACGGTGAAGGCGTGGCCCGAGGCGATCGTGTCCGAGGCCAGGGCGACACCCTCCGCCAGCCCGGCCGCGAGCCCCGCCGTCATCAGCAGCGCGCCGGCATTGAGCGCGACGATCCGGCTGTCCGCCTCGCTCGCCTCGCCCTTCAGCAGCGCGACCAGGCGGGCGGCATTCTCCTCCGGCCCGCCGCCCTCGACGGCGGCGAGCGGGGCGCGGGCGAGGCCGGCCTCTTCCGGCGCGATCGTCAGCGGCTCGAAACGGCCGCCCTCCAGCCGGATCGCCCGGGTCTCGCCGTGCAGCGCGATCTCGTCGGTGCCGGCGCCGTGGACGACCAAAGCGCGCTCCACGCCCAGAGCGGCGATCGTGCGCGCCACCGGCTCGAGCAGCGCCGGATCGGCGACGCCGAGCAATTGCACGCGCGGCTCGGCCGGATTGAGGCAGGGGCCGAGCACGTTCATGATCGTGCGGACCTTGAGCGCGCGGCGCACCGGCCCGGCATGTTTGAGGCCGGGATGGTAGAGCGGCGCGAACAGGAAGCAGAAGCCGGTCTCGTCCAGCGCGCGGCGCGATTGCGCGGCGGAAATGTCGAGCTTCGCGCCGAGCTGCTCCAGCACGTCGGCCGAGCCGCAGCGCGAGGTGAAGGAACGGTTGCCGTGCTTGGCGACCGGCAGGCCGGCGGCGGCGGCGACCAGAGCGACGGCGGTGGAGACGTTGATCGATCCCGATCCGTCGCCGCCGGTGCCGCAGGTGTCGGCGAAGAGATAGTCCGGCCGTTCGAAGGCCATGTCGGCGGCGCGCAGCGCGCGGGCGGCGCCGATCAGCTCGTCGGCGCTTTCGCCCTTCAGCCGCAGCGCGATCAGCATCGCGGCGATTTCGTGCTCGGCCAGCTCGCCGCGCACGAGGCGACCGAACAGGGCCTCGGCTTCGGTCCGGCTCAGCGATTGGCCGTCATAGAGGCCGAGCGGGGGAGAAGGCGGCGCGGGCTGCGGAGCGGCGGGCGCGAGATTGGTCTGTGCATACATGGCGGTCGATCCTGGTTCTGGAGAGAGTGAAAGCGGCTCAGCAGCGGGGCCATCGGCGCCAGGGGCGGGGCAGGACGGTCATCGGAACGTCTCCTCGACGATGTTGCGCAGCATGGTGTCGCCATGGCGGGTGAGAATGGATTCGGGATGGAATTGCAGGCCGGTCTGGCGCGCCCCGCGGTCGCTGATCGCCATCGCCATGCCGTCGATCCCGGCATGGACGCGGAAGCGCGCCGGCAGGTCGCGAGTGCAGAGCGAATGGTAGCGCCCGACGCCGAGCGGGCTTTCCAGCCCGCGCATCGGCCCCTCGCCGTTATGGTGGAGCAAGGAAGTCTTGCCGTGGACCGGTGCCGGGGCGCGGGTGACGGCGCCGCCCGCCTGCCGGACGATCGCCTGATGGCCGAGGCAGATGCCGAGCAAAGGCACGCGGCCGAGCGCCAGACCGATCAGCTCCAGGCAGCAGCCCGCGTCGTCCGGCCTGCCGGGGCCGGGCGAGAGGACGATCAGCGCATTCGTCGCCTCGGCGGCGGCGAAGGCTTCATCGGCCGCCACCGTGTTGCGCAGCACGCGCACCGTGCAGCCCAGCCGCTCGAACGCCTCGACGAGGTTGAAGCTGAAGCTGTCGAGATTGTCGATGAGGAGGACGGACCGGCTCATCGCGCGCCTCCGGTGGCGGCGAGGACGGAGAGCAAGGCGGAGGCCTTGCGCCGGGTCTCGTCCGCCTCGCGCTGCGGATCGGAATCGTAGACGACGCCGGCGCCGGCGCGGACGAAGGCGGTGCCGTCCTTCACCACCGCCGATCGGATGACGACGGCGCTGTCCATCAGCCCCTCGCCGTTGATCCAGCCGACCGCGCCGCCATAGGGGCCGCGCTTGGTGATCTCCGTCTCGCGCAGCAATTGCGTGGCGCGGATCTTCGGCGCGCCGGTCAGCGTGCCCATGTTGAGGCAGGCCTGGAGCGCGTGGAGCATGTCCAGATCGCCGCGCAGCGTGCCGGTCACGGACGAGACGAGGTGCATGACGCGGGCGTAACGCTCCACCGTCAGCAGCTTCGCGACCCGGCGGGTGCCGGGCGCGCTGACCCGGGCGACGTCGTTGCGGGCGAGATCGACCAGCATCATGTGCTCGGCCGCCTCCTTCTCGTCGAGCCGCATCTCGGCCTCCAGCCGGTCGTCCTCGTCGGCATCGGCGCCGCGCGGGCGGGTGCCGGCGATCGGCCGGACCTCCACGATGCGCGCCGCGCCCGCGCCGGACACCCGCACCGAGGTTTCGGGCGAGGCGCCGAACAGGATGTGATCGGGGCCGCGCACGAAATACTGGTAGGGGCTGGGATCGAGCTTGCGCTGCGCCGCATAGGAGGCGAGCGGATCGGGGCAGGGCGCGCGGAAGGTGCGCGAGGGGACGATCTGGTAGATCTCGCCCGCCGCGATCTGCTCGCGCAGGCGGCTGACCACCGCGCCGTAGGCCGCGTCGTCGAGATCGACGTCGGGCGCGGCGTGGTTCTGCGTGGGCTCGGCGGGGGCGGGCAGCGGCGCGACGCGGTCGCATCGCTCGACCAGGGCGGCGAGCCGGGTCGCGGCGTCGTGATAGGCGCGCTCGGCGACGCCCGCCTCGTCCGATCCGAACGCGGCGCAGAGCAGGCGCGGCGTCGTGCCCTGCTCGAACAGGATCAGCGATTCGGCGAGCCAGAAGAGGTGATCGGGAAAATCGAGCGGGTCTTCCGCATTGGCGGGCAGCGTCTCGAACAGGTCGGCATGGTCGAAGGCGACCACGCCGGGCAGCGCGACGGTGAACGGCTCTTCCGGCGAGGCCGAGGCGAAGCCGGCGAGCGCGCGCAGCACGTCGAGCGGGGAGGCGGCGCGCAGCCGCGCCTCGGCGTCGTCGCCCGTGACCGGCGGGAAGGCGAGGACGAGCGCGTCGTCCCCGCAGGTCTCGACCCGCGCGGCGAAGCGGCCCGCCAGCGTCGCCAGTACCGACCGGCCGTTCATGGTGAGCGCGGTCAGCGTGACGCGCGGCCCCCGGCATTCGATGCGCAGCGCCGCCTGCGCCATCAGCAGGCCCGGCCCCTCGCCGCGCTCGATCAGCAGGGTGTCCGGCCGCCGCCCGCCGTCGCTCAGCGCCGCGTAGCAGGCGAGCGGGTCGAGCCCGGCGGGAAGGCTGCGCTGGAGCGCCAGCGCCTGCCCTTCGGCGAGGCGCGGGCTCACAAGGTGCGCCCCACCGCGCGCGCGACGGCGCCGAGCGAGCCCATCAGCCGCGCGAACTGGTCGGGATAGAGTGTCTGCGCGCCGTCCGAGAGCGCGACGGCGGGGTTTTCGTGGACCTCGACCAGCACGCCGTCCGCGCCGCAGGCGATGCCGGCGAGCGCCATCGGCGCCACCATGTCGCGGATGCCCGTGCCGTGGCTGGGATCGACCACGATCGGCAGGTGCGTCTTCTGCTTGATATAGGGGATGGCGTTGAGATCGAGCGTGTTGCGGGTCGCCGTCTCGAAGGTGCGGATGCCGCGCTCGCACAAAACGACCTGGTCGTTGCCCTCTGCGAGCAGATATTCGGCGGCGAGCAGCAGCTCCTCGATCTTCGCCGACATGCCGCGCTTCAGCAGGACGGGGCGGCCCGCCTTGCCGACGGCGCGCAGCAGGGTGAAGTTCTGCATGTTGCGCGCGCCGATCTGGAGGGCGTCGGCATGATCGGCGACGATCTCCACGTCGGCGCTGTCCATCACCTCGGTGATCACCGGCAGGCGCAGTTCGTCGCCCACCTGGCGGAGCATCTTCAGCCCCTCCGGCCCGTGACCGCGAAAGCCGTAGGGGCTGGTGCGCGGCTTGTAGGCGCCGGCGCGCAGCGCCTTCGCGCCGGCCGCCTTCACCGCCTCGGCCGTGTTGCGGAGCTGATCGAGGCTCTCGACCGCGCAGGGACCGGCGACGACCGCCAGCGCGCGCCCGCCGACGGCGAGATCGCCGATCTTCACGATCGTGTCGTGCGGGTGCATCTCGCGGCTGACCAGCTTGTAGGGGGCGAGCACCGGCTTCACCGATTCCACCATCGGGTGGCTTTCCAGGTTGAGCTCGGCGAGCACCCGCTCGTCGCCGAGCGCGCCGAGCACGACGCGCTCCGCGCCCGGCATGTGGAGGGGCTTCAGCCCCTTGTCGGAAATGCGGCCGAGCAGCTCCTGCGCGGCGTCGGGCGTGGCTTCGGGCTTGAGAACGATGATCATGGGAAGACTTTCTGGCGCAAAAGAAAAGGCCCGCCGGAGGGCGGGCCTTTTCGTTGGTCGGACTGCGATGCTGGTTACAGCGTTCGCGGCCATCGCCAAGCGGGCTCGCCACCGGAATCGGTGTGATGCCAGCGCCACCAGCTCAGGACGGAAAGGGTCGCGATCTTCGCCATGCCCTTACGGTTATGCATGCGCGGCGCTCCCGTCAACCGGGTCTCGCGCGACCGCCCCGGAGATATTTGTCCTTTGCCGCCCGGATGATTATATGCGCTTAACGACATACGCACATAAACGCACAGGTGGCTGACATGGGTGAACTTGCGCGCTGGAGCCTGACCGTCTCGCGCGAAACCGACATTGCCTTGCGCACCCTCATCGCCACGCGCGGCGGGCGCAAGGGCGACCTGTCGCGCTTCGTGGAGGAAGCGGTCAATCGCGAGGTGCTGCGCGAGACGATTCGCGATGTCCAGACGCGCAATGCCGATGCCGATCCGCGCGACATCGAGAGCCTTGTCGATGAGGAGCTGGGCGCGATCCGGCGCGATTTCGGGGCCAGGCCGCGGCGCTGATCCGTGCGCGTCGTCCTCGACACCAATGTCCTGCTGAGCGGAATCATCTCGCCGACGGGCAGGCCGGCGGCGCTGATCGAGGCCTGGCTCGACCGGCGCTTCACCTTGATCAGCCACGCGATCCAGCTCGACGAGCTGCGCGAGGTCAGCCGGCGGCCGAAGATACGCGCGCTCGTCCGGCCCGCCGAGGCGGGCCGGCTGGTCAACCAGATCCGGCTGGTGGCGGAGATGCCCGAGGCCTTGCCGCCGGTGCGGCGCTCGCCCGATCCGCGCGACGATTTCCTCCTGGCATTGTGCGAGGCGGGAAAGGCCGACTGGCTTGTCACGGGCGACAAGGACGATCTGCTGGCGCTCGGCCGGCATGGACCGGCCCGCATCGCCGATGCGGCGCGACTGGCCGGGGAACTGGGCCTCGCGGGCAAGGGCTGAACGCATCATCCGCGCGCGACCGCGATATCGCCCTCGATCATGTCCGCCGGATCGATATCGGCCACGCCGCGCAACTCCGCGTCGAGCCGGGCGATGTCCGCGCGCTCGACCAGCCCCAGCAATTCCTCGAACCGGTCGATGACGAAATAGCTCTTCTGGAAGCTGTCCGTGCGGTACTCGGTCTGGAGCACGCGCGGGAGATCGAAGGCGATGCGGTTCGGCTCCGGGCTTTCCAGCGCGAAGCGGCTTTCGCCGAAGCTGGAGACGATGCCCGCGCCGTAGATGCGCAGCGCCCCGTTCTCGCGCGCCAGCCCGAACTCGACCGTGTACCAGTAGAGCCGCGCCAGCCGGTGCAGCGCCTCCACCTCCATCGCGGCGAGGCCGAGCTCGCCGAGCTTCTGCATGAAATCCGCGACCTCGGGATTGGCGAGCAGGGGGACGTGGCCGAACACGTCGTGGAAGACGTCCGGCTCCTCCAGATAGTCGAGCTGGTCGCGGCGGCGGATGAAGTTGCCGGCCGGGAAGCGGCGGTGGCGCAGATGCTCGAAGAAGACGTCGTCGGGTACCAGGCCGGGCACGGCGACCACCGTCCAGCCGGTGCGCGCGCCCAGCCGCGCGTTCAGCTCGCCGAATTCCGGGATGCCGGGCCGGGACAGGCGCAGCACGTCCAGCCCCTCGGCGAAGGCGGCGACGGCGCGGCCGGCCAGCGCCTCCTGCTGGCGCGCGAACAGCAGATCCCAGACCGCATGCTCGTCGGCGGTGAAATGGTCCCAGTGCTGCGGCACCGTCCAGTCGGCGGCGGCGCCCGGCGGCGGCCGGCTGGGATCGCGCGCGGCGCCGTGCCGCTCCGGATGGAGGAGCGGGGCGGCGTTGCCGTCCGTATCTGTGATATCCTTGAACATGATCCTGGGAGTCCTTTCCGAAACAGAAAAAACCCCGCCGCGGGAGCCGGGCGGGGTGGATGAACGTACCTTCGTGAAAAGGGTGCGTTACGCCGGTCCCGCCCGCGTGGTGACGTAATAGGAATAGGTCCAGGCGGCGGCGGAAGCCGCTGCGATCACCGGAAGGGACGCGTTCGCCTGCATGGTGCCGCGATTGTGCGGAAGGTGTCCCGATCTGTCAATCCTGCGAATTGTGCGGTGCATCACGAGCGGGTGACAAGCGGCCCGGACGCTGCCAAGAAGCCGCGCGATCGGGCGAACGGCGGGGCCGGGCATGACGGAGCGGAGCGAGGACGGGACGAGCGAGGCGGCGCGGCTGATCGCGGCGGCGCGCGTGATCGTCGTCAAGACCGGCTCGTCGCTGGTCATCGCCGAGGACGGCGGCGGCGTGCGCGCCGACTGGCTGGCGAGCCTCGCCGACGATTTCGCCGCCTTGATCGCCGAGGGCAAGCAGGTGGTGCTGGTGTCGTCGGGCGCGGTCGCATTGGGGCGGCTGAAGCTCGGCCTGCCGCGCTCGGCCCGGCTCGACCGCAAGCAGGCGGCGGCCGCCGCCGGCCAGTCGATGCTGATGCAGGCGTGGGACCGGGCGCTCGCCCCGCACGGCATTCCCGCCGCGCAATTGCTGCTGACCTTCGAGGACACCGAGCGCCGCCGCCGCTGGCTGAACGCGCGCGCCACCTTGCGGGTGCTGCTCGGCC
>CAZTPD010000014.1:0-25271 GCA_964614625.1 uncultured Sphingosinicella sp. | reverse complement strand
CCAACAAAAAGGGAATCCCCGCGCGATTCAACCAAATGTCATCCCGCTCTAGCCCGAAAGCAGCGCGTCGTTGATCGAGCAGGCCGCCGGGCCGAGGATGACGATGAACAGCACCGGCAGGATGAACAGGATCAGCGGCACGGTCATGATCGCCGGCAGCCGCGCGGCCTTTTCCTCGGCGCGCATCATCCGCTCGTTGCGGAACTCGGCCGAAAGCACGCGCAGCGCGCTGGCGAGCGGCGTGCCGTATTTCTCGGTCTGAATCATCGTCGTGACCACGCCCCGGATCGATTCCAGATCGATGCGCGCGGCGAGATTCTCGAACGCCAGCCGGCGCTCGGTGAGGAAGCCCAGCTCGATCGAGGTCAGCGCGAACTCGTCGCCCAGCTCGGGATAGGCCTTGCCCAGCTCGCGCGCGACGCGGCCGAAGGAGGCATCGACGGTGAGGCCGGCCTCGGCGCAGATGACGAGCAGGTCGAGCGCGTCGGGCAGGCCCTTGCGGATCGCGTGGGTGCGCTTCTGCACCTTGTTCTTGATGTAGAGATCGGGCGCCTTGTAGGAGAGCAGCAGCGTGCCGGCGACCAGCGCATATTTCTTGAACGCACCCCATTCCGGGAACCAGTCGAGCAGATAGACGCCGACGATAGCGATGCCGCCGAACACGATCGGCAGCACCAGCCGGCCGAAGATCACGACGAAGGCGAGATCCTTGGAGCGGATGCCGGCCTGCATCAGCTGGCGCTGCGCCTTCAGCACCTGCTCCTCCTGGAGCATTTGCAGCGAGGAGAGGACGCCGCGCACCTTGTCGGCGACCTCGTTGCGGTTGGTGATGTTCTTGCGCCGCTTCGAGGTGGAGGCGACGATGCCGGCCTTGAGCTGCTCGCGCCGCTCGTTCAGCGCGCGCACCCGCTTGGCCATCGGATCGCGCACCGTGGTGGCGGTGTAGATGGCGACGAGGACGAAGAAGGTCGCCACGGCGGCGAGCCCGCTCGCCACCATGATGACGTCGATCCCCATAAGCGTCGGGCCGGTCGCAGGTGCCATGGTCTTCGTCCGTCCCTCAAATCTCGAAGTTGATCATCTTGGCCATGATGAACGCGCCGATGCCCATCCACACGATGCCGCCCAGGCCGGTGATGATGAGCCTGGGATCGACGAAGAAATTCTGCATGTAGCTGCCGTTGATGAACCAGATCAGCCCGAAGACGATGAAGGGCAGCGCGCCGATGATGTAGGCCGAGGCCTTGGATTCCGACGACATGGCGCGGATCTTGAGCTTCATCGCGGCGCGCTTCCTGAGCACGTCGGCGAGGTTCGACAGCGTCTCGGCGAGGTTGCCGCCGGTCTCGCGCTGGATTTGCAGCGAGATGACGAAGAACTGGAACTCGGGCGTACCGAGCCGGTCCGCGGTCTCCTGCAACGCCGCTTCCATCGTCCGGCCGATCTTCATCTTGTCGGAGACGTTGCGGAACTCGATCCCGACCGGGTCGGGCAGCTCGGTGCCGACGATGCCGACCGTCTCGGAGATGGGCAGGCCCGAACGCAGGCCGCGCACCATCAGCTCGATCGCGTCCGGGAAGTTCGCGGTGAACTGCGCGACCCGCCGCTTGATGAGGAAGCCGACGACGACATGCGGCAGGCCGATGCCGGCGAGCAGCGCGATCGGCAGCGCCATCAACGGCGGCAGCCCGCGCAGCACGAGCAGCAGGAACATGCCGACGGCGAGGCCGCCCGAGGCCATCACATATTGGGCGAGCGTCCACGGCCGCCCGGTCTGCTCCAGGCGCAGGCGCAGCAGCGCCGGATTGGGAATGAACCGCTGGGCGAAGCTTTCGACTTTGTTTTGGCGGGCGGCGAAGATGCGCTTCATCTGGGCCTGGGCGGCGACCTCCGAGGACTTGGAGTGGCGCTCGCGCACGCTTTCGAGCCGCTTGGCCTGGGCACGCGTCGCCGACGGCCCGGAAAAGGCCGCGACCAGCATGAGCAGCGTCACCGCCGCGCCGCCGAGCAGGACCAGCATCGAAAAACCGGGCATCATGCCTCCTCGCGCTCGCGCCCAGGGCCACGCGCCGCCATCAGGCGGCCGCGGCGTCCTTGGGCTTCTTCGCCATCAGCGACCTGAAATTGCCGAGCTTGTCGAGCAGCGAGCCGCCGCCCGCCGCGCCGGCGTCGGCGTCCTCGCCGCCCGCCTGCTCCAGCGTCTGCGTGAGAAGCTGGTTGAGCGGCTGCGACAGTTTCGACGCCTTGGTGGCCTTGGCGAGCGGCTGGCCGAGCTTGGCGGCCTGCATCGTCGCCTTCGGATCGAACGGGATGACCACGTCCACCTTGCGCTCGATCGAGTGCTCGAAATCCTTGCGGCTCACCTCCTGCCCCGACGGCAGCGCCTTGTTGGCGACGACGATCACCTTCGCCTGCGGCGCGTTCGTCTTCAGCCAGGAGAGGATGCGGATCGCGTCGCGCGTCGCGGCGAGCGTGAACTCGACGACCAGCACCACCGCCTGCACGTCGTTGAGCAGGTGGGGGAACTGGACCAGCATCGCGCGCGGCAGATCGATCACCGTGCCTTCGAAGGCGTGGCGGATCTCCTCCTCGAGCTGGAAGAAAGCCGAGCCGTCGTTCAGCATCGACTGGCTGATCGGCGCCTCGGCGGAGAGCACGCACAATTTGTCGTTGGCACGGACCATGGCGCGCTCGATGAACAGCCCGTCGATGCGGCTCGGATTCTCGATCGCGTCGGTGAGGCCGCGGCCCGGCTCGAGATCGAGCCCGAGCGCGCCGGTGCCGAAATGCAGGTCGAGATCGAGCAGCGCCGTCGAGCGGCCCGCCTTGTCGCCCATCAGCCACGCCAGCGAGGACGCGATGGTGGAGGCGCCGACGCCGCCGCGCGTGCCGACCACGGCGGCCATCACGTTCGGCTTCTCGCTCGCCGCCTCGTTGAGCCGCGGCCCGGAGATGGTGAGCTGGGCATTGGCGAAGGCGTCGCGCAGTTGATCGGCCGAGAACGGCTTCAGCAGATAGTCCTGGATGCCGCTGGCGACGAGATCGCGATAGAGGCGCACGTCGTTGACCTGGCCGGCGGCGATCACCACCGTGCCCGGCTCGCACACCTCGGCGAGCGCGTTGATGTCGCTCAGCGGATCGCCGCTCTCGGAGAGATCGACGAACAGGATGCTCGGGCTCGCCGAGACGGACAGGGTCTGCACGGCGTTCCTGAGCCCGCCCTTGTTGACCTTTTCCGGCGACCAGCCATGCTCGACCGCGATCGGCCGCAGCATGTCGGCGGTGGCCTCGTCGCAGACGAAGGCGCTGAAGGGGTCGCGAAGCGAAGCCGCGCGCGCGGCGTTGAAGGGCGCGTTCATTTACTGGTTCCCACCCTGCGTTGTGGAGGTTTGCTGGAGGCCCTGCGTGCCGGTCGGCTGGCCTTCGCGATAGACGCGAATGGCGCGCGACGCGGTCGTGCCGGTGCCGTTGGTCGTGCCGTCGCGGCCGGAGACCAGATCGTCCGGATTGGCGATCATCGCCGCGAGGTTCGAGTTCATCGCGCAGCCGAAATTGCTCGACGTGCCCTGCGGCGCGAGGATGCCGTTGCCCTCGGCGTCCCAGTTCGGACAGCCGGGCACGCTCGCCGTCGAGCGGCTGGCGACGACGCGGACCGATCCGGCCGGCACGGCGCCGGCGGTGACGGGCGCGGCGTCGGCGAGCAGCAGGCCGTAGCGGGCGGCGACGCGCGCCACGTCGGCGCGGGCGTTCGGCGCGGCGTAGCCGGTGCCCTCGTCGACCGTCACGCGGTCGCCGTAGCGCAGCCCGATCGAGGAGAACCAGCCGTCCAGCCGGTCAAGCTCCGCCGGCGAGATGCCGTTGCCCGCGGCCGCCACGTCGAGCACGAAATCGGTGCGCTGCACGACCGGCTGATGGACCGAATAGACACTCGGATTGTTGGTCGCGGAGAGCGGGCCGGTGGTCGGCGCGCAGGCGGCGGCGCCCAGCCCGAGCAAGGCGGCGGCGGCGAAGGTCGTGGTGCGAGACATGATCGTTACGTCCTTTCGAGCGCGGGCGGTCATCAGAAATCGAAGCCGGGCTGGACCGCGGGAGCGGCGGCGGCCGCGACCTGCTGGGCCGGCCGGGCGGGCGCGGCGCTGCCGGTGACGACCCCGTCGACGCCGGGCGTCACGGTGCGCGGCTCGGCGGCGCGGGGCTCCGGACGACGCTCGTCGGAGCGTCCGTCATGCTCCTGGCCGAGCAGGATGCGCTGCGGATCGTTGGCCGAGCGATAGCCGTCGGTCGGCAGCGCGATCTGGTTCGGGTTCGAGACCGGGCGCACCAGATAGGGCGTGACGATGATGACCAGCTCGGTCTCCGCGCGGCGGAACCGGTTCGACCGGAACAGCGCGCCGATGATCGGCAGGTTGCCGAGGCCCGGCGCGCGATCGACTGTGTTGGAGTTCACGTTGCGCAGCAGGCCGCCGATCATGAAGCTCTGGCCGGAGCCCAGCTCCACGGTCGTCTCGGCGCGCCGCGTCGTGAGCGCGGGGACGTCGTAGCCGTTGAACCGGATGCTGCCTTCCGTGGTCAGCTCCGAAACCTCGGGGCGGACGCGCATCGAGATGCGGCCGTCCTCCAGCACGGTCGGCGTGAAGGCGAGGCCGACGCCATATTGCTTGTACTCGACCGTCACCGAGCCCAGCGACTGCGAGATCGGGATCGGGAACTCGCCGCCGGCCAGGAAGCTCGCCGTCTCGCCCGACAGGGCGGTCAGGGTCGGCTGGGCCAGCGTGGTCGCCATGCCGTTATTCTCGGCGAGGTCGAGCGAGGCGAGGAGATTGAGCCCGAGCAGCTCGCCGGCGAAGCCGAGCGTCGTGCCGGGGCCGTCCTCGCGGGTGAACTCGTAGGACACGCCGCCGCCGGGAAGCGTGGTGATCGTGCCCGGCGACGCGCCCTGGCCGATGCCGAACAGGAAGCCGCCGGTCTGATCGAGCGATGTCAGGTTGACGCCGACATTGCGCGTGAAGGAACGGTTCACCTCGGCGATGCGGACCTGGAGCATCACCTGCTGCGGCGTCGCGGTGCGCAGCCGGCTGATGACCTGCGTCGTCTCGCCGACGAACGACTGGACGAGGCGCTCGGCCTCCGCCGCGTCGTCGGGCTGCGCGACCGTGCCGGTCAGCAGCACCAGGCCGGACAGGGTCGTCGCCCGGATCTCGGCGTCGGGCATGGCGAGCTGGAGCAACTCGCCGACCGATCCCAGATTCTGGCCGACCCGGACATTGGCCGAATAGACCACCCGGCCGGCGCGGTCGGTCGCGTAGACCGAGGTGTTGCCCGCCGCCCTGCCGAAGATGTAGATCTGGTTGGGCGAGCGCACCTGCACGTCGGCGATCGAATCGTCGGCGACGAACAGGTCGGTCATCGCGCCGTTGAGGCGGACGAGGCGGCCGGCGCCGACGGACAGGGTCACGTCGTTGGCCGGCGCGACGGCGCCCGCGGGCTGGGCATGCGCCGGAAGGGGCGCGGCGGCCGCGAGGCCCGCCGCCAGCGCGGCGGCGAGCGCCGTGCCGAGCGTGCTCCGCTTGATCGCGTTGATCGTCATCATCTTATCGTGCTCCCACCGGAACGAGCGTCACGTTGTTGCCGCGCGCGACCCGGACGACCGGACCGGCCGGACGTCCGTCCACACCGGACAGCGCGCCGCCCTGCGCATTGTTGTTGTTGCCGTCGTCGCGCGAGCGGCCGGGGACGCTGCTGCGCTGGAAGCGCGAGACGTCGGCGCCCACGGTATAGGTCGAATTGGTGTCGATCGGACGGTTCGCGATGGCGAGCAGCATGCGCCGCTCGGCGCGCGGATCGTCGCTCTCCGGCACCTGGACCTCGCCGGAGGCGATGGCGCGCTCCAGCTCGGCGGTGTTGTCGGCGAGGCTGCGCAGCGACAGCGAAAGCTGGCCGATGGTCTGCGCGACCGCGATCTTCTCGGCGATCCTCGGCGTCGCCTCGAAGGTGACGGTCGAGGTGCTCTGCGCCACCTGGTTGCCGTCGGCGTCGCGCGCGTCGAGGCGCTGGTCGACGGCGAGGACGCGGATGTTGCGCACGAACGTCTCGGACACGCGCAGCGGCGGCCCGTCGCCCCCGCCCTCGACTTCCTGGGCCAGGACGAGATCGACCCGGTCGCCGGGGAAGACGAAGCCGGCGACGCCGCTGGTCGAGGACACGCCCACCGTGACGGCGCGCATGCCCGGCCCCAGCGCCGCGGCGAGGAAGCCGCGCTCGCCCGGACGGATCAGCGAGCCCTGGGTGACGGGCTGGCCGGCGGAAATCTCGTTGCGCACGACGGTGCCGATCAGGGTCGCCGGATCGGTCTCGCCCTCGCCGCCGCGAATGAAATAGGCGTCCTGCACGAGGCCTTCGGGCCAGGGCTGGTAGCGGAAGGCCTCCGCGTCGACGATCGTTCCCACGGGCAAAGCGCGGGTCGCGACCAGCACCTGCGGCCCGGCGGGGACGGTGGCGGGACCGGCCACGGCCTGCGGCGCGGACGCGCCGGAGAACATGTTCTTGGCCATCACGGCGGTGACGCCGGCGATCAGCAGCGCGCCGACCAACAGCGCGATTTTCTTGACGTCCATGGCGGTCTTCGCCTCCCCCACTGGGCACTGGTGAAAAGTCAGCGCCTACTCATCAACCAAATTGGTAAAGAAACCGTTCGCTAAGCAGCCACAGCCCGCCGAACGCGATCGCGACGCCATAGGGCACCTCGATCGGCTCCTCGCGCCGCGCGAGGCGGCGGCGGATCAGCATGGCGAAGGTGAGCGCGCCGCCGGCCAGCGACATGATGACGAGCAGGACGATCACGGCCTGCCACGGCAGCCACAAAGCCAGCGCGCCGATCATCTTCACGTCGCCGCCGCCCATCATGCCGACCGCGAAGGCGGCCGCGAACAGGGCGAAGACGAACAGGGCAACGGCGACCTGCAACGCCATGTCGGGCCAGACAGCGAGGCCGCTCACCCACCAGAAGGGGATGGCGAGCAGCGCGATGGCGAGATTGAGGCCGTTGGGAATGTTGCGCGACTTGAGATCGCACCACGACGCGGCCAGCAGCAAAGCGGCCAGCGCACCGAGCAAAATCCAGGAAAGCGTCGCGGTCATCGCGCTACCCTCTAGACGGCGTTGCTTTCGAAACCGTAACCGTGGCCGCGATGATGAGCGGGCAGGACATCAGGCGGGCGCATCCGCCGGGCGCGATCTTCTCGACCTGGCGCGCGCCGGACGGCTGGCCGCTGCGCCGGATGGACTGGCTCCAGCCCGCCGGCGCGGCCGCGCGCGGCAGCCTGCTCTTCGCCGGCGGGCGCGGCGACTTCATCGAGAAATATCTGGAGAGCCATCACGGTTGGCACGAAGCGGGCTGGAACGTCACGACCTTCGACTGGCGCGGGCAGGGCGGATCGCGCGGCGACATCGTCGGCGGCAATCATCCGAGCTTCGATCCGCTGATCGACGATCTCGCGGCGCTGATCGCCGACTGGCGGGCGGGGACGCCGGGGCCGCATGTCGCGATCGGCCATTCGATGGGCGGGCACCTGCTGCTGCGCACGCTCGTGGACCGCGCGCCCGCGCTCGACGCCGCCGCATTGATCGCGCCGATGCTGGAGGTGAACTCGAAGCCGATGCCCGCCGGGCTGGCGCCGTGGATCGCGGCCGCGATGTGCCGGCTGGGCAAGCGCGACGCGCGGGTCTGGAAGGCGCCGCCGCCGGGGGACCGGCGCCAGCGCGCGCTGACCGGGGGATCGCCGGAGCGTTATGCCGACGAGGGCTGGTGGTGGGATCGTGAGCCGGGTTTCAACATCGGCCCGCCGAGCTGGGGCTGGCTCGCCGCCGCCTATCGCTCGGCCGCCGCGACGTTCACGGTGGAGAAGCTGGCCGGAGTGACGCTGCCGGTGCTGCTGCTCGCCAGCGCGACCGACCGGCTGGTCGGCCTCGCCGCGATCGAGCGGGCGGCGGCATCGCTGCCGGGCGCCGATCTCCACGTCTATCCGCGCGCCGGCCACGAGATCCTGCGCGAGGCCGATCCGATCCGCGACGACGCGCTGGCCCGGATCGCGGCCTTCTTCGACGAGCATGCGCGGTGAGCCGCTTCGACGTCGCCGTCGTCGGCGCGGGCATGGCGGGCGCGAGCCTCGCGGCGGAGATCGCCGGCCATGCTTCGGTGCTGCTGCTCGAAGCCGAATCGCGGCCGGGCCAGCACAGCACCGGGCGTTCGGCCGCCTTCTGGTCGGAATGCTATGGCGGGCCGCTGGTCCAGCCGCTGACCAGCGCGTCGGGGCCGTTCCTGGCCGCGCCGCCTGCGGATTTCGCCGCCGCGCCGTTCCTCGCGCCGCGCGGCGCCATCCATGTCGCCGAAGCGGAAGGGGAAGGCGCGCTGGCGGCGCTGGCGGCGGACTTTGCCGCGTCGGAGGTGCCGCTGCGCGGGATGGACCGCGCCGGACTGGAAGCGGCGGTGCCGGGCCTGCGCGCGGGCTGGGACCGGGGGCTGGCCGAGCCGAGCTGCGCCGACATCGACGTGGCGGGACTGCACGACGCCTATCTGCGGCGCGCGCGGAAGGCGGGCGCGCAGCTGGTGACGGACGCGCGCGTCGAGGCGGCGGCGTTCGACGGCCACTGGCGGATCGCGACGACGGCCGGCGCTTTCGAGGCGGGCGTGCTGGTCAACGCGGCGGGAGCGTGGGCGGACGCGGTGGCGGCGCGCGCCGGCGTGGCGCCGATCGGCATCCAGCCCTATCGCCGCACGATCGCGCAATTGCGCACCGATCCGCCCGCGCCCGCCGATCTGCCGCTGATCGTCGACGCGCTGGGCCGCTTCTATTTCAAGCCGGAGGCGGGCGGGCGGCTGTGGCTCAGCCCGCATGACGAGACGCCGTGCGATGCGGGCGATTGCGCCGCCGAGGAGATCGACGTGGCGGTGGCGATCGACCGGCTGGAGCGCGTGGTGGACTGGCGGGTCGAACGGGTCGAGCGGCGCTGGGCGGGCTTGCGCAGCTTCGCGCCGGACCGGCTGCCGGTCTACGGCTTCGATCCGCGCGTGCCCGCCTTCTTCTGGTGCGCCGGCCAGGGCGGCTTCGGCATCCAGACCGCTCCGGCGGCGGCGAAGCTGGCGGCGGGGCTGTTGCTCGGCGCGGCGCCCGATCCGCTGGTCGCCCATATCGATCCCGCGCCTTATGCGGCGTCGCGGCCGGCTCTGCGGCCGGAGCCTTGAGGCAGGGACGGCTTTGCCGCTAATATCCCGTCCGGTCTGTTCCGCCGATGAGGGGGAGAGGATGCAGGCGCGACTATCGAGGGGACGCCGCCGCGCGACGATCGCCCTTGGCGCAACCATGGCGCTGTGCGGCCTTTCCCCGGCCGCAGGTCAGGCCGACCCGCAAACGGGAGAAGAGGCCATCACGGTCACGGGGGCGCGTGAGGCGCCGACACGCACGGACGCGACGGGGTCGCGCATTGCCCGGAATGACGAGGGCATCGGCTTCCTGAACGTGGCGACGCGGACCGGGGTGGCGGGGCTGGTTCCGGGCAGCGGGATGGACCCTTTCGCCGGAGGCACGCGCTTCCTCCGGGAGGTGTTCTGCCGGGCCGACGATCCGCGCCTGTCGCCCGACGCCGCCTGCCGGCTCCATGCCGTTCAGCAATTGCTCGCGGCCGGCGCCCATGACGAGGCGCGGGCGGCGATCGATCGCTTCCTGGCGTCCGAGGCCGCCGCCGACGAGGAACGCTACATCGCGGCGGGCCTCTGGTATCGGCTCGGCGAACTGACCGGCGATCCGCTGGATCGCGAGGACGCGCTGCTGGCCATGCTGCGCACGGCGGCCATGCCGGGCCAGGAACGGGCCGCCGCCTTGCGGACGCTGGCCGCGCTGGCCCTTCGGCGCGACCAGCGGCTGGAAGCGGCCGGCTATTTCGAGCAGGTGCTCCCGCTGGCGCCCGACGACGCGCGCAGCCGCGTCAATCTCGCAAGCCTCTATGCCGGATCGGGACGCGCCGGAGACGCCATGGAGCTTGTGGAAGAGGCGATCGCGATCGTTCGCGCGCGCGGCGAGCCGGTACCGGACGAGTGGCTCGCCTTTGCGGCGGGAGGCTGAGGAGCCGGTTCCGTGCCCTATCCGGCGGTGCGCTTCGCCTGATCGAGGGCGGCGGCGCAGGCGAGGGCGTCGGCGCGCTCGTTCTCGGGGTGGCCGGCATGACCCTTCACCCAGTGCCAGTCGACCCTATGCGGCTCGGCGGCGGCGAGCAGTTCCTGCCACAGGTCGACATTCTTGACCGGCTTGCGGTCGGCGGTCTTCCAGCCGTTGCGGCGCCAGCCGTGGATCCATTTCGTGATGCCGTCGCGGACATAATTGCTGTCGGTGTAGAGCTGCACCCGGCAGGGGCGCTTCAGCGCCTCCAGCCCCCGGATCGCGGCCATCAGCTCCATCCGGTTGTTGGTCGTCTCCGCCTCGCCGCCGGACAGCTCCTTCTCGCGCGCGCCGGCGCGGATGACGACGCCCCAGCCGCCCGGACCCGGATTGCCCTTGCAGGCGCCGTCGGTGAAGAGCTCGACGTCCGTCACGATGAAGCGCGTCAGGCCGCCTCGAGCCCGGCGGGGAGCTTGAACACCATCCGCTCCTCGACGCCCTCGACCGGCTCCTCGCTGATCTCGTAGCGTTCGCCGAGGCGATCGACGACCTCGCGCACCAGCACTTCGGGGGCCGAGGCGCCGGCGGTGATGCCGAGCGTGCGCACGCCCGCCAGCCAGTCGAAATCGACGTCGGCGCCGCGCGCCACCAGCCGGGCGCGGGCGCCCTCGCGCTCGGCGACCTCGACGAGGCGCAGCGAATTGGAGCTGTTCGACGCGCCGATCACCAGCATGGCGTCGCAGCGGCCCGCAATCGCCTTCACCGCCGCCTGCCGGTTCGAGGTGGCGTAGCAGATGTCCTCGCTGCGCGGCACCTGGATGGCGGGGAAGCGGCGGCGCAGGATCGCGACGATCTCGGCGGTGTCGTCCACCGACAGGGTCGTCTGGGTGAGGAAGGCGAGATTGTCGGGATCGGCGACCGTCACGCTTTCCGCGTCCTCGGCCGATTCGACCAGGGTCATCCGCCCCTCCGGCACCTGGCCGAACGTGCCGATCACCTCGGGATGGCCGGCATGGCCGACGAACAGGATGTGGCGGCCGTTGGCGATCAGCCGCTCGGCCTGGCGATGGACCTTGGAGACGAGCGGGCAGGTCGCGTCGAGATAGTTGAGGCCGCGTTCCTCCGCCTTGGCCGGCACCGCCTTGGGCACGCCGTGCGCGGAGAAGACCACCGGCACGCCGTCCGGCACCTCGTCCAGCTCCGGCACGAAGATCGCGCCCTTCGCCTTCAGGCTCTCGACGACATATTTGTTGTGGACGATCTCGTGGCGGACATAGACCGGCGCGCCATAACGCTCCAACGCCACCTCGACGATGCGGATGGCGCGATCGACGCCGGCGCAGAAGCCGCGCGGCGCGGCGATCAGCAGGGTCAGAGGCGGCTTGGCCTGGGTCACGCCCGGCGCTCTACGCCGAACCTGCCGCCGCGTCCACCGGCCGCCATGCCCCTCCGCCACGCTTGCCTGCGCAAAACCCGCTTCCTATCATCCGGCCCTTGCCGTAGGGCGGATATGGAAACCGCCATCTGATGTTCGAGGGTCCATTGCGCCTGTTCCATTCCAAAGCGGCCGCCGCCGCGCTCATCGCCCTCGGCCTCGCCGGCTGCGCCCGCGAAGGCGACATCTTCCAGACCGGCATCCTGACCAGCTACACCGCCTGCCCGCCGGTCGCGATTCCCGCGCCGACCGGGGATATCACCCTGTTCGACCCGGCCGACAGCCGCGACGCCGCCGCGATCGACGTGGTCGCCAACATCACCAACGTGCGCGCGACCTGCGACGAGACGGGCAGCCATATCGTCACCACCGCGACCTTCGAGGTCCAGGCCCGCCGCCGCGACAATCGCGGCGCGCGCGACGTGTCGCTGCCCTATTTCGCGACCGTGGTGCAGGGGAACAGCAACGTCGTCGCCAAGCGCGTCAGCCATGTCGGCCTGCGCTTCGAGGACGGCCAGTACCGCGCCGCGACCACCGGCCAGGCGACCTCGCAGGTGCTGCGCTCGGCCGCGACGCTGCCGGAGGACATCCGCCGCGAGATCACCCGCGAGCGCCGCCCGAACGATCCGCGCGCCGCGCTCGACCCGCTCGCCGACCCGGCGGTCCGCGCCGCCGTCGACCGCGCGAAGTTCGAGCTGTTCGTCGGCTTCGAGCTGACCGAGGACCAGCTGCGCTACAACGCGACGCGGTAGGAGCGCGCCGGGTTCGACCCGGCCCCGTCTTTTCCCGAGGTTGAAAGAAAGAAGGTGGACCCCGGATCAAGTCCGGGGTGACGATGCGGGAGCGGATGCTTCTCGCCAGATTCTCGCGTTGACTCACGACACCCTCCCCGCCACAGCAGGGGCGTCCGGGCGGCCGAGGGATGCCGACTCCGCCGGGGACGCGCGGGAGAGGCTTCGGATTCGTCCGGAGCGCCGAAGGAGCAACCGCCCCGGAATCTCTCAGGCAGAAGGACCGCGCGTTCGGGACACTCTGGAAAGCGCCCGCCCAAGCCTCGTGCGACGGCGGGCCACCGAAGGGGTAAGCCGGCCCGTCGCAGGGTTGGTGAAAGCTCTCAGGTCAAGGTGACAGAGGGGGCATTGGCGGAAAGCGCGGGAGTCCCGCGCGTTCCGGACGATGCCTTTCTGGAGCCGGCAATGAGCGACACCGAACAGACCCTTCCCCTCGATGGCTGGCACCGCGCGGCGGGCGCGCGGATGGTGCCGTTCGCGGGCTATCAGATGCCGATCCAGTATGAGGGCATCCTCGCCGAGCATCGCTGGACCCGCGAATCGGCCGGGCTGTTCGACGTGTCGCACATGGGCCAGCTCATCATCGCCGGGGCCGAGGCGGAGCAGGGGCTGGAGGCGCTGCTGCCCACCGATTTCGCGATCCTCAAGGATTCGAGGCCCAAATATTCGCTGCTGCTCAACGAGGAAGGCGGCATCATCGACGACCTGATGGTGACGCGCCGGGGCGACCATTTCTACCTGGTCGTCAACGGCGCGACCAAGCAGGGCGACATCGCCCATATCGAGGCGAAGCTGCCGCGCGGCGCGGTGCTCGATCATATGAAGGAGCAGGCGCTGCTGGCGCTCCAGGGGCCGAAGGCGGTGGACGCGCTGGCGCGGCTGGTGCCGGGCGTCGAGGAGCTGACCTTCATGACCGCCGGCACGTTCGAGCTGCTCGGCACCCCGGTCTGGATCAGCCGCTCGGGCTATACCGGCGAGGACGGCTTCGAGATTTCGGTGCCGGCGCGCGCGGTGGAGGATGTCGCTACGCTCATCGCCGATCAGCCCGAGGTGAAGCCGATCGGGCTCGGCGCGCGCGATTCGCTGCGGCTGGAGGCGGGGATGCCGCTCTACGGCCATGACCTGGATCATGCGACCACGCCGGTCGAGGCGGACCTGGTCTTCGCCTTGTCCAAGCGGCGGCGCGAGGAGGGCGGCTTCCCGGGTTGGCACCGGATCGCCAGGGAGCTGGCCGACGGGCCGGTGCGCAAGCGCGTCGGGCTCGCCGTGGAAGGACGCCAGCCGGTGCGCGAGGGCGCGCTGGTCGTGGACAGCGAGGGCAATGAGGTCGGCAAGGTGACGAGCGGCGGCTTCTCGCCCTCGACCGAGGCGCCGATCGCGATGGCCTATGTGCCCGCCGCGTCGGCCGAGCCCGGCGCCGACATCCTGCTGTCGCAGCGCGGCAAGCTTTTCCCGGCGAAGGTCGTGCCCATGCCCTTCGTCCCCCACCGCTATCACCGCAAGGGAGCGCCGAAATGACGGTCTATTACACCAAGGAGCATGAGTGGGTCCGCGTCGAGGGCGACAGCGCCACCGTCGGCATCACCGATTTCGCGCAAGGGCAGCTCGGCGACGTGGTGTTCGTCGAGGTGCCGGAGGCGGGCCGCGCGGTCAGCCGGGGCGGCGACGCGGCGGTGGTCGAATCGGTGAAGGCGGCGAGCGACATCTACGCGCCTGTCGGCGGCACCGTGACGGAAGGGAATCAGGCGCTGGTCGACGATCCGGCGCTGGTGAACTCCGATCCGGAGGGCGAGGGCTGGTTCTTCAAGCTGACGCTCGGCGACAATCACGAGCTCAGCGACCTGATGAACGCGGAGCAGTACAAGGACTATTGCGCGAGCCTGTGAGGGCCGTTCGCGCGCAACAGAGCCGAGCTTCCCTCCGCCCGTCATGCTGAACTTGTTTCAGCATCCATGTCTCCATCCGCCGAAGCGGTGTCGGGATGGACCCTGAAACAAGTTCAGGGTGACGTTCGGGGTCATGACGATTGGAGATGTGAATGCGTTACCTGCCCCTGTCCGACCATGACCGGCGCGACATGCTGGCGGCGATCGGCGCCAAGTCGATCGACGACCTGTTCGCGGACGTGCCGGAGGCGGCGCGGCTGCCGGGCACGATTCCGGGGTTGCCGGACCATGCCAGCGAGCTGGCGGTCGAGCGGCACATGGGCCGTCTGGCGAAGCAGAACATGGTGGCGGGGGACGTGCCCTTCTTCCTCGGCGCGGGGGCCTATCGCCATCACATCCCGGCGAGCGTCGATCACATCATCCAGCGCGGCGAGTTCCTGACCAGCTACACGCCCTATCAGCCAGAGATCGCGCAGGGCACGCTCCAGGCGCTGTTCGAGTTCCAGACGCAGGTGGCGCGGCTCTACGGCTGCGACGTCGCCAATGCGAGCATGTATGACGGATCGACCGCCTGCTGGGAGGCGATCGCGATGGCCGGGCGGGTGACGCGGCGCAGGAAGGCAATCCTGTCGGGCGGGCTGCATCCGCATTATGTCTCGACCGCGAAGACGATGGCGAAGTTCACCGGCGACGTGCTGGAGACCTCGGCGCCGTCGCTCGACGCGGCGCCGGACACCGATGCGCTGATCGAGCGGATCGACGGCGAGACCAGCGCGGTCGTGGTGCAATATCCCGATATCCTCGGCCGGATCGGGGATCTTTCCGAGCTGGCGGAACGCTGCCATGCGGCGGGCGCGCTGCTGATCGCGGTGGTGACGGAGCCGGTGGCGCTGGGGGCGATCAAGGCGCCGGGCGAGATGGGCGCGGACATCGTGGTGGGCGAGGGGCAGTCGATCGGCGTCGGCCTCAATTTCGGCGGGCCTTATGTGGGCCTGTTCGCCACCCGCGAGAAATATGTGCGCCAGATGCCGGGTCGGCTGTGCGGCGAGACGGTGGACGCGGCGGGCAAGCGCGGCTTCGTGCTGACGCTCTCCACCCGCGAGCAGCATATCCGGCGGGAGAAGGCGACGAGCAACATCTGCACCAATGCGGGCCTGTGTGCGCTGGCCTTCTCCGTCCACATGACTTTGCTCGGCGAGAAGGGGCTGCGGCAATTGGCGGCGGTCAATCATGCCAGGGCCGTCGCGGCGGCGGAGCGGCTGGCGCGGGTGTCGGGCGTGACCCTCATCAACGAGAGCTTCTTCAACGAATTCACGCTGAAACTGTCGAAGGAGGCGCGGCCGGCGGTGCGCGCGCTCGCCGATGCCGGGATACTGGGCGGCGTGTCGCTCGGGCGGCTCTATCCGGGCGAGGGGAGCCTTGCCAACGGGCTGATCGTGGCGGTCACGGAAACGGTGACGGACGCGGATGTCGAAGCCTTCGCCGAGGCGCTGGAAGGAGTGCTGGCATGACGATCAACCAGAGCGGCTGGCGGCCCGAAATGGGCGCGGCTTCCAATGACGAGGGCAATGCGACCTTCACCGGCAACCGGGCGCTGATGCTGGAAGAGGCGCTGCTGTTCGAGATCGGGGATACGCAGACGACCGGCGTTGATTTCGATGCGCCCGCGTCCGGCGCGTCGCGTCTCGGCGGTCTCGAGCGAAACAGGGAGATCGGCCTTGCCGGGCTGACCGAGCCGCAGGCGGTGCGGCATTATACGCGGCTCAGCCGGCAGAATTACGCGATCGATCTCGGGCTGTTCCCGCTCGGCTCGTGCACGATGAAGCACAATCCGCGCCTCAACGAGAAGGTGGCGCGGATGCCGGGCTTTGCCGACGTGCATCCGCTTCAGCCGGTCGATACCGTGCAGGGCGCGCTCGGCGTCATCAACGAGTTGGTCTTCTGGCTGATCGATCTGACCGGCATGTACGGCGTGGCGATGACGCCCAAGGCCGGCGCGCATGGCGAATTGTGCGGCATATTGTGCATCAAGGCGGCGCTGGAGGCGCGGGGCGAGGACCGCAAGGTCATCCTCGTCCCCGAAAGCGCGCACGGCACCAATCCCGCCACCGCCGCCTTCGCCGGCTTCGCGATCGAGAATATCCCGGCCAATGCGGACGGGCGGGTCGATCTTGGTGCGCTGAAGGCGCGGCTGGGGCCGGACGTGGCGGGGGTGATGATCACCAACCCCAACACCTGCGGCCTGTTCGAGCGCGACATGAAGGCGATCTCCGACGCGGTCCACGCGGCGGGCGGCTATGTCTATTGCGACGGCGCGAACTTCAACGCGATCGTCGGGCGGGTGCGGCCGGGCGATCTCGGCATCGACGCGATGCACATCAACCTGCACAAGACCTTCTCCACCCCGCATGGCGGCGGCGGGCCGGGCGCGGGGCCGGTGGTGCTGTCGGAGGCGCTGGCGCCTTACGGGCCGCTGCCTTTCACCGAGCGTTATGCGGACGGGCATATCACCCTGGTCGAGGAGGAGACGGTGGGCGACCGCCATCCCGACAGCTTCGGGCGGATGGCGGCGTTCAACGGCCAGATGGGCATGTTCACCCGCGCCCTCGCTTACATCCTGAGCCACGGCGCGGACGGCCTCAGGCAGGTCGCCGAGGATGCGGTGCTCAACGCCAATTACGTGCTGCGGAGCCTGGAGGACGTGCTCGACGCGCCGTTCGGGGCGTCGGGGCCGTGCATGCACGAGGCCCTGTTCAGCGACAAGGGCTTCGCGGGCGGCCTTTCGACGCTCGATCTCGCCAAGGGGCTGATCGACGAGGGCTTCCACCCGATGACCATGTATTTCCCGCTGGTCGTCCACGGCGCGATGCTGATCGAGCCGACCGAGACCGAGAGCAAGGCGGCGCTCGACCAGTTCATCGGCGCGGTGAAGAGCGTGGCGCGGCGGGCCAAGGCGGGCGACGAGAGTTTGAAGGCGGCGCCGGCCTTCGCGCCCCGCCGCCGGCTCGACGAGACGCAGGCGGCGCGCAGGCCCGTGCTGGTCTACAAGGAGCCCGTGCAGGCGCAGGCGGCGGAGTGATCCCGCCGCCGGCCGGCATCTGAAAGGAACGCGCGATGCGCAGACTGGCTCTCGGACTTGCGGGTTTCGTCATTGGCGGGCTTGGCGGCTATGCCGCCTGCATATTGCTCTACATGCTCGTCTACGGGCTGCTCGGCCTGCCCGACCGCGACGGCGGCACGGGCATCGCCGTGGCGATGTTCATCGGGCCGCTGGTCGCAGTCATCGCCGGGATATTGACGGCAACCTGGCTGGTCGTGCGGGCCGAGAGGGACGCCAGCCTGAGTCGCGTCACCAGGAATGCGGTGCTCGTCATCATCGCCTGCGTCGCCGGCCTGTTCGCCATGACCATGGTCGGGATCGTCTAGCGTGACCGTCCCGGCCGACGCCCGCAGCGCGCCGCATGTCGCGCGCAATGCCGAGCCGATCATCGAGGTGTTGCGCGGTTTCCTGCCGGAGCGTGGGCTGGTGCTGGAGGTGGCGAGCGGGACGGGCGAGCATGCGCTGCGCTTCGCCGGGGCCTTTCCGAAGCTGCTGTGGCAGCCGAGCGACCCGGAGCCGGCGGCGTTGCGCTCGATCGAGGCGTGGCGGGCCGAAGCGGGACTCTTCAACCTGCTCCCCGCCGTCGCGCTCGACGCGCGCGCGGCCGAGTGGTCCGTCGCGGCGGCGGACGCGCTGGTCTGCATCAACATGATCCATATCAGCCCCTGGTCCGCCACCGCCGGGCTGATGCGCGGGGCGGGGCGGCTGCTGGCGCCGGGTGCGCCGCTCTACCTCTACGGCCCCTATCGGCAGGCGGGGGTGGAGACGGTGCCGAGCAACGAGGCGTTCGACGAATCGCTGAAGGCGCGCGATCCCGAATGGGGGCTGCGCGACGTGGCGGCGGTGGCGGGGGAGGCGGAGCGGAACGGCTTCGCGCTCGAAGCGGTCGTGCCGATGCCGGCGAACAACCTCTCGGTGATGTTCAGGAAAGTCTGAGGGTCTGTGAAAACACCGCCGTGATTCAATCCGGCTGAAGCGGATTCTACGCTCCTCGCAATGACGATTTCGATCCATGGCCGGACAGGCGCAGCAGCAGGAGCGTCCAGGCGAGGCCGAAGCTCCAGCCGCCGATCACGTCGCTGGGCCAGTGGACGCCCAGCATCACGCGGGTGACGCCGATCGCCAGCGCCAGCCACACCGCCGCCCAGACCGCCGCCGCCCGGCCCCGCGCGCCGCGCGGCAGCAGCAAGGCGAGGCAGAGCCAGACCATCACCGCATTGGCGGCATGCGCGCTGGGGAAGGACAGGTTGCTGACCGCGACGAGATGCTCGTTCGAATCCGGGCGCAGCCGGCCGATCCCGACTTTCTGCAATTCGACCAGCAGCCGCCCCGACAGGGTCATCGCGACGAGCAGGACCGCGCCGCGCCAGTCGCGCCGCCACAGCAGCAGCGCCGTGCCGATCGCCGTGACCGGGAGCAGCACCCAGGCGCCGCCCAGCTCGGTCAGCCAGCGCGCGGCGAGGACGAGGTCCGGGCGCTCGCCGGCATGGCCGAGCAGCAGCAGGCCGCGATCCAGCTCCATCCCGCCGAGCAGCAGCATCACGCCCCAGGCGAGGATCAGCCCGGCGAGGGCGAGCGGCATCAGCCGGGCCGGGTCGCGCGCCAGGCGGGGCCGTCCCCGACGGAGACGATCGCATCGCCGGTGAAGCGCCCTTCATAGCCACGCCGGCCGTCGCCGAGATCGGTGACGAAGCGGATGCGGCGCCCCTCGATCCGGCCATGCTCGATCCGCGCATTGGTTTCGCCCGCCGTGGCGGTGCCGCCGAAGGTCTGGAAAGTCTGATCGATGTCGAGCGCGACCGAACGGCCGTTCGCGCGCACCGTCCAGCGGCCGTCGATGCGGGCCGGGACGATCCAGAGATAGATCGTCGCGGTGCCGACCATCTGGCGCTGGTCGGTGCGCCAGTCGCCCATGTGGAAATCGTGGCTGATGACGCGCGCGCCGGGCCGCATCTCCTCGAGGATGCGGGGGCGCAGCCTGAGGTTGATCTCGTTCGACAGATAGAGGGTGAGCACGTCGGCCTCGCCGAGCGGTGTTTCGAACAGGTCCTGGCGGCGGAACTCCACCCGGCCGGTCACGCCCGCCGCGCGGGCATTGTCGTTCGATTCGCGGATGCGCGCCGGATCGATGTCGACGCCCAGCCCGCGCGCGCCGTGGCTGCGCGCGGCGGCGATCAGGATGCGCCCGTCGCCCGACCCCAGATCGATCACGTCGTCGTCGGGGCGGACCTCGGCCATCGCCAGCATCGCATCGACCACCTCGTAATCGGTGACGACATAGGGCGCGTCGAGATCGGACCGCTCGCGCACGAAGCGGGCCGGATTGAAATCGGCGGGCGCCTGCTCCGCGACATAGGACGGGCGCAGCAGCACGACCGCCGCCAGCGCCACCAGCATGACGAACGCCCCCGCCAGGACGGCGCGAACGAACGGTCTTGAAAGCATCGCGGACTCCCTTGTGGCGCGAAGCCCTCTTTCCCTGTCCGGCGGGGAATGTCACGACAGGGACCGCCGGAAGCGGGAGGACAAAGCGTGCAGACGGACGAAACATCCGACGAACCGGGCGGGTTCCGCGAGGAATCGCGGCTGACGGCGCTGCATCCCGATCAGATCAGGGTGCTGCGCGTCCGCTTCCTCATCGCGGCGCTGGCGCTGCTCGCGCCCATCGCGCTGCTCGACCTCGCGCCGCTGCGCGAGACGGCGCTGCCGCTCGGGCTCGTCCCCGGCGTCGCGGCGGCGCTCGCCCTGGTCGTGGTCGCGCTCTATCCGGAGCGGCGCTACCGGGCCTGGGGCTATCGCGAGGGCGCGGACGAGATCCTGATCCGCTCCGGCCTCATCAAGCGGGTGAAGACGGTCGTGCCGTTCGGCCGGGTCCAGCATATCGACATCTCGCAAGGCCCGATCGAGCGGCGCTACGGCCTCGCCACGCTCATCCTGCACACCGCCGGGACGCGCGGCGCGTCGGTGCCGCTGCCGGGACTCGCTCAGGCCGAGGCGGAGCGGATGCGCGATTCGATTCGCGGCCAGATCCGGCAGGATCTGTTGTGAGCGGCGGGGCCGCCGAACCCCGCCGCCTGCATCCGGCGACGCTTGCCGTCCGCTGGCTCAAGGTCGTGCCGCAGATGCTGGTGGCGTTCATCGGCCTCACGGTGGCGACGGCCAGGCAGGGCGGCGGCGCGCTGCTGGTCGCGGCGCTGCTGCTGCTGGCGGGCGGCGCCTTCGTGGCGCTCGCCTGGTGGCGCTTCACCTATCGGGTCGAGGCGAACGAGATCGTGATCGAGAAGGGCGTGCTCCAGCGCCAGCGCCGGGTGATCCCGTTCGATCGGGTGCAGGACATCGCGATCGAGCAGCCCTTGCTCGCCCGCATCTTCGGCACGGCGCGGGTGACGGTGGAGACCGGCGGATCGGACAAGGAGGAAGGCCGGCTCGACATGATCGCGCTGGCCGACGCCCGGGCGCTGCGCGACCGGGTCCGGCGCGGCAAGGCGGCGGCGGTGGCGATGGACGAGAGCGCGGAACCGGCGCCCGCCGCGGAGCCGCTGCTCTTCGCGATGGACGTCCCCCGGCTGTTGCTCGCCGGATTGTTCAATTTCTCGCTGGTCTTCCTCGCGGTGATCGCGGCGGTCACGCAATATCTCGATCAGCTCGGGCTGGTGGAATGGAACCGGTGGTTCAATTCCGAGCGGGCCGACCAGGCGTTGCACATGGCGACAGCGGGGACGGTGGCGACGCTCGCGGTCATCCTGCTCCTCGCCGGCATGATCGCGGGCATAGCGCGGATGGTCTCGGCCAATTTCGGCTTTCGGCTGACCCGGACGGCGGCGGGCTTCCGGCGCAAGCGGGGGCTGGTGACGCTGACCGACCTGGTCATTCCGCTGCGCCGCACGCAGGTCGCGCTGATCGAGAGCGGGCCGTTGCAGCGGCTGTTCGGTTGGCACGCTCTGTCCTTCCAGACGCTGGGCGCGGACCGCAAGGAAGGCGGCGTGCAGGTCGCCGCGCCGTTCGCGCGGATGGAGGAATTGCTGCCGATCCTGGCCGAAGCGGGCTTTCCCGCGCCGCCGCCCCGGACGGAGTTTCGCGGCGTGCCGCGCCGGGCGCTGCTGCGGCGGGCGGGGCCGTGGCTGGGGCTGGCGGCGATCGCGGCCGGCGCGGCCTTCGCCGTCGAGCCGCTGGCGGGGCTTGGCGGGGCGGCGCTGCTCGTTCTCGCCATTGCCGCCGCGCTGCGCTGGCGCAGGCATGGCCATGCGATCGACGCGCGCGCGCTGTTCGTGCGGCACGGCTTCCTGACCCGGCGGCTGTGGATCGTGCCCTTCGAGAAGGCGCAGACGATCAGCGTGTCGCGCGGCCCGGTGCAGCGCCCGCTCGCGCTCGCCAGCCTGCTGGTCGACACCGCCGGCGCTTCGGGCATGCACAACCAGGCGATCGTCGATCTCGATGCCGGCGAGGCGGAGCGGCTGGCGGATCGGCTGCTCGCGCTCTTCTATCCGGCGCGGACCCGCGCGCGGTTGCAACCGCAGTGAAACGGAACTGAAATAGGGCGATGGCCGTGATCCGCTCCCCCTCATCCCTGCATCGGCGCGCGCGCGAGCACGGCTTCACGCTTGTGGAGATGATGGTCGTGCTGGTGATCCTGGGCCTCGCCGCCGCGGCGGTCGTGCTGGTGATGCCGGAGCCGGGCGGGAGCGTGCAGGCCGAGGCGGAGCGCTTCGCGGCGCGGGCCAAGGCGGCGCGCGACAATGCGATCGTGGAAGCGCGCGCGGCGGCGATCGACGTGGGGAGCGGCGGCTATGTGCTGTCGCGGCGCGCCGACGGGGAATGGCGCGAGACGGCGCGTCATGACTGGGCGCGCGGCACCGAGGCGGAAGGCGGCCGCACCCGCTTCGACACGACCGGGCTCGCCGATCCGCTCTACGTGACGCTGCGCCGGGGCGATGCCCGGGCCGCCGTCGAGATTCGCGGCGACGGGACGATCCATGTCCGGCGGTAGGGGCAATCTTTCCCCCCTCCCTCTTAGGGAGGGGTCGGGGGTGGGTGCCGCCGAAGGCGGTCGAAACACGGAGTCTCCGGGCTCGCTCCGCTCGCCACCCACCCCTAACCCCTCCCTGAAAGGGAGGGGGAGAGAGGAGGCGGGCTTCACCCTCATCGAGATGCTGGTGGCGCTTGCCATCTTCAGCCTGGCGGCCCTCGCGCTCCTGCGGCTCGGCGGGGCGACGGCGGCGAACAGCGCGCGGATCGGCGAGCAGACGCTGGCGCGGATCGTCGCGACCAATCTCGCCGCCGAGACGCTGACCGATCCGGCGGCGCCCGCTTTCGGCACGACGGCCGGGGAAGCGCTGAACGGTGGCCGGCGCTGGAGCTGGACGCGTATCGTCGCGCGCTCGCCCGAGGCGCGCATCCAGCAGATCGAGATCATGGTCGCCGATCTGGACGGCGGGCCGGGCCGCGCGCGGCTGACGATCTTCCGGCGGGCCGGGTGATGAGGCGGAGTCGTCTCCATCTTACCTGTCACCCCGGACTTGATCCGGGGTCCACCTTTCCTTTCCCCTCCGCCCGAAGAAGGTGGATGCCGGATCAAGTCCGGCATGACGAATGGGGTAGCGTGCGGCGTTCCGCCCAACAGGGCTTCACACCCCTTCGGCGTTCCGCCGAACACGGCTTCACGCTTGTCGAAATGCTGATCGCGCTGGCGATCTTCGGGATGCTGACGGCGGCGGGAGTGGCGTTGCTGTCGGTCAGCGCCCGCACGCAGGAGACGGCGGACCGGCTGCTCGCCGAGACGGGCGAGGTGCGGCGGCTCCAGGCTTTGCTCACCGCCGACATGGCGCAGGCGGCGCCGCGCATCCATCGCGACGGCGACGGCCGGCCGCAGCGCGCCTTCACCGGGGCGGGTGGCGAGACGGAGATGCTGATGGCCTTCGTCCGGCGCGGCTGGAGCGCGGGGGACGAGGGCGCGGCGCTGCAACGGGTCGGCTATCGCCTGCGCGGCGGGGTGCTGGAGCGGCTGGCCTTCGAACGGGTGGACGGCGGCGGTGGGGCGACAATCGTGCCGCTGATCGGCGGCGTCGGCGTGGCCCGGCTGCGCTATCGCGACGATCGCGGCGAGTGGCGCGATGCCTGGGACCCGGCCGACGGCACACGGCTGCCGGCGGCGGTCGAGCTGGTCACGGACAGCGAACGGCACGGGCTGCTGCGGCAGGTCTTCGTCGTGGGGACGGGACGGTGACGGTGCGCTGGCGGGAGCGCGGCGCGGCCTTGCTCGCGGTGCTGCTGCTGGTCGCCGTCACCGGCGCGATCGCGGCGGCGGCGATGGAGAAGTTGCGGCTGTCGCGCGCGGTGGCGGCCAATGCCTATGCGCTCGATCAGGCGCGCGCCCATGCGAACGGCATCACCGAGCTGGCCCTGCTCACCATCGACGATCTGCAATCGCAGGACCGCGACAAGACGATCTTGGCGGGCGGCTGGCAGGGGAGCGTGCGGCAGGTGCCGCTGCCCGACGGCGGGCTGGCGGCGGTGCGCGTCGTGGACGGCGGCAATTGCTTCAACCTCAACAGCGTGGTCGAGGGCGATCCGCGCACCCGGCTGGTCCGGCGCAACACCGGCGTGTCGCAATTCGCCGGGCTGATGATGCTGATCGGCGTCGGCGAGGGCGAGGCGCGGCGGATCGCCGAGGCGGCGGCGGACTGGGCGGACAGCGATTCGCGCAGCGCGGCGGGCGGGGCGGAGGACGCGGCCCAGGGTGGCGGCGGGACGCCCTATCGCGTCCCCAACACCCTGTTCGCAGATGTGGGCGAGGCGCGGGGGCTGGCCGGTATGACCCCGGAGATCTTCGCGCGGCTGCGGCCCTGGCTGTGCGCGCTGCCGGTGGCGGACCTGTCGCCGCTCAACGTCAACACATTGACCGAGGATCAGGCACCGCTGCTGGCGATGCTGGCGCCGGGGCAGATCGACGTAGCGCGCGCGCGTCGGATCATCGCGGCGCGGCCGGCGGCGGGCTGGGACAATATGGTCGATTTCTGGCGCACCGAATCGCTGAGCGAACTGGCCGTACCGATGGACGCGCAACTTCAGCCGCAGGTGAAATCGTCCTGGTTCGCGCTCGATGTGCGGGTCGCGCTGATGGGCGCCGAGTTCGCCGAGGACGTGCTGGTCGATGCGCGAATGGCGCCGGTCAGGCTGGCGGCGCGGGCGTGGCGGGAGTGACTCAGCCCCGCGCGTCGAGCTTGCGGCCCAATGCGACGAAGAGGGTGATGAAGATCGGCACCATCACGATCGAGAGCACCACCTTGGCGACCATCTGACCCGCCAGCAGCCCGGCGATCGGGAAGATGCCGTAGAAGGCGATAGTGATGAACAGGAAGGTGTCGACGATCTGGGAGAGCACGCTGGCGATGGCGCCGCGCAGCCACACCCAGGAGCCGGCGCCGCCGCCCTCCGCCGCCTTGCCGCGCAGCGCGGTGAAGATGGTGACGTTGAGGATCTGCGAGATGCCGTAGGCGATGATGCCGGCGAGCCAGATGCGCGGTGTGGCTTTCATCATGAGGTCGAAGGCGGCGAGGCGGTCCGGCGCCATTTCGGGCGAGGCGGGCAGCGCCAGCACGAGCGTCGTGAGCAGCATCGAGAAGATCAGCGGCACGAAGCCGATCAGCACCAGCTTGTTGGCGACGGGCCGCCCGTGCAGCTCCGCCACCGCGCTCGAGGTGATGACGAGGAACAGGAAGGCGAAGATGCCCGCCTCGACCGCGAGCGGCCCCAGCGCGACCTGCTTGTTGCCGAGCACGCCGGCGATGCAGACCATACCGCCGTAGAAGATCGAGAACCAGAAGAGCGAGGGGCGCAGCGGCGGCGCGGGGGTATCGGTCATCACGATGACGTAACCGCTTTCCCGGCGCGCAAAAAGGGCTTTCCGTT
>CAZTPD010000013.1:0-25300 GCA_964614625.1 uncultured Sphingosinicella sp. | reverse complement strand
CAAATACCTCAGAAACTCAGGATACGGTGCAGCCTGATGTCATCATGCTCTAGGCCAAGGATCGCGACGGCCGCGAGAAACCAAAAGTCGAGAAATGACGACGCCCAAGGCGGCCCGAAGGTCACCGCCTGCAACGGATGCCACAGAACGAACAGCACGACCGAAAACGCGATCCAACGGGGGCTTCGACGGCCCCTCGGAATCGCCAATCCCCGAAACAGCAGTTCCTCGCCGAACGCCGGAACGAGGAAGAGCGTCATCGCGATGAGGGCCGATGTGGCGATGTCGGGCGGCGTCTGAAATCTCACCAGTCCGCCCGCAAGGCCGGCGAGCAGCAGCAACGGGACCGCCCAGCACAGCTCCAGCCCCGCTCGACCCCAGCCGCGGCTGTCGGGAACATGCCGCAGGGATGCAAGAACATCCGATAGCCGGGATCTGAACGCCAGACCCATCATGCTATGATGCCCTTCGCATATATCGGACAAGTCTCTGTCGAATCCCTATTGCAATTAATTCGCATTAGTGAGAAGAATCGCTCGAACGGTTCGATCGCGTATCTCCGGGCCGCTTCAAAAAGATGGACGACTCTCCCCATTTGCTCGTCCGTCCGCGCCGGCGTGGCAGCAGCCGCCACGCCGGCGCAATTTCTTCCAGCTCCGGCGCGACGGCCCCGGACGATGCCTTCCACTCTCGCGCAGATGGCTCAGACACCCTGCATATAGGCGTCGCAAACCGCCGGATTGCCGCCCCGGAAGCCGCGCATCAGCGCCTCCTGGCGCTGCGCCGAGGTGCCGTGGGTGAAGCTTTCCGGGACCACCGTGCCCTGCGCGGCGCGTTGCAGCGTATCGTCGCCGATCGCGGCGGCCGCGCGCATGCCTTCCTCCAGATCGCCTTCCTCCATCGCGCCGCGCTCGCGCGCCGCCCACACGCCGGCATAGCAATCGGCCTGCAATTCCATCCGCACTTGCAGCGCATTGCCCCGCGTCTCGCCGACGGCGCGCTGGGCGGTGCGGATGCGATCGGTGACGCCGGTGACGGTCTGGACATGGTGGCCGACCTCATGGGCGATCACATAGGCCTGGGCGAAATCGCCCGGCGCCTGGAAACGCTGCGCCAGCTCGCGGAAGAAGACGGTGTCGAGATAGATGCGCTGGTCGGCCGGGCAGTAGAACGGTCCCATCGCCGAATCCGCCGCGCCGCAGCCGGAGCTGCCCCGCCGATCATAGACGACCATGCGCGGCGCCACGTAGCGCGATCCGTTTTCCGCGAACATCGCCGCCCATTGCTCCTCGGTGGAAGCGAGCACCTGGCAGGAGAAGCGCGTCACTTCATCGGACTGGCAGACGTCGCCGGCCGGCTGCGCGCTCTGCCGCGCCTCCTGCGGCGCCAGCGCCTGCTGCCCGCCGCCGCCGAGCAGGTCGCCCAGCCCGCCGCCGAAGACGAGGAAGACGAGGCCGAGGACGATGACCCCGCCGATGCCGAACTTGCTGGCGACCAGGCCGAACAGCATGCTCGCGCCCGCGCCGCCGATGCCGCCTCCGCCGCCGGAGCGGCCGCCCAAATTCTGCCCGCGCTGGCTTTCCACATTGTCGCTGGTCCTGCGGTCCCCGAAACGCATCCGACGCACTCCTCCTCTGCCACCCGCACAATGCGCGCGCGCCTGTCGGGTTGCAACGACGCGCTTGCACATTGCACCGCGGCAAAAGAAAAGGCCCGGCATGGCCGACGCCCAGCCCCGCCGCCGCGCGCGCACGCCCGAGCGGATGCCGCTTCCCGACAGGGTCGCGCTCGTCCTGCAAGGGGGCGGCGCGCTCGGCGCCTATCAGGCCGGCGTCTATGAAGGGCTGGCCGAGCGGGCGATCGCGGTGGACTGGATCGCCGGCATCTCGATCGGCGCGGTCAACGCCGCGATCATCGCCGGCAACCCGCCGGACCGGCGCGTCGCGAAGCTGCGCGGCTTCTGGGAGCAGGTCACCGGGGCGCTGCCCGCTCTGCCGCTCGCCGGCGGCGACGAATGGCGCGAATGGATTCACCTGCTCTCCGCCGGCGCCGTCGCCGCGCAGGGCGTGCCGGGCTTCTTCACGCCCCGCCTGCTCAATCCCGTGCTGGCGCCGGCGAAGAGCGTCGGCGCGCTCAGCTTCTACGACAGCACGCCGCTCGCCGCGACGCTCGACGCCTATGTCGACTGGGAGCTCTTGAACGACGGGCCGGTCCGCGTCTCGGTCGGCGCGGTCAATGTCGAGACCGGCAATTTCCGCTATTTCGACACGAAGACCGAGCGGCTCGACGCGCGCCACGTCATGGCCTCCGGCGCGCTCCCGCCGGGCCTGCCGCCGGTCGAGATCGACGGCTGCTGGTGGTGGGACGGCGGCATCGTCTCCAACACCCCACTCGGCCATGTGCTGGAGAACCAGAAGGAGGACATGCTGGTCTTCCAGGTCGATCTCTTCCCGGCGCGCGGCGAGATGCCGGCGACGATCATGGACGTCTATGCGCGCGAGAAGGACATCCGCTATTCGAGCCGCACCCGCCAGGTGACCGACCAGCTCATCCGCCTGCGCAAGGAGCGCGAGGCGATCCGCAGCCTGCTCGCGAAGCTGCCGCCGGAGCTGGCCGGCGATCCCGACGCGAAGCGGCTCGCCGCCATGGCCGCCGAGCATGCGGTGAGCGTCGTCCATCTCATCTACCGCAAGCAGGGCTGGCAGGGCGGCGCGGCCGATTTCGAATTTTCCCGCGCGACGATGGAGCATCACTGGGCCGAGGGCGTTTCCGCCATCGCCGAGACGATGCGCCACGATGCTCTCCTCGCCCGCAACATCGCCGACGGCCGCACCGCCGCCTTCGACCTCGCGCAATGATCATCCTCCACCCGTCACCCCGGCGAAGGCCGGGGTCCAGTACCAGACAAGGAAATGCTGGATCCCGGCCTTCGCCGGGATGACGATAAAACCGAAAGGATTCCCGCCATGTTCCTCAAGGGCAAGACCGCGCTCGTCACCGGCTCCACCTCCGGCATCGGCCTCGCCATCGCCAAGGCGCTGGCAGCCGAGGGCGCGGACATCGTCATCAACGGCTTCGGCGATCCGGACGCCATCGAGCAGGAGCGCGCCGGGCTGGCCGATGCGCATAATGTCACCGTCCGCTACAACGGCGCCGATCTCACCAAGGCGGACGCGATCGAGGCGATGATGGCCGAGATCGGCGGGGTCGACATCCTCATCAACAATGCCGGCATGCAGCATGTCGCGCCGGTGGACGAATTCCCGGTCGACAAGTGGAACCTCATCCTCGCGCTCAACCTCACCGCCGCCTTCCATACGACCCGCCTCGCGCTGCCGGGGATGAAGGCGAAGGGCTGGGGCCGGATCGTCAACACCGCGTCCGCCCACAGCCTGGTCGCCAGCCCCAACAAGTCCGCTTATGTCGCCGCCAAGCACGGCATTGCCGGCCTCACCAAGACGGTGGCGCTGGAGGTCGCGCAGGCCGGGATCACGGTCAATTGCATCAGCCCCGGCTATGTCTGGACGCCGCTCGTGGAGAACCAGATCCCCGACACGATGAAGACCCGCGGCCTCACCCGCGATCAGGTCATCAACGACGTCCTGCTCGCCGCCCAGCCGACCAAGCAGTTCGTCCAGCCCGCCCAGGTCGCCGCCCTCGCCGTCTTCCTCTGCCGCGACGAAGCGGCGCAGATCACCGGCGCCAATCTCAGCATGGACGGCGGCTGGACGGCGGCCTGAGCGGCATGGCTTGCCCTCGCCGGCCGATCCGGCGCAAGCTGCCGGCGATGCTCCGCGCCCTCGTCCTCGCCATGCTGGCCGCGCCGGCCTTCGCCCAGCCCGTCACCGCCCCGTCGCCCGCGCCGGGGCAGAGCTGGCGCGCCGTCGCCAGCCCCGACGACCGGCGGCGCCTGCGCGACTGGCGCGACGCCTGGATGGACGGTCTCGCCGCCGCCCGCGCCAGCGGCCATGGCGATGCGATCGCCGCCGAAGGCGCACTGCTCGATCCGGATGCCGCGCTCGCCGATCCGGCGCCGCCGCCCGGCGGCTATGCGTGCCGGGTCATCAAGCTCGGCAGCCAGTCTGGCACGCTCGATTATGTCGCCTATCCCGCCTTCCGCTGCCGCATCCGCGCCGACGGGGAGTCGCTGGTCTTCGCCAAGCTGACCGGATCGCAGCGGCCGATGGGCCGGCTCTATGCCGACCAGTCGTCGCGCCTGATCTTCCTCGGCACGATGCAGCTCGGCGACGAGCGGCGCGCCTATCAATACGGCATCGACGCCGACCGCGACATGGTGGGCATGATGCAGCGGATCGGCCCGGACCGCTGGCGGCTGGCCTTGCCCTGGCCGCGCTTCGAATCGCTGGTCGATGTGATCGAGCTGGTCCCGGCCGGACGCCCCTGAGAAAGGACGAAGATGAGACGCAAAAGCCTCGCCGCCATGCTATGGGCCTGCGCCATGGCCACCGCCCTTCCCGCCCAGGCCCAGGATCTCGGCGCCGCGATCCGGCAGGACATGCCCGATCTGCTCGAGCTGTATCGCGACCTGCACGCCAATCCCGAATTGTCGATGCAGGAGACGCGCAGCGCCGGGCTGATGGCCGACGCGGTGCGGTCGCTCGGCTTCACCGTGACAACGCAAGTCGGCGTCACCGGCGTCGTCGCGGTGCTGGAGAACGGCCCCGGCCCGGTGCTGATGATCCGCGCCGACATGGACGGCCTGCCGGTCGAGGAGCAGACCGGCCTGCCTTATGCCAGCCGCGCGCGGGGCACGACGCGCGAGGGGCTGGACACCGCCCTGATGCACGCCTGCGGCCACGACACGCACATGGCCGCCTGGGTCGGCACGGCGCGGCGGCTGGCGGCGCTGCGCGACCGATGGTCCGGCACGCTCGTCATGATCGCCCAGCCCGGCGAGGAGACCAGCCAGGGCGCGATCGCGATGCTGGAGGACGGCCTCTTCACCCGCTTCCCGCGCCCGACCCACGCCATCGCCTTCCACGATTCGGCGACCCTGCCGGCCGGCACGATCGGCTGGTCGGACGGACCGGCGCTCGCCAATGTCGATTCGGTCGACATGGTGGTGCGCGGGCTGGGCGGCCACGGCGCCGCGCCGCACACGACCCGCGATCCGGTCGTCCTCGCCAGCCGCATCGTCACCTCGCTCCAGACGCTGGTGAGCCGCGAGCTCGATCCGCTCGACAGCGCGGTCGTCACGGTCGGCTCCTTCCAGGCGGGCACCAAGCACAACATCATCTCGGACGAAGCGCGCCTGCTCATCACGGTGCGCAGCTACACGCCGGAGATCCGCCGCCAGTTGCTGGACGGCATCGCCCGGATCGCGCGCGGCGAGGCGATCGCCGCCGGCGTGCCGGAGGACCGCATGCCGATCGTCACCGTGCGCGAGGCGGAGGCGACCCCGGCCACGGTCAATACCGACGCCTTCACCGCCAGCGTGATCGCCGGCTTCCGCGACCATTTCGGCGCGGACCGGGTGCGCCCGATCCGCCCGGTCATGGCCGGCGAGGATTTCGGCCGCTACCGGCTCGCCAATCCCGGCATGGAGAGCCTGATCTTCTGGGTCGGCGGCGTCCCCCAGGCGCGCTGGGACGCGGCGGCCGGCGACATGTCGCAACTCCCCTCGCTCCACAGCCCCTTCTGGGCACCGGAACCGGAACCGACCATCGCCACCGCCGTCGAGGCGATGACGGTGGCGGCTTTGGGGGTGTTCGACCGGCGCTGAGCCACGCCATCCACTTGCGCCCGCCCCCTCTCATTCCGATGTGAAGGGGTGAGGCGCATGAGATGAGCAAGCCCATCCGCAAGGTCCGCAGCGGCCATGACGAGGTGATCCTCGTCTGCCGCAAATGCGCGCGCAAGATCGACGGCGGCTTCGGGCCGGACGGCGGCGAGCGGATCGACAAGGCGGTGCGCAAGGCGCTGAAGACCGGCAAGGGCCGCAAGGCGCGCATCCTCTTCGCCCGCGTCGGCTGCTTCGACATCTGCCCGAAGGATGCGGTGACCGTGCTGAAGGGCAGCGCGCCTGACGCCTATCACGTCATCCCGCGCGGCACCCCGATCGAGGAGATCGTCGCGGAACTGGGGCTGGACGGGGACGCGGACTGACGCGATTCCCGGTGCTCCGGCCGGAGGCCGGATTCTGTTCGCGCAGAGACGCGGAGAGACTGAACACCTCCCGACAGCCGCGAATAATCCCGGCCATCCCGCCTCACGGACCTCTCTGCGCCTCTGCGTCTCTGCGCGAAACCCTGACAAAGTGTGCGGCCACGCTGTGTCCGGAGGAAAGGCGCTGTGCGCCGACCCACCCCTGACCCCTCTCTGAAAGGGAGGGGAATCGAAGGTGCGGCGGCGGTTCGTTCCGAAATGGATGCGAAACGCGTTGAGGAAGGAGGCGGGAATCAGGTTCATTGCGCGTCTGAAACGGGAGGCGCGCGATGCTGCGAGGGTGGCCTGTTCTTGTGATCATCATCGTGGTCGTCGCTCTGACGGCGGTCGCGGTCATCCACCTTTTCCGGAAGGATGCGGTCAAACTCGGGCATCTGGGCATGGGCATGACCGGCATCGCCGCCGCCGCCGCCATATTCGGAGGCGCGCTGCTCTATTATCTCGAGGACCGAGGCCGGCCGAAGCTCGATGTGAGCACCGAGGTGAACGTCGCGCCGCTGGCGCCGGAGCCGGACGGGTCGCCCCGGGTGCTGCTGCAATTCATCGGGCGCATCACCAATCTAGGCTCCTCCTCCGCCGGCTATGATTGCGTGGCGATCGACGCGCACGGCTTCCGGCGAACGGGCGCCTATCAGCGCGCCGAGACGTTCCGCTTCGATCTCCAGCCCGAGCCGCTGCTCGAGGAGACGGCGGGCGGCGCGCAGTGGAGCAGATGCCTCGACATCGAAAAAGATCGTTGGGACCGCCGGCAGCGGCGGCAGGAAGCGCGCACGGGCATCCCGGCGCGTGCCTTCGTCCGCACCACCACCGGCTATCGCTACTTCCATTTCGATCTGGCCCCGGGAGAATCGCGGACCCGCCATTTCGAGCTGATCGTCCCCTGCCACTTTGCGGCGGTGCGCTTCATCTTCGTCGTGCCCCAGCAGGCCACCCATTCCGTCCAGGAAGCCAAAACGCTGGTGCCGCTGGACACCGCGTGCGCCATCAGCCGCGAGATGGCGGAGGAAGAACAGGCGCGGAACCAGGCCGAGCAGCCGCCGGAGCAGCCGCCCGCGACGGCCCCGGCCATGGAATGACCCGCGCCGTTCAGGCCGACGCCGCCTCCAGCCGCTCCACCTGCGCCGCGCTCAGTTCCAGCGTCAAAACGCCGAGCAGCTCGTCGAGCTGAGCGCGGCTGGTGGCGCTGGCGATGGGGGCGGTGATTCCGGGGCGGGCGGCGAGCCAGGCCAGGGCGACCTGCCCTTGCGTCGCGCCGGTTTCGGCCGCCACCTCGTCGAGCGCGGCGAGCACCGCGCGGCCCTTCTCGTTCAGGTAGCGTGCCATGCCGGCCCCGCGCGGGCTCTGCCCGAAATCCGCCTCGGACCGATACTTGCCGGTGAGGAAGCCGGAGGCGAGGCCGAAATAGGGGAGGACGCCGAGGCCGCGCTCGACGCAGAGCCGCTGGACCGGGCCTTCGAAGTCGCCACGCGCCATCAGATTATATTCGGGCTGGAGCACGGTGAACGCCGCCAGCCCGTCGCGCGCGGAGATGTCGAGCGCCGCCGCCAACCGGTCGGCGGAATAGTTGGAGGCGCCGATCGCGCGGACCTTGCCGGCCTTCACCAGCTTGTCGAACGCCGCCAGCGTCTCCTCCAGCGGCGTTTCGGGATCGTCCTTGTGCGCGTAATAGAGATCGACATGATCGGTGCCGAGCCGGGCCAGCGACGCATGGACGGCGTCTTCGATATGCGCGGGCGAGAGGCCCTTGTCGAAGCCGACCTTGGTCGCGATCAGCACGTCGTCGCGCCGCCCGCGCCGCTTCAGCCATTCGCCGAGCAGGGTCTCCGATTCACCGCCGACATGGCCCGGCACCCAGTTCGAATAGACGTCGGCCGTGTCGATCATCGTGCCGCCCGCCGCGACGAAGCGGTCGAGCATCGCGAACGCCTCCTCGCCCTTCACGGTGAAGCCGAACACATTGCCGCCCAGCACCAGCCGGGGCGTCTCCAGTCCGCTCGCGCCCAGCGTCCTCATGTCCATGATTCGCGTCCTTCCGCCTTCAATCGCTCGACAATCTCTTTCACCCGCTGGCTCTGCTCGCGCGGCACGATCAGCACCGCGCCGCCGGCGGCGATCACGACCAGATCCCTGACGCCGATCGCCGCGACCAGCGGCCCGTCCGACCGGATCAGGCAATTTTCCGCGTCGATCGCCAGCACATCGCCCGCGATCGCATTGCCCGCCGCGTCCCGCGCCATGATGTCGCGCAGCGCCGCGAAGCCGCCGATATCGGACCAGCCGATCGCGACCGGCGCGACCGCGACCCGCGCCGCCTTCTCCATCAGCGCATAATCGATCGAAATCGAGGGTGCCGCCGCGAAGGCCTCCGCATCAGGGCTGAGGCGCGCGCCGTCCGCCGCCTGCCCCGCCACGGCGGCGCGCGCGGCGGCGAGGATATCGGGGGCATGCGCCGCCAGCCCGTCGATCAGGGTGTCGGCGCGCATCAGGAAGATGCCGCCGTTCCAGTCATGACCGCCCTCGGCCAGCCAGGCGGCGGCGGTGGCGGCGTCCGGCTTCTCGACGAAGCGATCGACCGCGAACAGCCCCTCGCCCAGCCTCTCCCCGCGCCGGATATAGCCGTAGCCCGTCTCCGGCCGGTCCGGAGTCATGCCGAAGGTGACGATCCAGCCGTCCCGCGCCAGCGGCAGCGCGCGGCGCACCGCCGCGTCGAAGCCGGCCGGATCGGCGACATGGTGGTCGCTCGGCAGCACCAGCAGCACCGCGCCGGGCGCGGCGTTGAGCGCGGCCAGCGCGATGGCCGGCGCGGTGTTGCGCGCCGTGGGCTCCAGGATCAGGGTCGCGCCTTCCACCTCGCCGGCAATGACATCGGCCTGGCTTTCGGCGCCGACGACCAGCGGCGGGCCGTAGAGCGAAGGATCGGCGACCCGTTGGGTGGTCAACGCCAGCATCGTGCCGCCGCCGTCCGTCAGATCCAACATCTGCTTGGGCCGCGCCGCGCGCGAGAGCGGCCACAGCCGCGTCCCCGCCCCGCCGCACAGGATGACGGGCGTGACCGGCGGAGGGGAGGCTGCGCTCATCTGCCCTTCCTAGCCGCTTGCGGCCCCTTGCCGATAGCCCCGCCGCGCCTTGCGCTTGCGCCCGGACCGCCTATCTCGGCCGGGTGAATCACGCCGCCCGCCTTGCCGCCGAAGACCGGCCCGGCCCGCGAAAGGGGGCCGTCGCGGCGTTCCTGTTCCTCGCGGCCTGGCTCGCGGTGCTGGTCGGCGAGGCCGGCGCGCCGATCGCAAACCCGATCGGCGCTCCCTCGATCGGATCGCCCGCTGTCGTCGATTCCGCGCCGGCGCCGCGCTTCGCGGCCAAGCCGGCGACGGACAGCCGGGTCGCCCGGTCCGATGTCCGCGCCGGCGACCAGATCGACGGCGGCGGCGCGGCGGCGCTCCCGCCCGCTTTCGCCGCGCTGCCGCTTCCCGCACGGCCGGAAACGCCGCTCGCTTCCCTGTCCTCCGATCCGCTCGCCGCGCATGTCGCGAGCGGCTTTCGCGCCCGCGCCCCGCCGCGCGGCTGACCGGCGGGCCGCAGCCCGGCCCTCCCTTCGCATTATCGGATGAACCGGCCGGCCCGGCCGCGCTGACGCGCGCGCGCCGGCCACACGGGAAAGAGACCTGAACGATGAAAACCGCAAATGTCGCGCACACGCGCGTGCTGGAGCCGCGCGCCGAGACGCAAGACGAAACCACCGAGGCGCGGATGGACCGGATGGAGACGCTGCTGCGCCGCCACCCGCAGATCAGCGACGAGGAGACCGAGGAATTGATCCGCTTCCTCACCAAGGGCAGCCAGTTGGAGGTGGGCATGGTGACCGGCCGCGACGGCCTGGCTCCCAGGCTCGCCGCCTTCCGCCGCCTCCACGCCGCGCGGTTCCGCCCGAGCGTGACGGCGCAATTGCTGTTCGCCGTCGGCGTCGTCGTGCCGATCCTTCTGCTCGCCTGGTACATGGCGGGTTGAGCGGGGCGGGGGCGGCGCCTTCCCCCTCTCACGGGTGTCGCCCCCGCTTTTGCCCCTTTCTTTACCGATAATTTGTCAATTTCTCCGACACTCGCCACGTGTCGGGATGTCTTACACATGAGCCGACGGCCGGAGGGCTTCGCCCGTGATCCGGCTGTTCAAGCATTATATCCCCTATGCGGTGCTGCTGCTGGGGGCGATCGACTTCGTCCTGTTGCTGCTCGCCGCCGAGATCGGCTGGACGCTGCGGCTGTGGCAGCTTTCGGGGGAGTTCGATCCGGGCGGCGAGCGGCTGCCCAACATCGTCGCCTTCGCCGCCGCCCTGCAACTCGCGATGGTCGCGGTCGGCGTCTACGGCGCCGAGGCGCTGGGCTCGCTGCGCTTCGCCGTCGCCCGGCTGGTGGTCGCGGCGATGCTGGCGATCCTGTTCCTGTCGCTCGTCTTCTTCATCCTGCCGCCGGTCAGCTTCTGGCGCTCCAGCCTGTTCTACGCGATGTGGCTGGCGCTCGCCGGCATGATCGGCGTGCGCCTCGCGCTGCGCGACGTGCTCGGCGGCGACCGGTTCAGGCGCCGGCTGCTGGTGCTCGGCGCCGGCGCGCGCGCCGCGCGGATCGAGGCGCTGGCCGGGCGGCCCGAGGCGGGCTTCGCGGTCGTCGGCTTCGTCGCGATGAACGACGGCGCGGTCGAGGTCGCCCGGGCGGTCAACCGCGCCGACATCGCGAGCCTGCCCGATCACCTGCTGAAGCTGGGGGCGGGCGAGGTCGTGCTGGCGCTGGAGGAACGGCGCAACGCATTGCCGCTCAACGACCTGCTCAGGATCAAGACCACCGGCGTCCATGTCCAGGACTTCTCCAGCTTCCTGGAGCGCGAAACGGGCCGGGTCGATCTCGACAGCCTCAACCCGTCCTGGCTGATCTTCTCCGACGGCTTCTCGGCCGGGCGGCGGCTGTCGGGCTGGGGCAAAAGGCTGTTCGACATCGTCGTCAGCCTCGCCCTGCTCATCCTCGCCGCGCCGCTGATCGTGCTGACCGCGATCGCGGTGAAGCTGGAGAGCAAGGGGCCGGCCTTCTACCGCCAGCGCCGCGTCGGGCTCTATGGCGAGACGTTCGAGGTCGTCAAATTGCGCTCGATGCGCACCGACGCCGAAGTCGGCGGCAAGGCGGTGTGGGCGAAGAAGGACGACCCGCGCGTCACCCGGATCGGCGCCTTCATCCGCAAGGTCCGGATCGACGAGCTGCCGCAGGCGTGGAGCGTGCTGAAGGGCGAGATGAGCTTCGTCGGCCCGCGCCCGGAGCGGCCCCAGTTCGTCGCCGACCTCGAGGCGCGCCTGCCTTATTATGCCGAGCGCCATGTCGTGAAGCCGGGCATCACCGGCTGGGCGCAGATCAACTATCCCTATGGCGCCAGCGTCGAGGACGCGCGCGAGAAGCTCGAATACGACCTCTATTACGCGAAGAACTACACCCCCTTCCTCGACATCCTGATCCTCCTCCAGACCGCGCGGGTGATCCTCTGGCCGGAGGGCGCGCGCTGATGTTCGGCCTCGTCGCCCAGTGGAGCCTGCTCGCCGCGTCCGTGCTGTTCGGCGCGCTGGCGATCGCCCGCGCGCGGCACTGGAACGGCGACGCGCGCAACCGTCCGCTCGCCATCGCCTTCGCCACCGTCTCGGTCTGGACCCTGGCGCTGGCGACGATCGGCGCCCACGGCCTGCTCGCCCTGCTCGCCGAGGGGATGCGCAACCTCGCCTTCCTCGCCTTTCTCTACGCGCTGATGCGCGAGGCGGAGGGCGGGCAGGGCGCGGGCCAGCCCGCCGTGCGCGCCGTCTATGCCGCCGTCGCCGCGGTGATCGGCCTCCAGATCGTGGTCGGCGGGCTCATCCCGCAATTCGGCGACATGCCGGCCGCGTTCGACGCTCTGGTCGCGACCGGCCGGCTGCTCGGCCTCACCGTCGCCGCCGGCGCGCTGATCCTGGTCCACAATCTCTACGGCCAGGCCGCGCCCGGCTCGCGCGCGGCGCTGAAGCTGCCGATGCTCGCGCTCGCCCTGATGTGGGCCTACGACCTTCACGCCTACACGCTCGCTTATTTCACCCACGGCCTCGCCGACGACCTGTTCGCGCTGCGCGGGCTGGCGCTGACGCTGATGGCGCTGCTGTTCGCGCTCGGCCCGCGCGGCGGCGCGCCGTGGACGTTCCGGCTGTCGCGCGCGGCCACCTTCCAGTCCGTCTCGGCGGTGGCGATCCTCGCCTATCTCGCGGTGATGATGGCGGCGGCGCGGGCGATGGAGATCGTCGGCGGCCATTGGGGGCTGATCGCCCAGTTCGGCATCGTCTTCGCGATGACCTTCCTTGCTTTGGTGCTGCTCCCGTCGGGACGCGCCCGCGCGCGGCTGCGCGTCTTCCTCGCCAAGCATATGTTCGAGCATCGCTACGACTATCGCCGCGAATGGCTGCGCTTCGTCGCCACCCTGGACCGCGAGGGCGCCGACGGCGCGCCGCTGGAGGAACGGGTGGTGAAGGCGCTCGCCGACATCGGCGGGGCCTCGGCGGGGCTGCTGCTCGTCGCCGACGGCCAGTACCGGCTGACGCCCGCGGCGCGCTGGAATTCCGACGCGCATCTGCCGGCCACCGGCGACGGCGCGGAAAGCCTGCTGCGCCACATGGAATCGCACGTCTTCGTGCTCGATTTCGACGCGGCGCGCGCCGGCGCGCTGACCGTCGGCGGGCAGGTGCTGCCCGTGCCGGCCTGGCTCGCCGGGCTGGAGCGCGCCTGGGCCGGCGTGCCGCTGATCCACGACGGCCGGCTGGTCGGCCTCGTCATCCTCGATCATCCGCCCGAGCGCCGGCCGCTCGACTGGGAGGATTTCGACCTGTTCCGCACCGCCGGCGTGCAGGCGGCGAGCTATATCGCCGAGGCGCGCGGCCAACAGGCGCTGGCCGACGCCAGCCGCTTCGACGAGTTCAACCGGCGCTTCGCCTTCATCCTGCACGACATCAAGAATCTGGTGAGCCAGCTTTCCCTCGTCACCCGCAACGCCGAGCGCCACGCCGACAATCCGGAATTCCGCGCCGACATGATCGCGACGCTGCAAAGCTCGGTCCGCAAGATGAACGACCTCCTGGTGCGCCTCTCCCCCGGCGCGGCGCGCGACGCCGATCCGCCGCGCGCGCTGTCGCTGGAGCCGATGCTGCGCGCCGTCGCCGAGGGCAAGGCGCGCCTCCATCCGGTGCGCGTCGCCTGCGATCCCGGCCTCGAATGCGTCGCCGGGCCGGCCGGGCTCGAACAGGCGCTCGCCCATCTCGTCCAGAACGCGATCGACGCCAGCGCGCCGGGCGCGCCGGTCGACCTCGCGGCGCGCGAAAGCGGCGGCGACGTCGTCATCGAGATCGCCGATCGCGGCCACGGCATGTCGGGCGAGTTCGTCCGCACCCGCCTGTTCCAGCCCTTCGCATCGACCAAGGAGGCCGGCTTCGGCATCGGCGCGCACGAGGCGCGCGCGCTGATCGAGGCGATGGGCGGCCGGCTCGAGGTCGAGAGCGCCGAGGGCGAAGGCACCTGCTTCACCATCTTCCTGTCCGGCGCGGATAGCCGGGCCGGCCCCTATTACGACCGCTTGCTCAAGGAACGGATGCGCGCATGAACGCTCCTGTGAACCCCAAGACGCTGAAACCCAGGCTGCTGATCGTCGAGGACGACGAGGGGCTCCAGCGCCAGTTGCGCTGGGCCTATGACGATTACGAGGTGCTGGTCGCCTCCGACCGCAACGCGGCGATCGACATGCTGCGCGCCGCCGAGCCGGCGGTGGTGACGCTCGATCTCGGCCTGCCGCCCGACCCGGACGGGGTCAGCGAGGGCTTCGCCGCGCTGGAGTCGATCCTGTCGCTGAAGCCCGAGACCAAGGTGATCGTCGCCTCCGGCCACGGCGCGCGCGAAAGCGCGCTGAAGGCGATCGCGTCGGGCGCCTACGATTTCTACCAGAAGCCGGTCGACATCGACCAGCTCGGCCTGATCGTGCGCCGCGCCTTCCAGCTCCACGGCATCGAGACGGAGAACAAGCGGCTGGAGAGCGAGGTCGGCGACGAGCGCACCGTGCTCGGCACGATGGTGACGGCCGCGCCGGAAATGGCGAAGGTCGCGCGCACCATCGAGCGGGTCGCCGACACCAATGTCTCGGTCATGCTGCTCGGCGCGTCCGGCACCGGCAAGGAGCTGCTCGCGCGCGGCCTGCACCAGGCCAGCGCCCGGCGCGGCGGCGGCTTCGTCGCGATCAACTGCGCCGCGATCCCCGAGAACCTGCTGGAGGCCGAATTGTTCGGCTATGAGAAGGGCGCCTTCACCGGGGCGGTGCGCACCACCGAGGGCAAGATCGAGCTCGCCCATGGCGGCACCCTGTTCCTCGACGAGGTCGGCGACATCCCGCTCGCCCTCCAGGTCAAGCTGCTGCGCTTCCTCCAGGAGCGGGTGATCGAGCGGATCGGGGGCCGCAAGCCGATCGCGGTGGACACGCGGATCGTGTGCGCCACGCACCAGAATCTGGAGGCGATGATCGCCGAGGGCACGTTCCGCGAGGATCTCTATTACCGGCTCGCCGAGATCGTCGTGCGCATCCCCGCGCTCGCCGAGCGGCCGGGCGACCCGGCACTGCTCGCCAAGCATTTCCTGGGCCGCTTCGCCCGCGAGATGAACCCGCAGGTGAAGGGCTTCGCGCCCGGCGCGCTGGCCGCGATCGAGGCGTGGCCCTGGCCGGGCAATATCCGCGAGTTGGAGAATAGGCTGAAGCGCGCCGTCATCATGGCCGACGGCAAGTTCGTGTCGGCCGAGGATCTCGACCTCGTCGGGAACGAGGCCGACGCGCTGCCGGTCAACCTCAAGGCCGCGCGCGAGGAGGCGGACCGCCGCGCGATCCGCAAGGCGCTGGCCCGGGCCGACAACAACATCTCCGGCGCCGCCCGTTTGCTCGGCATCAGCCGGCCCACGCTCTACGACCTGCTGAAGCAATACGGGTTGCAGCCGTAAATATGCGCGCCAGCCTCCCCACCCACACCGTTCGCCCTGAGCCTGTCGAAGGGCTTCCCTTCTTTTTCCCAAGGAAGAAGAAAAGGCAGGGCTTCGACAGCCCCGGATCAAGTCCGGGGCCGAACGGGTGGGGTTTGTGCGGCCTGCTCTCCCTCGCCCTCCTCCTCGCCGCCTGCTCGGGCGGATCGGGCACCGCTTACGAGCGCGGGGTCGCCGCGTTCGAGGCCGGCGACCTGCGCGCCGCACGGGTCGAGCTGATGAACGCGATCCAGGCCGATCCGGACAATGCCGCCGCGCGGATCATGCAGGCGCGCGTCCAGCTCGCCCTCAATGACGGCGCCGCCGCCGAGGCCGAGATCGCCCGCGCGCGCCAGTCCGGCGCGCCGGTGGAGCGCACGCATCACCTGATGGCCCATGCCCTGCTGCTGCAAGGCGATGCGCGCGGCGCGCTCGACGAGGCCGCCGCCGCGCCCGCCGCGCACGAGGCTTATGCCGCCCGCATCCGGGGGCAGGCGCACATGGCGCTGGGCGAGACGGCGCGGGCCGCCGCCGCGTTCGGCCGCGCGCTGGCGCTGGCGCCGGAGGACGGCGGCATCTGGCTCGAGGTCGGCCGCTTCCGCCGCGCGTCCGGCGATATCGGCGGGGCGATCCAGGCCGCCGACCGCGCCGTCGCCGCCGCGCCCCGATCGGCCGACGCGCTGTTGCTCCGCGCCGAGCTGACGCGGGGCCAATACGGCCTCGCCGCCGCTCTGCCCTGGTTCGACCGCGCGCTGGAGAGCGATCCGGCCCATGTCGGCGCGCGGCTGGAGCGGGCGATCACCTATGGCGACATGGGCCGGATGCGCGAGATGCTCGCCGACGCGCGCGAGGTCCATCGCCTGACCGGCGGCCATGCCGGCGCCTATTATCTCCAGGCCGTGCTCGCCGCGCGGGCGCGCAACTTCACGCTGGCGCGCGCGCTCTACGACCGCACGCGCGGCGCGTTCGACGGGATGCCCGCCGGGATGCTGCTCGCCAGCGCGATCGACTTCGAGACCGGCAATGTCGAGGGCGCGGCACGGCGGCTGGAGGCGCTGGTGGAACGCCAGGGCGGCAACCGCAAGGCGCGCCGTCTGCTCGCCGCCGCCCGCTGGCGCCTCGGCGACGCCGACGGCGCGATGGCCGCGCTCGCGCCGTTCGTCGATCTGCCCGACGCCGATTCCTACAGCCTGTCGCTGATGGGCCGGGCGCTGGCGCGCGGCGGCGACGCGGCGCGCGCCTCCCACTATCTCGCCCGCGCCGCCAATCCCGCGCCGACCGCGCTGACCGCGATCGAACGGATCGACGATGCCGCCTTCGCCCGGCTGCGCGACGAAGCGGACGCGCGTCCGGACGACGGCCCCTTGCAGGTCCGCTTCGTCTCCGCTTTGCTCGCGCGCGGGCTGGGCGAGGAGGCGCTGGGCCGGGCGCGGCGGCTCCAGGCCGCCAATCCCGGCGCGCCGGAAGCGCATATGCTGGTCGGCGATGCGCTGGGCGTGCGCGGCGATTTCGCGGGCGCGGCCGAGCAGTATCGCCGCGCGGCCAACATCGCCTTCTCCGAAGGCGTGGCGCTGCGCCTGATCGAAGCGCTGCAACGCTCCGGCCAGGCCGAGGCGGCGAGCCAGGTGCTCGCGCTCTTCCTGCGCCAGAATCCGCGCAACGTCCCGGCGCTCAACATCCATGCCAACCGGGCGATGCTGGCGCAGGACTGGGCGGGCGCGATCCGGACCTATGAAAGCCTGCGCGCCCGGCTCGGCGACAATGACGCGACGGTGCTCAACAATCTCGCCTGGGCCTATTCGGAGACCGGCGCGGTGGACCGCGCCTTGCCGCTTGCCCGGCGCGCCCATGCGCTCGACCGCGACAATCCGGTGATGGCGGACACGTTGGGCTGGATTCTGTTCAAGGCCGGGCGTCGGGCCGAGGGGCTGGTTCTCCTCGAACAGGCCGCGCGCGGGGCGCCATCCGACGCGGACATTCGCCGACGGCTGGAGCAGGCGCGGGCGGGGTAGAATTCCGTCGTCGCCTTATTCGTCACCCCGGCGAAGGCCGGGGTCCAGTCTTTTCCTTATACAGACGCCGCAGTCTGGATACCGGCCTTCGCCGGTATGACGATCAGGGCTAACCCGCCAGCGCCTCGGCCTTTTCCGCCAGTTCCAGCCAGCGTTCCTCCGCCGCGTCGCGTTCGGTCCTGGCGGCTTCCACAGCCTGGGTCAGCCGTTCGAACAGGCCGTGGTCGCGGCTGTAGAGATCGGGATCGGAGAGCGCCGCCTCGTCGCGGGCGATTTCCGCCTCCAGCTCCTCGATCCGGGCCGGCAGCAGATCGAGATCGCGCTGGTCCTTGTAGGAGAGTTTTTTCGGCTTTTGCATCCGCTCGTCCCGAGCGAAGTCGAGGGGCGCTGGCACGGACTCATCACGGGCGCCCCTCGACTTCGCTCGGGACGAGCGGTTTTGGTCATTGCGCGCGCGCTTCCGCTCCCAATCCTCATAGCCGCCCGCCACGATATCCACCTTGCCGGAGCCGTCGAGGCCGAGCGTGATCGTCACGGTGCGGTCGAGGAAGTCGCGGTCGTGGCTGACGATGAGGACGGTGCCCTCATAATCGGCGATCACCTCCTGCAAGAGATCGAGCGTCTCCATGTCGAGATCGTTGGTCGGCTCGTCGAGCACCAGCAGGTTGGACGCGCGCGCGAACTCCCGCGCCAGCAGCAGGCGCGAGCGTTCGCCGCCCGAGAGCGTGCCGATCTTCGCGTCGATCAGGGTCGGCTCGAACAGGAATTCCTTCAGATAGCCCTGCACATGCTTCTTCGCGCCCCGGACCTCGATCCAGTCGCCGCCGTCGGCGAGGATGTCGCGCACGCGCTTGGCGGGGTCGAGCAGCTTGCGCTGCTGGTCGATCATCACGCCGGCCAGGGTCTTGGCGCGGCTCACCGCCCCCTCGTCCGGCGCGATCTCGCCGGTCAGCAGCTTGAGCAGGGTGGTCTTGCCGGTGCCGTTGGCGCCGACCACGCCGATCCGGTCTCCGCGCTGGATGCGCAATGAAAAGTCGCGGATGATCGTGCGCTCGCCAAACCGCTTCGTCACATTCTCCGCGTCGATCACCGTCTTGGTGCGGACATCGTCCGTCTCCAGCGCCAGCTTCGCGGTGCCCGCCGGCCCGAGCATCGCGGCGCGGACCGCGCGCATCTCGTGGAGCTTGGTCAGCCGCCCCTGGTTGCGCCGCCGCCGCGCTGTCACGCCGCGCTGGAGCCAGTGCAGTTCCAGCTTCAGCTTCGCGTCCAGCTTGTCGGCCGCGCGCGCCTCCTCCTCATAGACCTTCTCGGTCCACGCCTCGAAACCGCCATAGCCGACCTCGGCGCGGCGCAAGCTGCCCCGGTCGAGCCACAGCGACGAACGGGTGAGCCGCTTCAGGAAGGTGCGGTCGTGGCTGATGACGATGAACGCGCCGGTATAGCGGCCGAGCCAGTCCTCCAGCCATTCGATGCCGGCGAGATCGAGATGGTTGGTCGGCTCGTCGAGCAGCAGCACGTCCGGCTGCTGCGCCACCGCCCGGGCGATCGCCGCGCGGCGCCGCTCGCCGCCCGAGGCGGTCGCCGCCTCGCGGTCGAGATCGAGCCCGATCTGGCTCGCCGCCGCCTCCACCTCGTGTGCCGCCGGGGCGTCCGGGGCGGCCAGCGCGAAATCGCGCAAGGTCGCGAAGCCGGCCAGCGACGGATCCTGCTCGAGCAGCACGACCTTCGTGCCGGGCTGGATCGTCCGGCGGCCCTCGTCCGTCTCGATCAGGTCAGCGAGGCATTTGAGCAGGGTCGTCTTGCCCGCCCCGTTGCGGCCGATCAGCGCGAGTCGGTCGCGTGGCCCCACGAACAGGTCGAGGCCCCGGAACAGCCAGCCGGAGCCCTGGACGAGGCCGAGATTTTCATAAGCGAGGACGGGCGCGGACATGGCGGCGATGTAGTCCGGCCCGCCTGTTTTCTCCAGCCCCGCCGCGATCCGGCGATTGACGCGCGTCCGTTTCTGGCTATTAGCGACTGCGAATCATTCGCATTAGCAAAGAAAGAGCGGGGGAATTATGACGCGCGCGGGATTGATGGCGGGAACGATGCTGGCGGCGATGACACCGGTCGCGGCGTGGGCCGGCACGGGCACCGCCGAGGCGGAGATCGCGGAGGCCGGCGGCCAGACCATCACCGTCACCGCGACCCGCCGCCCCACGGCGATCGAGAATGTCCCCGCCACCGTCACCGTGATCGACGAGGAGCAGATCGCCGATCAACTCGCCGGCGACATCCGCGATCTCGTCCGGTTCGAGCCTGGCGTCTCGGTGCCGCGCGCGCCCGCGCGCTTCGGCGCGGCGCTGGGCTCGACCGGCCGCGACGTCAATTCCGGCTTCCGGATCAGGGGCATCGGCGGCAACCGGGTGCTCACTCAGGTGGACGGCATCCGCATTCCAGACGGCTTCTCGTTCGGCGCGCAGATCACCGGACGCGGCGAGTATGTCGATCTCGGCATCGTCCGCTCGGTCGAGATCCTGCGCGGCCCCGCTTCCGCGCTTTACGGCTCGGACGGCCTCGCCGGCGCGGTCAGCTTCCAGACGTCCGACCCCGAAGACCTGCTTGCCGACGGCCGCTCGGTCACCGGCATGCTGCGCGCGGGCTTTGATTCGTCGAGCGACGAGTTCACCGAAACCGCGCGCGTCGCCGGCCGCTCCGGCGCCTGGTCGGCGCTCGTCTCCTATACCCGCCGCGACGGCGGGGAGCTGGAGAATCAGGGGCGCACCGACGCCAACGACGCGACCCGCACCATTCCCAATCCGCAGGACACGCGATCGAACGCCGTGCTCGGCAAGATCGTGTTCGCGCCATCGGACGCGCACCGCTTCCGGCTCGCCGCCGAATATGGCGACAGCCGCATCTTCACCGATGTGCTGAGCGGCCGCAGCGCGACCGTGCTCGACATTTACGGGCGCGACACGACCGAGCGCAGGCGCGTCAGCCTCGACTGGCGCTACAATGGCGGCGGCGCGATCGATTTCGCCCAGATCGCGGTCTACTGGCAGGACAGCGAGAACTACCAGTTCACCTTCGAGGACCGCGAGCCGGCCGTCGACCGCACCCGCATCAACACCTTCGACAACCGGGTGATCGGCGCCAGCGGCGAGGCACGCGCCAGCTTCGCGACCGGCCCGATCGGCCACAATATCGTCTTCGGCGGCGACATCTCCCGCACTCACCAGGAAGGCCTGCGCGACGGCACCGTCCCGCCGGCGGGCGAGACCTTTCCGACCCGCGCCTTTCCCGAAACGAACTATACGCTCGCCGGCCTGTTCCTGGGCGACGAGATCGCCTTCGGCGGCGGCGCCTTCACCCTCCATCCGGCGGTGCGTTTCGATCATTATGACTTGAATGCGCTCGACGATCCGCTGCTGCCGGGCTTCGCCGGCGCCGACCAGAGCGGCTCGCGCGTCACGCCCCGCATCGGCGCGGTCTGGCAACTGGGCCGCGGCATCAGCCTCTACGGCAATTACGCGCAGGGCTTCAAATCGCCCGCGCCGGGCCAGGTCAATCAGTTCTTCCAGAATCTGACCTCGCCCTTCTTCTCCTATGTCTCGCTTCCCAATCCCGACCTGCGGCCGGAAACGAGCGAAACCTGGGAGGCCGGAATCCGTTACCGGGGATCGATCGTCTCGGCCTCCCTGACCGGCTTCGTCGGCCGCTATGACGATTTCATCAGTCAGGAGCAGATCGGCGGCACGGGCAGCCTCGTCGATCCGATCATCTACCAGTTCATCAACCTCAATCGCGTCGAGATCGAAGGCATTGAGGGCCGCGCCGGCCTCGCCTTCCCAAGCGGCTTCACCGCCGATTTCGCCTTCGCCTGGGCGACCGGCGACGTGGTCCAGCCTGACGGCACGACCGCGCCCTTGTCGAGCATCGATCCGCTGAAGGTGGTGCTGGGGGTCGGCTATCGCGCGCCGGGCGGACGCTTCGGCGGCAATCTCTATCTCACGCATGCCGACCGCAAATCGCTGGGCAGCACCATCGGCATTTGCGCCGGAGACTGCTTCCGCCCGGCCTCGTCGACCGTGCTGGACGCGACGGCCTTCTTCCGTTTCAACGACAATTTCACGCTGCGCGCCGGCCTCTTCAACATCACCGACGAAAGCTATGCCTACTGGAGCGATGTCGTGGGCCTGTCCGCGACCTCCGCCGCGGTGGACGCCTACACCCAGCCGGGCCGCAATTTCCGCGTGTCGCTGACCGCGCGCTTCTGACCAGTTTCAACACCATGGGGAGAGACACATGAAACCGACCTACCTGATCGCAGCCCTGCTGGCCGGCATCGCCGCGCCCGCCTTCGCCCAGCCGCCCGAGCCGCCGGTCCAGGCCAGCGTCGTCGAGCCTTCGACCTTCGAGCAGGACCGCGCGTCGATCCTCGCCATGGCCGGCAATTTCCGGGTCCGCTTCGACATGCGCGAGCAGACCTCGTGGCGCGACGACTATACGCCGATCGACGCGGCCACGTCGGGCGGGCACGAGGTCGTGCGGGTGATCGCCGACACCGGCCGCTTCATCAGCCTCCAGCACATGCTGGTCGCGACGCATGAAGGGCAGACCTTCATCATCAAGCATTGGCGGCAGGACTGGACCTTCGAGCCGGAAACCTATCTCGCTTATGCGGGCCAGGGCGAGTGGCGCGTCGAGCGAATCCCCGAGGAGCGCCGCCGGGGCGTGTGGAGCCAGACCGTCTGGCAAGTCGACGACAGCCCGCGCTACGGCTCCTACGGCCGCTGGAGCGACACCGGCGGCGTGCGCCGCTGGCGCTCGGACTGGACATGGCGGCCGCTCGCCCGGCGCGACGCGATCCGTTCGCCCCGCTACGACCGCTATCTCGGCATCAACCGCCATTCGCCGACGCCGGACGGCGGCTGGATACACTGGCAGGACAATGAGAAGATGGGCCTGGTGGAGGGCGAACTCGTCCCCTTCGTCCAGGAATCGGTGCTGAACACCTATCGCCCGTTCGACGATTACGACGTGGCGGCGGCCGACCGCTACTGGGCCGCGTCCAGCGACTATTGGGCGGCGGTGCGCGCCGAATGGGACCGCGTCCAGACGACGACCGGCGGCGTCCGCATCCAGGAGGAAGCGCAAGCCGGCAACGTCATCTCCGGCCGGCTGCTCGAAATGGGCACCGAGATCGCCGACGGCGAATTGCAGACGGCGGCGGCGATCGAAGAGGCCCGTCGCCTGATCCGCGAGGCGACCGGCACGAACTGACCCGGACAGGGGGGACGGCGCGGGAACCCTCTCCTCCCGCGCCGCTTCCCTCAGCCGGCGCCGTCCTCGGCCAGATGGCCCCGGAACCAGTGGAAGTCCGCCTGCGCGCGCGCGGTGATGCGCAGCCGGCCCGGCCCCCGGATCGCCAACGCGTCGCCCGCCTTCGCGATGACGCCGTTGGCGTCGAGCGTGCCGGCGCGCAGCACGACATAGACATGGTCGCCCGCCTCCAGCCGCCGCGTCAGCCGCGCGTCGGCGGCCAGCGTGGTGCGCGAGACGCGCGCGTCCGCGTCCCAGCGCAGGCTTTCGCGCGCGCCCGGATTGCCCGACACGATCGGCCGGGCGAGGCCGCGCGGCGCGTGCGCGCGCACGATCCGGCGCGGCTCGCCGTGGATGCGCCGCGCCTTCGCCCAGACTTCGATATAGCGGACCGGCACGTCGCCGACCGCGGCGACGCCGAGATCGGCGCCGGCGCCGCTGTGGATGAGCTCGACCGCGTCGGCCGCCAGCGGCTCGCGCGGCGCCCAGCGGCCGGTCCGCCGCAGCCGCCCGGCCAGCACCAGGGTCAGGATCTCGAGCCCGGCATGGAAGCTGGGCGGACGCTCCGCGCCCGGCTGAAGCGTGAATTCGTGGAACGCGCGCAGCAGGCCCCAGTCCATCCGGTCGGGCCGCTGGAAGCTCGCGAAGCAGAAATGATGCACGCCCGAAAGCCCGTCGAGCGCCGTCGCGCCATGCCCGGCGGCCGGCCGCAATTCGACATGGCACGGATCGGCCGGTTTCCTGTCCATCCCCCCGCCTAGCGGATCGGTTCCGCGAAGGCGAGCCGGACGCTGGCCCGGCTCCGCCTTTTCTGGCAGCTTCGGGTCCATGTGGCGGACGATCCTGCTCTATGCCCTCGCGCTGGCGCTCGCGGTCGGCACGCTGGAATGGCTCGAATACCGCCATGCAAGGAGTCGCCGCGCATGAAATACGCCCTCGTCTACGGATCGCTGGCCGGGCTGGTCATCATCTCGGTGATGCTCACCGGCATCATCGTCGCCGACCGGGACAGCTTCTTCACCTCGATGACCTTCGGCTATCTGGTCATGCTGGTCAGCATGATCTTCATGTTCGTCGGCGTGAAGCGTTACCGCGACAACGCGCATGGCGGCGTCATCCGCTTCTGGCCCGCCTTCAGGATGGGACTGGGAATCGCCGTCGTCGCGGGGATCGCCTATATCCTCGTCTGGGAAATCTACCTGGCCTCGACCGGCTATCGCTTCATGGACGATTATCTCGACGCCATCGCCCGGAGCCTCGCGGCGCAGGGCCGGACGCCCGCCGAGATCGCGGCGCAGATGGCCGATTACGAATGGGTGCGGGTCAACTATCCCAACCCGCTGATCCGCATCCCGCTCACCTTCACCGAGGTCTTCCCGGTCGGCCTGCTCGCGGCCCTGGTCTCGGCGGCGTTGCTCCGGAACCCGAAGCTGCTGCCGGCGACGCGTTGACCCAAACGGCTATTGGGGGCGACCTGCCTGGAGATCGATTTCCTCATAGTCGCTCAGTCGCTCGTAATTTAAGTCGCAGAGGTTCTGTGAGGCCAGCAATCTTATCCGATTTCCAGCCGGTCGGTCGTGCCATATGATAAGACGGAAAATGGTCTGGTCGCTGATGCGCGCCGGTCGACCGTGCATCTCCTCCAGAGCCATGAGAATCTGGCGGCAATCTCCGGAGCGGCGATAAAGCCCGACATGCGCAAGACCCGCCGCGTCATAATAATAGACCGCCCGAAACCGCGCGCCGCCAAGCCTATACTCGCCGACATTGCCGATCGTCTTGCCATCGAGCCGGTCACCCCGGCTGCCGCGGCTCAAGGGAGCTGCGCCGTTCATGGCCGCCGCAACCTCCTCCGGTGTCATGCCCCAGCGAGTCTCCTGCCACTGGGCTCCGACCCCTGTTCCGGCGCATAGAGCCGCAAATGTCGCTGTGACGGACAGAATCCGCGTTTTCATGGTCCGTCCTCCCGCGCCCGCGCCTCGGCGACCATCCGCGCGACGCTTTCGAGCAAGGCGGGGGCGTCGTAGACGATGCCGTCGCGGATCGTCCACCTGACCCCGCCGACCCGCTCGGCGCGCTGCGTCTCGGGGTTCAGCCGCATATGGCCGGTGCCGTAGAGGATCTTGAAATTCTCCAGCGGGTTGCCGGGAACGATGACGAGGTCGGCAAGCATGCCGGGCCGCACCAGCCCGAAGGGCGGCTCCTCGCCGCGCGGCGCGTAGATCTCGCGCGCGCCGTTGATCGTCGCCGCCTGGATCACCTCCAATGGGGAGAAGCCCGCCTCCTGGAGCATCTCCAACTCGCCGATATAGGAGAAGCCCCAAGTCTGGTAGATATAGCCCGGGTCGGAGCCGACCGTGACCCGCCCGCCCATATTCTTGTAGTCGTTCACCAGCCGCATGAACGGGATGTAGAAACGCCGCCACGCCACCTCGTCCGCCGTCGTCCAGTTCCAGAAATAGGAGCCGTGATGGACCATGCTGGGATCGAAGAAGCGCTGGAGCGAAGGGAGCGTGTAGCGCGCATGCCAGTCGGCGGTGCGCGCGCGCATCACGTCGCGCGAGGCGGAATAGATGTTGAAGGTGGGCGAAAGCGTGACGCCGCGCTCCAGCAGCCGGTCGAGATAGGCGCGCCATTCCTCCCCGCCCGGCTCGACGATCTGGTCGGCCAGCCGCGCCACCTGCGAAAAGCGCCATTGCTCGTCGGCCATGTTGTAGTCGACCGGATAGTCGGGCAGCCGCCGGTCGCGCAGCAGGGCTT
>CAZTPD010000012.1:0-26197 GCA_964614625.1 uncultured Sphingosinicella sp. | reverse complement strand
CCAGCGCCTCGGGCGCCTCGGCCACCTCGGGATCGAGATTGTTCATCAGCATGCGGAGCGCCGCTTCGGTGGTCCAGCTCTTGGCGGTGCGCTCGGAGCCGGTGGGCGCCTGGATATGGCGGCTGTTGTCGCGTCTGTGGGTCATGCTGCTCCCTACCCGCTCGTCCCGAGCGAAGTCGAGGGGCGCTGGCACGGACTCATCACATGTGCCCCTCGACGAAGTTCATCCTGAGCGGCTGCCGCAGGCGGCCAGCCGAAGGGCTCGGGACGAGCGATGCTTAGCAGTCTTCCCCCGCCACGATCCTTCGCTCGGGGCCGGGCAGGCCGATCCAGTAAGCGAGCTCGGCCGGGCGGCCGATCCGCCAGACGCAGAGGTCGGCGGCCTTGCCCGCGCTCACCGTGCCGATCTCGTCCGCCAAGCCCAGCGCCCGCGCGCCCGCGCGGGTCATGCCGGCCAGCGCCTCTTCCGGGGTCAGGCCGAACAGGGTGCAGGCCATGCTCATCATCAAGGTCGGCGACAGAACGGGCGACGTGCCGGGATTGCAGTCCGTCGCCACTGCCATCGGCACGCCATGCCGGCGCAGCAGGTCCACGGGCGGCTTCTTTGTCTCCTTGAGCGCATAGAAGGCGCCGGGCAGCAGCACCGCGACCATCCCCGCTTCCGCCATCGCCGCGACGCCGGCCTCGTCGACATGCTCCAGATGATCGGCCGAAAGCGCGCCGTAACGGGCGGCGAGCGCCGCGCCTCCCAGATTGCTGAGCTGCTCGGCGTGGAGCTTGACCTTGAGGCCGTGCTGCCGCGCCGCCTGGAACAGCGCCTCCACCTCGTCCGGTGTGAAGCCGATCCCCTCGCAAAAGGCGTCCACCGCGCCCGCCAGCCCCTGCGCGGCCGCGGCGGGCAGGATGCTCCCGATCGCCAGCGCGACGAACTCTTCCCGCCGCTCCCTGAATTCCGGCGGCAAAGCGTGGAGCGCGAGCAGGGTCGTTTCGACCCGGACCGCCTCGCTCGCGTCCAGCGCCCTGGCGGCGCGCAGCATCTTGAGCTCGGCGTCGATGTCGAGCCCGTAGCCGGACTTGATCTCGACCGTGGTGACGCCCGCCGCCATCAATGCCTTGAGGCGGGGGCGGGCCGCCTCGACCAGCTCGTCGAGCGACGCGGCCCGGGTCGCCTTCACCGTCGAGACGATGCCGCCGCCGGCCGCCGCGATCTCCTCATAGCTCGCGCCTTCGAGCCGTTGCTCGAACTCGCCCGCCCGGTCGCCGCCAAAGACGAGGTGGGTGTGGCAATCAACCAGCCCCGGCGTCACCCAGGCGCCGTGCAGCGGCTCGACGGCCCTGGCCTGATAGCCGGCCAGCTCGGTGCGCTTGCCGACCCGGACGATCCGCCCGTCCTGGATGCCGATCGCGCCGTTCTCGATCGCGCCGAATGCGCCGGGCAATGCCGGGTCCATCGTCGCGACGTTGCAATCGATCAGCAGGCGGTCCCACATGGCCTCGCTTTCTACCGGTCCCCGCGTGTAAGGGCAAAGGATGAGCTGGAAATCGATCGCCGACCTGATCGCGGACGACGCGGACGCGCCGGTCGCGCTGCTCGGCGCGCCGATGGAGGCGGGATCGGTGACGCCGGGCCGCTGCGATCTCGCGCCGGACGCGGTGCGCCGGGCGCTCAGGCGGCTGAGCACCTATGACCTGGTCGAATCGCTGGAGATCGAAACGGCGGTGCGCGATGCCGGCGACGTGCCGGTGCGCGGGGTCATGCCCGTGGACGGATTCGCGCCGATCCGCGATGCGGTGGCCGATTGCGTGGCGCGCCACGACCTCACCTTGCTGATCGGCGGCAACAACGCCGTCACCCGCCCCGCCGCGCATGGCCTCGGCCTGCCGCTGGAACAGGTCGGCCTCATCACCCTCGACGCCCATTTCGACATGCGCGACACCGACGCGGGGCCATTGAACGGCAATCCGGTGCGCTGCCTGCTCGAGGACGGGCTGCCCGGCGCCAATATTTGCCAGATCGGCCTCGCGCCCTTCGCCAATACGAGGGCGATGCACGAGGACGCGCTCGCCGCCGGGATCGGCGTGTTCGACATCGAGTTCGTGCTGACCGAAGGGATCGAGGCGGCGATCGACGAGGCGCTGGAGCGCCTCTCCCATGTCGAGGCGATCCTGGTCGATTTCGACATCGACGTGATCGATCGCGGCCAGTTCCCGGGCGCGCCCGGCGCCCGGCCCGGCGGTCTGCCGGTCTGGGACTTCTTCCGCGCCGCGCGGCGGCTGGCGGAGGAGCCGCGCGTGCGCGTCGTCGATCTCACCGAATTCGATCCCGGCCTCGACGCCAGCGATTTGAGCGGCCTCACCGCCGCCCGCTGGGTGTGCGAGATACTGGCCGGCCATGCGAGGCGCGGATGACCGATTTCGAACCGGCGCTCGTCGAGGGATTCCGCCAGGCGATGCGCCGCGTCGCCTCGACGGTGAACATCATCAGCCTGTGCGTCGACGGCGAAGCGATGGGGATCACCGCGACCGCCGTCTCCTCCCTCTCGATGGACCCGCCCAGCCTGCTCGTGTGCATCAACCGCGCCGCCTCGGTGCATCCGTCCATGGAGGATGTGGCGCATTTCCGCGTCAACGTGCTGCACCGCGATCAGGAAGGCCTGGCGCGGATCTTCGCCGACCGGCGCTTCCATGCGGAACGGTTCCTGGAAGGCTGGGAGAATGATTGCGTGCGCCCGCCCCGGCTCATCGATGCGCAGGCCTCGATCCTGTGCCGGCGCATCGATCATCACACCTTCGGCACCCATTCGATCTTCATCGGCGTGGTCGAGGAAATGTCCGCCCGCGACGGCGTCGATCCGCTCGTCTATCTCGACGGCCGCTACGGCAGCGTGATTTGATCCGGCTGCGCTGAACAACACTCCGTTCGCCCTGAGCTTGTCGAAGGGGTGTCTTTCTTTACGGAAGAAGAGAAGAGCAGGGCTTCGACAAGCTCAGCCCGAACGGGGGAGAGATTCGGCTCCGGCTATTGCTTGGCGAACAAAGCCGCCGGGTCCGCCATCGCCTTGATCTCGAGCGCGTTGCCGGACGGGTCGCGGAAGAACATCGTCGCCTGCTCGCCGGGCAATCCCCGGAAGCGCACCGTCGGCGGAATCGCGAAATCGACCTTGCCCTCCAGCCGGGCGGCCAGCCTCTCCCAATCGGCCATCGCCAGCACCGCGCCGAAATGCGGCACCGGCACGTCATGGCCGTCCACGGGATTGGAGGCCCGCGCCGCGACCGCCTCCGGCGCGAGATGGGCGACGATCTGGTGGCCGAAGAAATCGAAGTCGATCCATTCGTCGGACGAGCGTCCCTCCGGGCAACCGAGCAGCCCCGCGTAAAAGGCGCGCGCGGCGGCGAGGTCGTGGACGGGAAAGGCGAGGTGGAAGGGCGGGAGGTCGGGCATCGCGCCATCCTAGCGCCATCCGGCTCCGGCGGGGAGAGGCTTGCGCGCGGCGGCCTGAGTCGATCGGCCTTGCCGCCGCGCGCCATCCGTGATTCCCTCGCCGCCTTTTCGGGGAGGGATCGATGCGGATCGGGATGGCGGCGCTGATGCTCGCGGGGGCGGTTGTTTCGGCCTGCGCGCCGCCGGTGGTGCAGGCGCCGCCGCCCGCCGCCTCCGCCCCGCCGCCGCCCCGGGCTTACGGACCGGCCGGGCTCGAAGCCGTGCTCGGCGCCACCGCCGCCGCGCTCGTCGCGCAGTTCGGCCAGCCCGATCTCGACGCGCGCGAAGGCCCGGCGCGCAAGCTCCAGTTCCTGGGGCCGGCCTGCGTGCTCGATGCCTATCTCTATCCGCCGCGCGGCGGCCGGGGCGAGCCGGTCGTCACCCATGTCGATGCGCGCCTGCCCGACGGACGGGAGATGGACCGCTCGTCCTGCGTCGCCGCACTCAGCCGGCGGCGCTAGGCGCGCCAAGCCGCCCGAGCGCCCAGCGCGCCGCGTCGGCGACCGCCGCGTCCTCATCATCCGTGAGCCGTCCGAGCGCCGGTATGAAGCCCGCAAGCCCGCTGTTTCCCGCCGCGATCGCCGCGTTCCTGACCATCCGGCCCCGCCCGATCCGCTTGATCGGCGATCCCGCGAAGACCTTGCGGAACCCCGCATCGTCGAGCGCGAGCAGGTCGGCGAGCGCGGGCGCCACCAGCTCGGCGCGGGGCAGGAACGCCTTGTTGGCGCGCGCGGCGTCGGCGAAGCGGTTCCACGGGCAGACCGCCAGGCAATCGTCGCAGCCATAGACGCGGTTGCCGATCGCGGCGCGGAATTCCTCCGGGATCGGCCCCTTATGCTCGATCGTCAGATAGGAGATGCAGCGGCGCGCATCGAGCCGGAACGGCGCGGGAAAGGCGTCGGTGGGGCAGGCGTCGAGACAGGCGCGGCAGGAGCCGCAGCGCATCGTGTGCGGCGCGCCCGGCGCCAGCTCCAGCGTCGTGTAGATGGCGCCGAGGAACAGCCAGCTTCCGTCGGCGCGGCTGACCAGATTGGTGTGCTTGCCCTGCCAGCCGATCCCCGCCGCCTCGGCCAGCGGCTTTTCCATCACCGGCGCGGTGTCGACGAACACCTTGAGCTGCACGCCCGCCTCGCGGCCGGCTTCGGCCAGCCAGCGCCCGAGCGCCTTCAGCGCCTTCTTGACCACGTCGTGATAGTCGCCGCCCTGCGCGTAGACCGAGATGCGCCCCCGGTCCGGATGGGCGGCCAGCGCCAGCGGATCGGCGGCGGGCGCGTAGCTCATGCCGAGCGAGATCACGCTCCTGACCTCGGGCCACAAACCGGCCGGCGAGGCGCGCCGGTCGGCCGTCTCGGCCATCCAGATCATGTCGCCGTGCGCCCCTCCGGCGAGCCAGGCGCGCAGTCTTTCGCCCGCTTTCGGCGCCGCGTCGGCGCGCGCGATGCCGAAGGCGACGAAGCCCAGCTCCCGGGCCTGCCGTTCCAGCTCGATTTCCAGCTTCATGTTGCGTTTCAACACTTTCTCGGCTTTATCATTTTACTTGTTCTTGGGGGAAGGCTTGGGCGGGGTGACTGGCGAATACGCGATCGAGGCGCGGGGGCTCTTCAAATCTTTCGACGGCAAGCCGGCGGTGCGCGGCATCGACATCGCGGTGCCGCAGGGCAGCATCTACGGGATATTGGGGCCGAACGGCGCCGGCAAGACGACGACCTTGCGGATGCTGCTCGGCATCATCGAGCCCGACGCGGGGCGCCGCGCCCTGCTCGGCCACGAACGGCCGCTCGAGGCCGCCAGGATCGTCGGCTATCTGCCCGAGGAGCGCGGCCTCTATCCGGCGATGACGACGCGCGAGGCGATCGCCTTCATGGGCGCGCTGCGCGGCCTGCCGCTCGAAGTCGGGCGCAAGCGCGCGGAGATATTGCTCCGCGAGAACGGCCTCGGCGATTATGTCGACAAGCCGATCAAGAGCCTCAGCAAGGGCATGGCGCAGACCATCCAGCTGTTCGGCACGATCGTCCACAAGCCCCGGCTGGTCGTCCTCGACGAGCCCTTCTCGGGCCTCGACGCGATCAACCAGGGTCGGCTGGAGCATATGATCCGGGAGGAGGCGGCGGCCGGAACGACCGTGATCTTCTCCACCCATGTCATCCACCATGCCGAGCGGCTGTGCGAGCGGGTCGCGATCATCGCGGGCGGACAGATCCGGTTCGAAGGGCTGGTGGCGGAGGCGCGCGACCGGCTGCGGCCGCAGGTGCGGCTGTCCACCCGCAACGCCGACGGCGCCTGGCGCCAGGCCCTGCCCGCCGAGGCGCGCCAGCATGACGGCATCTGGGTCTTCGATCTGCCGGAGCAAGGGATCGAGCCGCTGCTCAAGGCGCTGATCGACGGGGGCGCGGGCATCGAGGAGCTGTCGATCGAGCGGCGCGGGCTGCACGACGCCTTCGTCGCCATCGCCGGCGAGGCGGCGGCGCGCCAGATGGGCGACGACGAAGAGACGCTGGGAGAGGCGGCATGACGGGCCTGTTCGATGCCGCCTGGGTGATCGCGCGGCGCGATTTCCTCGCGACCGTGATGTCGCGCAGCTTCATCCTGTTCCTGGTCGTGCCGCTGATCGTCTTCGCGGGCGCGCTCGGCGTCAGCCAGATGGTCAACGACGCCGAACGCAGCTCGTCGCAGCCCCTGGTCGCGCTGGTCACCGATACCGACACCGCGCGGGCGCTGGAGAGCTCCCGGGCGCGGCTCGGCGCGGGGACGTCGGAACGCGTCTTTCCGCGGCTGGCGGTGGTCGCGCCGGCGGAAGATGTCGCGGTCCAGGCCGGGGCGCTGCTCGCCGACGAGGAGGGCGGCTATTCTGCGGTGTTCAGCGGGACGCTCGAAAGCCCGGTTCTGACCGGCCCCGCCAAGGTCGACGACAATGTCGGCACGCGCATGCAGCTGATCATCGACGACGCGCGCCGCGCCGTCGCGCTCGACGCCGCCGGCGGCGCGCCGCCGGCGATCCGTGTCGCGCGCGTGGTGACGGAGCAGGCGGCCGGCAATCTCCAGATGATCCGCCGCGACATCGCGCGCGGCATACAGGGGCTGATCTTCGGCATCACCGTCCTGCTCGCGACCCTGCTCCTGTCGAACATGGCGGAGGAGAAATCGAACAAGGTGATCGAGGTTCTCGCCGCCGCCGTGCCGCTCGACGCGGTCTTTCTCGGCAAGCTGATCGCGATGCTCGGCATCTCCTTCGTCGGCCTCGCCTTGTGGGGCGGCATGGCCGGGCTCGCCTATCTGTTCGTGCAGGTGGTGCAGGACTGGATGACGCTGCCGCAGGTGGCGCCGGCGGTGGGCTGGCCCGTCTTCCTGCTGCTCGTCCTCTTCTATTACGGCACCAATTACATGCTGCTGGGCGCCTTGTTCCTCGGCATCGGCGCGCAGGCGAGCAATATCCGCGAGATCCAGACGCTCTCCATGCCGGTGACGCTGCTGCAGGTCGCGGTGTTCCTGCTCGCGGTGACGGTGGTCGGCGACAGCGAGGGGTGGCTGGTCTGGTTCGCCTATGTCTTCCCGTTCAGCTCGCCGCTCGCGATGATCGCCCATGCCGCCCGGTTCGAGACGCTGTGGCCGCATCTGCTGGCCTTCGTCTGGCAGGCGATCTGGGTGGTGCTGATCATCCGGATCTCCTCGCGGCTGTTCCGGATGACCGTGCTCAAATCCTCGCAGGGCGGCTCCTTCTTCAGCCTGGATTTCTGGCGCGGGCGCGGCGCGGGGTAAGGGGGCGCTCAGCCGCCGGGGGCGGGGCCGACCTGCTCCCACAGCTCGATCTTGACGCCGTCGCAATCGAGGATCCAGGCGAACTTGCCGTAATCCTCGAACTGGGTGCCGAGGATCTCGATCCCCTTCGCCTTCAGCGCCTCCAGGAACGCCTCCAGATCATCGACGCGCAGATTGACCATGAACGCCGCCTCGGACGGACCGAAATAGTCGGTTTCCGCCTTGAACGGGCTGAGCAGGCTGTAGGGATCGTCCTTGCCCTCGTCCGCCCAGCGGAAATGGGCGCCCCAGTCGCCGCCGATGCCCAAGGTCTCCTTGTACCAGGCCTGCGTCCTGGCCGGATCGGCGACCTTGTAGAAAAGGCCGCCCAGCCCCGTCACCTTCGCCATGTCGTTCCTCCCGGTTCCCGTGTGGAGCCCTCATGTCCCGTCCGTGCTGGCCAGCGCGGCGACATGGACGCGGGTCTCGCCGATCCCCTTCAGCACCGCCGATTCGCCCGCATAGTCGAGCAGTTCCTGGGTCTGGAAATAGGTCGCCTCCGAAACGGCGATCCCGTTCAGCGGCGCGACGCCCTGGAGGCGGCTGGCGACGTTCATCGTGTCGCCCCAATAATCGTAGGCGAGCCGCCGGCTGCCGATCACGCCGCCCACCACCGGGCCGGTATGCGCGCCGACCCGGACCTTGAGGTCCAGCCCGCTTTCCGCCGCGAGCGCCCCGATCTCGGCGACGAGATCGCGCGCGAAGGCGATCACGGCCCCGGCCCCCACGCCCTGCGAGGCCATGCCGCCGGCGACGGCGAGATAGGCGTCGCCGATCGTCTTCACCTTCTCCAGCCCGTGCCGCTCGGCGCAGCGGTCGGCGGCGGAGAAATAGCGGTTGAGGAGCTGGACGAGATGGCCGGGCGCGAGGCGCTGGGCGAGCCGCGAGAAGCCGACCAGATCGACGAACACCACCGTCACGTCGGAGAAGGAATCGGCGACCGCCTCGCCGGCGCGCAGCCGCGCCGCGACCTCCCGCGGCAGCACGTTGTAGAGCAGCTCCTCGGTCTTCGCCCGCTCCGCCTCCAGCGCCTGATTGGCCGCGAACACCTTGCGCGCGCGCCGCTCGATGTCCCAGTTGAAATAGAGCGCGAAGATGAAGAAGGTCGAGAAGTTGGTCAGCGTGTAGAGCTTCGAGATGCTCGATATGTCCTGCGCCGACAGCCAGGCCGCGAACAGCGCCAGCACGGCGAAGGCCCAGACCAGATAGAGCCGGAAGGTCGCCGCGAAGCCGACGCTGGCGAAGACGACCAGGATCCCCATCTGGACGAGCGCCATGACATGCGGCGGAAAGCCGGTCACGGCGGTCTGCGCGGCCAGCACGAAGGTGAGGCCCATCATGCCCGCCGCGAGCAGGACGAAGACCGGCAGATCGATCCACGGTCTCGCCAGATAGGTCTCGGTCCGGGTCAGCAGGAAGAAGCCGGTCATCATCGCGATCAGCGCGGCCGCCGCGACATTGTAGGCCATCACGTCCCGGGCCGGAAAATGCATCGGATTGAGGACGATGTAGGAAACGAGCGTGAGGACCGCGATCACGATCAGCGCGCGGATCGCCTGCCCACGCTCGATCCGCTCGGCGCGCAGGAAGGCGCGCTCGGTCCCGGGATCGGCGAAGCGGTGCGGCAGCACGCTCATGCGCCGATTGCTAGGCGGTGCCGGGGGCCGAGTCCATGTTCGCGTGGGTCCGCTTTTGCGCTATGCTGCATGCATGACTCAGGATGTGGTGGACCTGATTCGCGACGAGCGCGACCGCGCGATCGAAACGCTCCGGCAGATCGAGGATGAAGGGCTCGTCATCTACGAGGCCGAGGATGGCGGGCCGATGCGCGACGTCACCGCCAAGCGCGCCAACCGCCAGCGCCAGATCATCGAGCGGATGGACCGCGTGCTCGACAATGTCGCGCGCGAGGCCGCGCTCGCCGATCAGCTCCTGTAGATTTCGCCCGCCGCCGCCGTCAGCGCCTGCATCGCCGCCTTGTAGGGGAAGGGGCCGTGGCTGATCCGCGCCACGCCGACGCCCGCAACCTCGGCCGCCGCCGGCGCGCCGGGAAAGGCCATGAAATTGACCGGGATCGGCGATGCGGCGCAGACCCGCTCCAGCAGCGCGAGGCTGGCGAGGCCGGGCACGAAGAAGCCGCTCGCCCCGGCATCGGCATAGGCCTCGGCCCGCGCGATCGCTTCATCCACCTTCGCATCGTCATGGCTGTCCGCCGGCGCCTTCAGGAAGATGTCGGTGCGCGCGTTGAGGAAGAAATCCGCGCCGACCGCCGCGCGGATCGCCCCGATGCGCGCCGCCTGGTCGGCGATGGCATGCAGCCCCGCGCCGCCGACCACCTGATCCTCGAAATTGCACCCGATCGCGCCGGTTTCCGCGAGGCGCTTCACATTGGCCGCGACCTCCTCCGGCGCCGCCGCATAGCCGCCCTCGAAATCCACCGTCACCGGCAGCTCGACCGAAGCGGCGATCCGCGCCGCATTGGCCAGCGCGACCTCGATCGGCAGCCCCTCGCCGTCCGAAAAGCCGTTCGCCGCCGCGACCGAGGCGCTGCCCGTGGCGATCGCCTTCGCGCCCGCCTCCGCCACCGCCCGCGCGCTCCCGGCATCCCAGATATTGTAGAGGATCACCGGATCGCCCGGCCGGTGCAGCGCGGCGAACAAGGCGGCTTTCTCGGACTGTGACGGCATCGCGGCAATCTCCTTTTCTTGCGCCGGGGGCGGGCGCTCATCATCCTGGACGATGCGCGGGGCAATGACCCGCAAGATCGTGACGGGCATCCCGTTTCTTGCGGTCAAGCGGGGCGCCGCCGCTGCCGCGCAATCAGGGCGTCCCCCTCTGTTAAGTTGACAAAGTTGACAGGGTGAGGGGTGTTTTGGCGGGGGCCGAAGGGCGGCCGAAAATGCTTTCGTGTGGAAGGGACAGTTCAAAGAGCCGACGAAACGAAGCCGAATCCCCGAGTCGGGGGGCAAGGTGACGGAGGATTTCCTACATTGGAAGCGGGGCGGGACAGATGAATATATACTGTCCCGGAATTCCCTGTGCCGATTTTCCCGAGTGGCACGACCGGCACGAGTGGCATGAAAGTCACGAATGTCACACGGGAATGCGGGGGGCATTCTCCTGCGATGCGCCATATCCGGGGCGTTCCGGTGGGCTCCGGCAAGGGGACGGAGCGGAAGGGCGGACGATGGGGACGCATGTCCTGAGCCTGTCGAAGGAAGCCGAGTCGCGCCGAGCGTGACAGACGAAATCCTACATTGGAAGGGCGCGGCCCTTGAATGAATATATGCTGCTCGGGCTTTACCAAAATAGGTAAACTGTCCCCGTAATAAAAATAGGTAAACTGTCCCCATAATAACCCGTTCGGGCTGAGCCTGTCGAAGCCCTGCCCTTCTCTTCTACCGCAAGAAAGGACAGCCCTTCGACAGGCTCAGGGCGAACGGAGTGTGGGGCAACGCTGCCGGATCAGAGTCTAGAAGGTCACGCCGTTCCCGTCCGCTTCCGGCACGGCCGGGGTGAGCGGGCGGCATTGCGGGAGGTCGAGCTGGTTGTGCTCCGCGCAATTGCGGGTCTGGATGTCGCCGTTGGGGGCGATGAAGATGCCCCAGTGCCGCCCGTCGTCGCACAGCGCCACCCACATCTCCATGCCGCGATGCTCCTGCTGATACGCGGCGGCCTCGACCCGGGTGCAGCGCCGGCCGCTGTCGCGGATCGCGCGCATCAGGCCGAGCCGCTGCATCGGCTCCGAAAGGGCGACGAGCTGGTCGTGGTGCGGGTTGGCGACGCGGATATGCTTGCGGTCCGGCGTCGGTTCGCCCTGCTCGCACCCGGCGAGCGTCAGCGCCGCCAGGGCAGCGGTTGCCAGAATGAAGCGCATCGGGTTTCTCCTTCCCGGCGGGAATGATCGGCCGGGCATTCGGTTGCAATCGGTCATCGCGCGTCGGCGGTCGTCCGGTAGCGGTCTCTCAGCTCCCCCTTGTCGATCTTGCCGGTGCCGAGCTTGGGCAGCGGCGTATCGACGAACCAGATGCGCGCCGGCAGCTTGAACTGCGCGAGGTGGCCGGCGAGGAGGGCCAGCAGCGTGTCGGCGTCGAGGCCGCCGTCCTCGCAATAGACCACCGCCGCCGGCACCTCGCCGAACCGCTCGTCGGGGATGCCGAACACCGCCGCTTCCGACACCGCCGGATGGGCGTAGATCGCGGCCTCGACTTCCTGCGCGGAGATGTTCTCGCCGCCGCGGATGACGATGTCCTTCTTGCGATCGACGATGAAGAGATAGCCGGCATCGTCGAGATAGCCGAGATCGCCGGACCTGAAATAGCCGTCGGCGGTGAAGGCCGCCGCCGTCGCCGCCTCGTCGCGCCAGTAGCCGCGGATGTTGGCGGCGGAGCGGATCGCGATCTCGCCCGTCTCGCCGGTCGGCAGATGCGCGCCGTCCGGCCCGAGGATCGCCAGCTCGACATAGGGCTCCTGCGCGCGGCCGGTCGAGGCCGGCTTGTCGTGATAGTTGGACCAGAAATTGCCGCAGCCGGTCGCGTTCGTCTCGGTGAGGCCGTAGCCGAGCGCCGGTTGCGCGCCCGCGAAGCTGTCCTCCAGCCGCTCGACATGCGCCACCGGGCGGGGCGCGCCGCCGGCGGCGATGTCGGTGAGGGTGGAGACGTCGTATCTGTCGCGGTCCGGATGCTGCATCAGCTCCAGGCTCATCGTCGGCACGCCGACGAAATAGGTGATCTTCTCCTTTTCGATCAGCCGCAGCGCCTCGCCCGCGTCCCATTTGGGCATCAGCACCATGCCGCGCCCGATGACGAAGCTGTTGAGCATCACCGGCACCTCGCCGGTGACGTGGAAGAGCGGCACGTTGATGAGGGTGCGCGGCGGGTTCTTCGGCGGATCGCCCATCGCCTCCTTGAGGCCGAGCAGCACGGCCAGCCCGGTCGCATAGGCGTAGACGCCGGTGGTGACGGCCCGGTGGGTCGAGACCGCGCCCTTGGCCAGCCCGGTCGAGCCCGAGGTGAAGAGGATGGTGGCGTCGTCCTCCGGCGCGACCTGGGGCAGCTCGCCCTCGGCGCCGAGCAGGGGCGCGATCGCTTCGGCGATCGGCGCCTCGACCGGCAGGGTCGTCACGTCGAGCTGCAATCCGGTCGCCGCGATCCGCTTCGCGCGGCCGGCGTCGGCGATCACCAGCTTCGGCTCGACCAGGTTCAGCGCGTGGCGCAGCTCGTCCGCTTCCCACCAGCCGTTGAGCAGCACGGCGACGCCGCCCGCCTTGACGACGCCCATATAGGAGATGATCCAGGCCGGGCAGTTGCGCATCGCGATGGCCACCCGGTCGCCCTTGGCGATGCCGGCGCCGGCGAGCGCCTTGGCCAATGTGGTGGCGTGGCCGTGCAGCTGGGCGAAGGTGAAGCGTTCGTCGCCGGCGACCACGGCCTCGACATCGGCGTGCAGCATGCAGAAGAAGTCGAGGAGCAAAGGCAGCGTCGGCGGCAATTGGGCGGCGATCGCGCGGCCCTCATCGTCGCGGCCGACCTGGATCCTGCCGCCTTCGCCGGTGACCGCGGCCAGCACCGCGTCATATCGTCGATCGAGCTCGCTGGGCATCCTCGCTCCTGTCTTTGCCTTTTCTTCGCCCCCCACTATGAAGGCGCAAGCCCGAAGGGGGAAGCCTTGATCGACGCCCTATTTACACAAATGACAGCAGCAAGCGCCGGGGCGATCAGCTATGTCGATCTCGGCCTCAGCCCGATCGCGCTCGATCTCGGCTGGTTCCAGCTCCGGTGGTACAGCCTCGCCTATCTGGTCGGCATCGTCCTGGGCTGGTGGTATCTGCTCAGGCTGATCGCCCAGCCGGGCGCGCCGATGGCGCGGCGGCACGCCGACGATCTGGTCTTCTACGCGACGCTGGGCGTCATCGCCGGGGGGCGGCTCGGCTATGTCCTCTTCTACAAGCCCGCTTATTATCTCCAGAACCCGCTGGAGATCCTCCAGCTCTGGGACGGCGGCATGTCGTTCCACGGCGGCGTGATCGGCGTCAGCCTCGGCATCTTCTGGATGGCGCGGCGGCACGGCCTCGATTGGCTGCGCATCCATGATTATGTCGCCTGCTGCATCCCTTTCGGCCTGTTCCTCGGCCGGCTCGCCAATTTCGTGAACGCGGAATTGTGGGGCGGGGTGACGAACGTGCCCTGGGCGGTGCGCTTCCCCGAGGTGGTGGACGGCATGCTGATCCTCGGCCCGCCGCGCCATCCGAGCCAGCTCTACGAGGCGGCGCTGGAGGGGATCGTCCTCTTCCTCGTCCTGTGGGTCATGTTCTGGAAGACCCGCGCCCGCTACCGGCCCGGCCGGCTGGTCGGCGCCTTCCTGCTCGTCTACGGGCTCAGCCGCTTCACGGTCGAGTTCATCCGCCAGCCCGACGCGCATCTGATCGAGTTCGCGCAGGCCACGCACCTCCAGATGGGCCAGTGGCTGTCGCTGCCGATGATCCTGGGCGGCCTCTATCTGGTGCTGACCGCGAGCCGGCGCGGCGACCGGGTCCGTCCGGTCGCGGCCGATGCCGCCGCTTGAGGAGGCGCTGAAGGCCCGGATCGCGCGCGAGGGGCCGATCAGCGTCGCCGAATACATGGCGGCGGCCAACGCGCATTATTACGCGACCCGCGACCCGCTCGGCGTGAAGGGCGATTTCACCACCGCGCCGGAGATCAGCCAGATGTTCGGCGAGCTGATCGGCGTGTGGCTGGCGGATATTTGGACGCGCGCGGGCGCTCCGGCCGACGCGGTCTATGTCGAGCTGGGGCCGGGCCGGGGGACGCTGGCCGCCGACGCGCTGCGGGCGATGCGCGCCGCCGCGCTGCGGCCGGAGGTCCATTTCGTCGAGACCAGCCCGCTGCTGCGCGAGGCCCAGGCCGAGCGGGCGCCGGGCGCGCGCTGGCATGACGACATTTCGACCCTGCCGGCGGACGTGCCGCTGCTGATCGTCGCCAACGAATTCTTCGACGCGCTGCCGGTCCGGCAGTTCGCCGCTGACGGGCGCGAGCTTCGGGTCGCGCTGACGGACGACCGCCTTGTCCGCGACGGCGCGGTCGAGACCGAAACCTCGCCCGCCTCGCTGGACATCATGCGCGCGCTGGCCGGACGGCTCGCGGCGGGGGGCGGAGCGATGCTGGCCGTCGATTACGGCCACGACCGGTCGGGCCGGGGGGATACCCTCCAGGCGGTGGCCGGGCATGAATATGCCGATCCGTGGGAGGGGCCGGGGACGCGCGATCTCACCGCCCATGTCGATTTCCACGCGCTGGCCGGCGCGGCGCGGGTGGGCGGCGCGCGGGTCGCCGGGCCGATGGGACAGGGCGACTGGCTCGACGCGATGGGGATTGCCTTGCGCGCCGCCGCCTTGGCCCGCGCGGCGCCTTCACGCACCGAGGAGATCGAGGCGGCGCGGCTGCGCCTCACCGCGCCGGAGCAGATGGGCCGGTTGTTCAAGGCGATGGCGGTGCTTGCGCCGGGCTGGCCCGATCCGGCGGGGTTTTAACCTTGCCCCGTTCGGGCTGAGCCTGTCGAAGCCCTGCCCTTCTCTTTGGCGCGCAAGAAAGTAGAGGGCTTCGACAAGCTCAGCCCGAACGGTAGAAGAAATATGACCATGTCCAGCATCACCTATCGCGACGGCACGGTCGACGACGCGGCCTTGATGTCCGCGCTCGGCGCGCGCAGTTTCGCCGAGACGTTCGGCCATCTCTATACGCCGGAGAATCTCGCCGCCTTCCTGGAGAATCACAGCGAGGCGAACTGGCGCGGCGAACTGGGCGATCCGCGCTACGCTGTCCGCATCGCCGAGGATGAGGGCGCGGCGGCGGGTTATGCCAAGCTTGGTCCGCCCTCGCTACCGTTCAGGCCGGAGGGGCCGAGCGCCGAGCTGCGCCAGCTTTACGTCCTCAAGCCCTGGCAGGGCGCGGGCATCGCGCCGGTGTTGATGGACTGGGCGATCGCCGGGGCGCGGGCGCAGGGCGCGGCGGAGCTCTATCTGTCGGTGTTCATCGACAATGAACGTGCCAGGCGCTTTTATGACCGTTATGGGTTCGAGGCGGTGGGGCGCTACGACTTCATGGTCGGCACCCATGCGGACGAGGACATCGTCATGCGATTGAGGCTGTGAGCGTCGAGGCGATCCGGGCCGCCGTGCTGGGCGATCTTCCGCACGGCTTTCTCGGCCGGCGCGGCGGGGTCTCGGAAGGCGCGTGCGCGGGCCTCAATGTCGGGCTCGGCTCCGGCGACGACCGGGCGGCGATTGCCGAGAATCGCCGCCGCGCGGTCGCGGCCGTGGCGGCGGATGCGCGGCTGGCGACCGTCCATCAGGTCCATTCGCCCCACGCCGTCTTCGCCGCCGCGCCCTGGCCGGACGATGCGCGGCCCCATGCCGACGCGCTGGTCACCAACCGGCCCGGCCTCGCGCTCGGCATCCTCACCGCCGATTGCGCGCCTTTGCTGTTCGCCGATGCGGGCGCGGGGGTGATCGGCGCCGCCCATGCGGGGTGGAAGGGCGCGTTCGGCGGCGTGATCGAATCGACCCTCGCCGCGATGGAGAAATTGGGCGCGGCGCGGGGCGGCATCGTCGCGGCGATCGGCCCGGCCATCGCCCGCAGATCCTATGAGGTGGACGACGGCTTCCATCGCCGCTTCGTCGCGGCCGATCCGGAGAATGACCGCTTCTTCACAAGCGGGCGCGACGGCCATCACCAGTTCGACCTCGAAGGCTATGCCGCCGCCCGCCTCGCCGCCGCCGGGGTGGGGCGGGTCGAGGCGCTGGGGCTGGACACCTATTCGGCCCCGGACCGCTTCTTCAGCTATCGCCGCGCCAGTCATGAAGGGCTGCCCGATTACGGCCGCCAGCTCTCGCTGATCGCGCTTCCGGGCTAGCTACCGGCCCGCGACTTTTGCTAGAAAGCGCGCGGGCAACGGACCTCACCCCTGGGCCGCTCCATGGAGCCGGCCTTGAGCCTGTCCCCCATGTGACGGGCTCGGTCTCCACACAGACTCCGCGAGAAGCGGAAGGAGACGCAAAATGACAAACGAATCCGAACTCACGGGCGTGACGCCCCGCCGCCGCCCCAAGCCCGACGTGCTCGAAATCGGCGGGCGGAGGCTGAAGCCCTCGACCCTGATGATGGGCCACGGCTTCGACCCGGCCCTGTCGGAAGGCTCGCTCAAGGCGCCTATCTTCCTCACCTCGACCTTCGTCTTCGAGAATGCGGCGGCCGGCAAGCGCCATTTCGAGGGCGTGACCGGCAAGCGCCCCGGCGGCGCGGAGGGCCTCGTCTATTCGCGCTTCAACGGGCCGAATCAGGAGATTCTGGAGGACCGGCTGGGCCTGTGGGAGGATGCGGAGGACGCGCTCACCTTCTCGTCCGGCATGTCGGCGATCGCGACCCTGCTGCTCGCCCTCGTCCAGCCGGGCGACGTGGTCGTCCATTCCGGCCCGCTCTACGCGGCGACGGAGACGCTGATCGGCCGCATCCTCGGCCGGTTCGGCGTCACCTGGCTCGATTTCCCGGCCGGCGCGACGGAGGAGGAGATCGCCGCCGTGATCGGGAAGGCGAAGGCGCAGGGCCGTGTCCCGCTCATCTATCTGGAAAGCCCGGCCAATCCGACCAACGCGCTGGTCGACATCCAGGCGGTGCGCAAGGTGTGCGACGAGATGTTCGCCGAAGAGGAGCGCCCGCCGATCGCGATCGACAACACCTTCTTGGGGCCGCTCTGGCAGCAGCCGCTGCGCCACGGCGCGGACCTGTCGGTCTATTCCCTCACCAAATATGCCGGCGGGCACAGCGATCTGGTGGCGGGCGGCATCACGGGATCGAAGGAGCTCATCAACACGATCCGGATGCTGCGCAACACGATCGGCACGATCACCGATCCCAACACCGCCTGGATGCTGCTGCGCAGCCTCGAGACGCTGGAGCTGCGGATGACCCGCGCCGGCGAGAATGCGGCGAAGGTGTGCGAATTCCTGAAGGACCATCCGAAGGTCGAGGGCGTCGGCTATCTCGGCTTCCTCAAGGAGGGGCGGCAGGCCGACATCTACCGCCGCCACTGCACCGGCGCGGGCTCGACCTTCTCGCTCTATCTGAAGGGCGGCGAGAAGGAGAGCTTCGCCTTCCTCGATTCGCTCAGGATCGCCCATCTTGCCGTCAGCCTCGGCGGCACCGAGACGCTGGCCAGCGCGCCGGCGGCGATGACGCATTTGTCGGTCCCGCCCGAGCGCAAGGCGGCGCTCGGCATCACCGACAATCTGGTGCGCATCTCGATCGGGGTGGAAGACCCGGACGACCTGATCGCCGATTTCGACCAGGCGCTGGGGGCGGTTTAGCCTCCATTTTCCTCCCTGCGATTTCGCGGGGAGGGGGACCGCACGAAGTGCGGTGGAGGGGTTTCTGGCGAGGCCTTCAAGATACCCCTCCACCAGCTTCGCTGGTCCCCCTCCCCGGCAAATGCCGGGGAGGAAATTGAGGAAGTCAGCGCCCCGCTTTCCTCCGGTCCCGCCAGTCCAGCACTTCCCAGCCTTCGTCCTCGGCGAGGCGGACCAGCCGGTCGTGGGCGTTGGTGGCGAAGGCTTCGTCGGACCAGGCGTGGACCGGCGAATCGGAGATATGGTCCGAATAGAAGCGGATGTGCAGCGCCTCACGCTCCAGCCCCTCGCGCTGGAGCCAGGCCTCGATCATGTCGAGCTTGCCGAGGCCGTAGCAATTGGCCCCGTCGATCTTCGCCACGATCCGGCCCTTGCGGTCGGCCAGGGTGTCGGTGGCGATCACGTCGTCGAAGCCCAGCCGCTCGGCGATCGCCGCCGCGTAGAGCCGGTAGGAGGCGGTCGCCATCACCAGCCGCCGCCCGGCCGCCTTGTCCTCGGCGAGGCGCGCGCGGGCGCCGGGCAGGATGTTCGTCGCCACCTGCCGGTCGGCGAAGCCGCGGATCACCGGCTCCAGCGCCTCCGGCGTCGGCCGGCCGATCAGCAGGCGGTAGTTCCATTCCTTCAGCCGGCCGCGATCGATCAGCCGGACGGCATAAGCGAGGACGTTGAGCGCGACGACCGGCAGCAGCACGGCCCGCCACGGTGCGAGGCGGGCGCAGGCATAGGCCAGGAACGGCGCGAAGGTCGGCTTTCGCGTGACCGTCTTGTCCATATCGTAGATGGCGAGTGCTTCGGTCATGGAACCTCCACGAGCATGAAAGCGTAAGCATTGTCCATGGTTGCTTGCCGCCCGCCGGGAATTGAAGCACTCTCTCCACAATGAGCGTCACCGCCGAATTCAGCAGCGATGTCGAGCAAGGCCGGTGCGTGCTGCGCTTCACCGGCCATCTCACCCTGCTGCGCGTGCGCAGGCTCTCCGAGGAGCTGAACGCGCTCGAGGCGAACGAGGTCGTCGTCGATCTTTCCGAGGTCGAGCGGATGGACACGGTCGGCGCCTGGCTGATCCACAAGCTGGTGCGGGACCGCGGCGCCACCATCCGGGGCGCCAGCGACGACCAGCAGCTGCTGATCGACCAGGTCGCCAAGGCCGATCAGCCGATGCAGGTCCGCGCCGAGCCCGAGCCGCAGATGCTGAACATGGTCGCCGATGTCGGCGCGGCGACGAAGGCGGCGTTCACCACCCTGGTCGGGCTGGTCGGCTTCTTCGGATCGCTGTGCATCTCGGTCTGGCATCTCATCAAGCATCCGCGCCGCTTCCGCTTCAACGCGGTCGTGACTCGATTCGAAGTGGTCGGCATCAACGCGCTCGGCATCATCGGCCTGATGAGCTTCCTCGTCGGCATCGTCATCGCCCAGCAGGGCGCGGTGCAGCTCCGCCAGTTCGGCGCGGAGGTCTACACGATCAACCTGATCGCCCGCGCCGCCTTCATGGAGCTGGGCGTGCTGATGACGGCGATCATGGTCGCCGGCCGCTCCGGCTCCGCCTTCGCCGCGCAACTGGGCTCGATGAAGCTCAATGAGGAGGTGGACGCGATGCGCACCATCGGTGTGTCGCCGATGGAGGCGCTGGTCCTGCCCCGCGTGCTGGCGACCGTGCTGATGATGCCCTTGCTCGGCTTCTATGCCGCCGTGATCGCGATCATCGGCGGCGGCTTCTTCTGCTGGACGGTGCTCGACATCCCGCCCGTCACCTTCGTCCAGCGCGTGCAGGAAATCATTCCGATGACCGACATCTGGCGCACGCTGATCAAGGCGCCGGTGTTCGGCATGATCATCGCCATGGCCGGCTGCTATCAGGGGCTCCAGGTGCGCGGCAATGCCGAGGAGGTGGGCCTGCGCACGACCACCGCCGTCGTCCAGGGCATCTTCCTGGTGATCGTCCTCGACGCCTTCTTCGCCGTCTTCTTCACCTCGATCGGGTGGAGCTGATGGAGGGCACCGATCCGATCATCTCCGTCCGGGGCCTCAGGACCGCGTTCGGCGAGCATGTCGTCCATGAGGGGCTCGATCTCGACGTGCGGCGCGGCGAGATATTGGGCGTGGTCGGCGGATCGGGCACCGGCAAATCGGTGCTGATGCGCGCGATCATCGGCCTCCAGACGCCGGATGCCGGCGAGATCGACGTGTTCGGCGAGCCGATGGTCGGCCGCGACGAGGAGGAGGCCAAGCATGTCCGCCGCCGCTGGGGCGTCCTCTTCCAGGGCGGCGCGCTGTTCTCGACGCTGACCGTCGCCGAGAATGTGCAGGTGCCGATCCGCGAATTCTTCCACGGCCTCGACCATGATCTGCTCGACGAGATCGCGGCCTACAAGATCTCCATGTCCGGCCTGCGGCCGCAGGCCGCCACGCGCTACCCGTCCGAGCTGTCCGGCGGCATGAAGAAGCGCGCCGGCATGGCGCGCGCGCTGGCGCTGGACCCCGAGCTGCTGTTCCTCGACGAGCCGACCGCCGGGCTCGATCCGATCGGCGCGGCGGCGTTCGATCAGCTCATCAAGGAGCTGCGCCACGCGCTGGGCCTCACCGTGTTCCTGATCACGCACGATCTCGACACGCTCTACGCGATCTGCGACCGGGTGGCGGTGCTCGCGGATCGCAAGGTGGTCGCTGTTGGAACGATTCCGGAATTATTGGCTTTGGACCATCAGTGGATTCAGGATTACTTCAAGGGGCCGCGCGGGCGCGCGGCGGCGACGATAGCTGAGCGCGGAGAGGCCGGAGCCTGATGGAGACCCGTTCCAACCAAATCCTCGTCGGCAGCGTCGTGCTCGGCCTGGTCGCGGCGATGCTCGCGTTCATGATCTGGCTGGGCCAGTTCGGCGAGGGCGGGCAGAAGACCTACGACGTCTTCTTCCAGCAATCGGTCGAGGGTCTCGCCAAGGGATCGGGCGTCACCTTCCGCGGCGTGCCGGTGGGGCAGATCCATTCGATCAACCTGGAGCCGCGCAGCCCGCAGTTCATCCGCGTGCGGATCACGGTCAGCAACAGCACGCCGGTGCTCCAGGGCACGACCGCGACGATCCGGGGCGTCGGCTTCACCGGCGTCTCGCAGATCCAGCTCGATCCGCCCGAGCCGCAGCCGGGCCGGCCGCAGCCGTCCGTCGAGATCCGCTGCCCCGAGCAGAATCCGGAAAGCGAATGCCCTTATGGCCATCCGGTGATCCCGACCCGGCCGGGCGCGCTGGGCCAGCTTCTCAACACCGCGCCGGAGCTGCTCGAGCGGGTGACGACGCTGACCGAGCGGCTGACGGAGCTGCTCTCCGATCGCAATCAGGAGAGCTTCGCCGCGATCCTCGACAATATCGAGGGCGTGACGCGCTCGCTCAACGAACGCTCGCCGGAGATCGCGGCGACATTGGCCGAGGCGCGGGTCGCGATCGCGCAGGCGGGCCGGGCGGCGGAACAGTTCGGCCAGCTCGCCGAATCGACCGACGCTCTGGTCAATCAGGAAGGCCGCCCGCTGCTGGCCGATCTGCGCCAGACGCTGCGTTCGGCCAGCACCAGCATGGAGCAGCTGGAGGGGGCCATCGGCGATGCGCGGCCGGGCATCCAGGCCTTCTCCACCCAGACGCTCCCGGAGGTCGGCCAGCTCATCCGCGACCTGCGCGCCACCTCCGAATCGCTGCGCGAGATCACCGACCGGCTCAACCAGCGCGGCGTCGGCGGCGTGATCGGCGGGCAGCGCCTGCCAGACTATCGGCCCGGAAGGGGGAATTGACGATGCGCGTGAACGCCCTGGCGGCCATTGCTGCCGCCCTCTCCTTGTCCGCCTGCCTCGGCGGGCCGAAAGGCCCCGACCGGCTGCTGACCCTGACCGCCGCCGAGATGCGCCCGGCGGCGAGCCCGCGCACGGCCGGGCAGGGGACGGCCGTGACCGTCGCCGATCCCACCGTGCCGCAGGCGCTGCGCACCAATCGCGTGCCGGTCTATGTGGACGGGACGACGATCCAGTATCTGACCGGCGGCGCCTGGGTCGAATATCCCGGCCCGCTCTTCGCCCGCCTGCTCGGCGAGACGATCGCGGTCCGGACCGGGCGGGTCGTGCTCGATCCCACCCAATATGCCCGCGATCCCGGCACCCGCGTGACCGGCCATCTCGCCCGCTTCGGCCTCGATCCCGCCGCGATGGAGGCGGTGGTCGTCTATGACGCGACCGTGCCGCAGGCGGGCGGCGGCGTGGCGAGCAACCGCTTCGAGGCCCGCGTGCCGGTCGCCGCGGCGACGGCCGAGGCGGTCGCCCCGGCGCTCAACCGGGCGGCGAATCAGGTGGCGGAGCAGGTGGCGGCGTGGATCGGGCAGTAGAATACCGTCATCCCGGCGAAGGCCGGGATCTCGTCGGGTGAAGAACGCGGCGCTTTTCCGTCCCGAGATCCCGGCCTTCGCCGGGATGACGGCTAGGCCAAACTCTTGCTGGCTTGCTCGAACACGTCCTTGCTGAGGCCGTCCGTGGTGACGATGCGTTCCAGCTCGGCGCGCATCAGGGCGGCGCGGTCCGCGTCGAAGCGGCGCCAGCGGCCGAGCGGCGGGACGAGCTTGGCGGCGGTCTGGGGATTGAGCTTGTCCTCGGCGAGGATCATGTCGGCGAGGAAGCGGTAGCCGCGGCCGGAGGCGTCGTGGAAGGCGCGCTGGTTGACCGAGAAGGCGCCGACCAGCGCGCGCAGGCGGTTCGGGTTGGAAAGCGTGAAATCGGGATGCCGGGCCAGCGCCTCGACCAGCTCCGGCGTGTCGGCGCGGGTCGAGAGCGCCTGGGTGGTGAACCATTTGTCGATGACCAGCGCATTGCCCTTGTAGCGGTCATAGAAGGCGGCCAGCGCCGGTTCCCGCTCCGGCGCGTCGCCGTTGACCAGCACGCCCAGGGCGCCCTGCCGGTCGGTCATGTTGTCGGCCTCGTCGAACTGGCGCCGGGCCAGGGCGGGGGCGTCGGCGGCGCCGGTCGCGGCGATATAGCCGAGCGCGATGGTGCGCAGGCGCCGCGCGCCCTTGGCCGCCGGGCTGTATTCGTAGCGGTTGGCGGCACTCGCCGCATAGGCGCCGCGCCAGAGATCGTCGAGCGCGGTGCCGAGATCGGCGCGCAGCGCCTCGCGGGCGCGGTGGATCGCCTCGGGATCGACTTGCGCCATCCGGTCGCCGATGAAGGATTCGCTGGGCAGCAGCACCGTCTCGGCGATGAAGGCCGGGTCCAGCGTCTCGTCGGTCAGCGTGCGGCGCACCGCATCGACCACCGAGCCGTGATCCGCCGCGCCGGAGGTCACGCCCGCGACCAGAGTGTCGAGCATGAGCTGCTGCATCGCCTCGTAGCGGGCGAAGGGATCGTCGTCGCAGCCGGAGAGGAAGGCGAGATCGGCGGCGGCGCGGTCGGTCTCGACCGTCACGGGAGCGGAGAAATCGCGGTTGATCGAGAGGACCGGCCGGGCGGGCGCGCCGGCGAGCGGCACGCTGGCCGTGGCGGCGTCGAGGACGACCAGCCGCGCGTCCACCGCCTTGCCGGTCGCCTCGTCGAGCAATGCGACCCGGAGCGGGATCGCCATCGGCTGCTTGTCGCTCTGGCCCGGCGTCGGCGGCACCTCCTGCGCCAGCTCCAGCGTCACCGCGTCGCCGTCGCGGGCGAGGCGCGCCGTCACCTTCGGCGTGCCGGCCTGGCTGTACCAGAGGCGGAACTGGCCGAGATCGGCGCCGCTCGCCGCCTCCATCGCCCGGACGAAATCCTCGCAGGTCACGGCCTGCCCGTCATGCCGATCGAAATAGAGGTCGCAGCCGGCGCGGAACGCCTCCGGGCCGAGGATGGTGTGCATCATCCGGATCAGCTCGGCGCCCTTGTTGTAGACGGTCGCGGTGTAGAAATTGGAGATCTCGATATAGGAATCGGGCCGCACCGGATGGGCGAGCGGGCCGGCATCTTCCGGGAACTGGGCGGCGCGCAGCATCCGCACGTCCTCGATCCGCTTCACCGCGCGGCTGCCCATGTCGGCGCTGAACTGCTGGTCGCGGAAGACCGTGAAGCCCTCCTTCAGCGAGAGCTGGAACCAGTCGCGGCAGGTGATTCGGTTGCCCGACCAGTTGTGGAAATATTCGTGCGCCACGACGCCGGCGATATTGTCGTAGTCGATGTCGGTCGCGGTGTCGGGATCGGCGAGGATGTAGCGCGAGTTGAAGACGTTCAGCCCCTTGTTCTCCATCGCGCCGAAATTGAAGTCGGCGACCGCGACGATGTTGAACACGTCCAGGTCATATTCGCGGCCGAACACCTCTTCGTCCCACTTCATCGCGGCCTTGAGCGAATCCATCGCGTGGCGGGTGCGATCGAGGTCGCCCTCGCGCACCCAGATGCCGAGATCGACCTTGCGGCCCGAGCGGGTGGTGAAGCTGTCGCGATTGGCGACGAGATCGCCGGCGACCAGCGCGAACAGGTAGCAGGGCTTGGGGAAGGGATCGCGCCATTCCGCCCAGTGGCGGCCGTCCTCCGACTCGCCGGCGCCGACCGGATCGCCGTTGGACAGCAGCACCGGATAGAGCGCCTTGTCGGCGGTCATTTTGACCCGGTAGCGGCTGAGCACGTCCGGGCGATCGGGGAAGGGCGTGATCCGGCGGAAGCCCTCGGCCTCGCACTGGGTGCAGAGCAGGCCGCCGGATTCGTAGAGGCCCATGAGCTGGGTGTTGGCGCGCGGGGAAATCTCGACCTCGGTCTCGATCACCGCCCGGTCGCCCGCGACCGGCACCTTCAGCACATCATCCTCGAACCAGTAATTGACCGGCTGCCCGTCCACCGCGACGCGGACCAGATGCAACCCCTCCGCGTCGAGCCGGACCGGCAGGTTGTGGTCGCCGGAACGCTCGACGGTGAGCGCGGCGCGGACGATGGTGCGCTGCGCGTCCAGATCGAAGTCGAGCGCGATTTCGGGCACCAGCCAGTCCGGCGGGCGATAATCTTCCCGGCGGATCACGCTGGGCGCGGCGGGGGCGGAGAGGGCGTCGAGCATGGGGTGAATTTAAGGCCCGGGCCGGCCGGGCGCAATCGACCGAGGTTAATCCTCCGAAAGTCACACAAAAGCCGCACCAGGGAACGGTGCGCGCGGCGGCGTTTCGGGGCACGGAAGTTAACGAAGTTAACACCACGCCGGGATGGGGCGCTGTTCATGGCGGCGACTGTGGGGGTGGACGGTTCAAGGAGCCGGCGAACCGGCGCCGGAACCCGATTCGGGGCGGGAATGACAGAGCATTTCCTACATTGGAAGGGCGCGGCCCTTGGGCAAATATATATACTGTCCCCGTTTTGAGGCGTCCCGGTTTTTGCAATTTGACTCCAGCTCGCCGCATCCCCTAGCCTTGGCCTCCGCCCGCACCGGATCGGGCGGATTTTCCGCAATAACCGGGGGTATTCGCAGGATGAACTATCGCGTCGGTTTTCGATCGCCGGCACGCGCCGGGCTGCCCTGTGCCGCGCTGCTGCTCGCCGGCTGTGGCGGCCTGGAAAATCCGCCCCTGATTCAGGCTGGAGCGCCGACCGGGGAGATCGAATTCGTCAATTCCGGATCGCATCCCGTGCTGGACCTGAGGATCGTTCCGGCCCGACCGGACAGACGGATGCCGGGCGATTTCGGCTTCGACCGGCTCGACGGCCAAGTCATTCCGACGGGCCAGAGCCGGCGCGTCACCGCCTCCCAGGGCTGCTATTCCGTCCGCTCCGTCGCCGGGCCGACCAGCGCGATGAGCATGACGAGGCGGGAGCGCTTCGGCATTTCCTGCGTTGCGCCCGGGCATGTGGTCCCCTACGTCATTCGGGACGACAGCGCCGGCCCCGGAGGCCCGCCACGCCGCGCCGAGCCCTGACCGGGCCTTTCAGATACGATTCAGGCCACGGGTCCCGTGACGACCGGCACCACCCTCGCCGCCGATCCCGCGGCCTTCATTTCCGATCATCGCGCGTGGGCCGGCCCGCCGTCGAGTAGCGCCCGCCGTCTCAGCCCCGCTTGAGCCAGGCGATCAGTTCGGAGAGCGGCACGACCTGGTTGAAGGCCACGCCGCACTGGCCGTCATGCTGCCAGCGCACGACGCCGGCCAGCGGGCGGAAGTCCTCCGGGGTCACGACCACGTTCTCGCCCGGCTCGAAGGCGGCGTCGGCGGCGAGCTTGATGCCGCTCTGGGAGATGTCGATCGTGCGGACGCGGTGGGTGCGGGCGCCGGCGCGCAGGGTCGCGGCGCCGTCCGCCTCGATGCGCGGCGCGCGGGCCTGCCAGCCATTGTCGAGCACGCGCGGATTGGCGAGCAGATCCCCGATATCGACCTCATGGTCGAAGGCGATGCCGGCATTGGCGTCGCGCACCCAGGCGATGTGGCCGGCGACCTGCTGGTTGGTCTTGAGTTCGACCGTCACCCGCTGGCCCGGCGCGACATTGCTGTAGACATGGGCCAGCAGCCCGCCGGCCGAGACGTTGCGGATCAGGCACAATTCGCGCCGCCCCTCGACG
>CAZTPD010000011.1:0-28029 GCA_964614625.1 uncultured Sphingosinicella sp. | reverse complement strand
GGCCGGCGAAGCCGATCAGGGCGCCCGGCTCGGCGATGTGGATGTCGCCCAGCATCGCATAGGAGGCGGTGACGCCGCCGGTCGTGGGATCGGCGAGGAGGACGAGATAGGGCAGGCCCGCCTCCTTCAGCTCGGCGATCGCGGCGGTCGCCTTTGGCATCTGCATCAGCGAGAGGATGCCCTCCTGCATCCGCGCGCCGCCGGCGGCGGTGACGATGATGTAGGGCGCCCGGTCCTCGATCGCGGCGCGCGCGCCGGCGACGAAGGCGGCGCCCACCGCCATGCCCATCGATCCGCCCATGAAGGCGAAGTCCTGCACGCCCATCACGACGCGGCGCCCGTCCACCGATCCGCGCGCGTTGATCAGCGCATCGGGCTCGCCGGTCGCGGTCCGCGCCGCCTTGATCCGGTCGGTGTAGCGTTTGGAATCGCGGAACTTCAGCGGATCCTCGCGCACCTGCGGCGGCGGCAGGACGGTGTAGCCGGGGTCGAGCAGCATCTCGAAACGCTTGCGCGGGCCGATCCGGCCGTGATGCTGGCAATGCGGGCAGACGAAGAGATTGTCCTCATATTCCTTGAGGAAGACCATCGCCGCGCAGTCCGGGCATTTGTGCCACAGGGTCTCGGGCGTCTCCCGCTTCGGCAGGAAGGGGATCTTGTTGCGGACGCGGTTCAGCCAGCTCATCTTCTTGCTCCTCGGAGGGCGCGGATTAAGCGCGTGGAGGGGGGATGTCCATCTTCACCCTCCCGCGTCATTCCAGCGAAGGCTGGAATCCATCTTCCTTTTCTCCCTTTCCTCCGCGTCTCTGCGTCTCTGCGCGCATCAAAAATGGTTCGCGCAGAGACGCAGAGATCGCAGAGAGGAAAAGGTGGATTCCAGCTTTCGCTGGAATGACAGGCGGGGTCAGAGCGTCGCGGCGATGGCGCGGGCGGCGAGGTCCGGGTCTTCGGCCTGGGTGATCGGCCGGCCGACGACCAGGATCGAGGCGCCGTTGTCGAGCGCCTGACGCGGCGTGACGACCCGCTTCTGGTCGCCCGCCCCGGCCTCGGCGGGCCGCACGCCGGGCACGACGAAGAAGCCGTCGGGCCACGACTTGCGCGCCGCCTTCACCTCCGCGCCCGAACAGACCACGCCGTCCAGCCCCGCCTCGCGCGCCAGCGCGGTCAGCCGTTCGACCTGTTCATGGGAATCGCCGGGGACGCCGATCGAATGCAGATCGTCGTCGTCGAGGCTGGTGAGCACCGTCACGGCGACCACCTTCGTGCCCGAAGGCGCCGCCGCCTTGGCGTCCTCCATCATCGCGCGCCCGCCGGCGGCGTGGACGGTGAGGATGGCGGGATCGAGCGGGCGCAGCGCCTGCACGGCCTTGGCCACCGTATTGGGAATGTCGTGCAGCTTGAGATCGAGGAAGATGGGCAGTCCCAGCCCGGTCATCTCGCGCACCCCGTCGGCGCCGTTGGCGCAGAAGAATTCGAGACCGAGCTTGATCCCGCCGACATGGGTGCGCACCCGCGTCGCGATCGCGCGGGCCGCCTCCGGATCGGTGGTGTCGAGCGCGACGAAGACCGGGCTGGTCATATGTTGGTCCGCGGCTCGGCCTCCTGCGGCGGCGGGGCCGGACGGGCAGGCAAATCGGGCGTGTTGGCGACATGGACGTGGCCCTGCTGCTCCAGCCGCCGCTTCAGGCCCCAGACGCGGGCGCGATAGATCAGGAAGGTGGGCAGGAAGCCGAGCAGGAAGGCGCCGATCGCCAGCACCGGCAGCTTCAGGTCGGCCTGGAGGCCGCCCCACAGATCGACGGTGGCGATCGTGTTCCAGTTGGCGCTGGCGAACAGCACGACCGCCACGGCGAGCATCACCCAGAACAGCGTCTTCAGGAATTGCATGGCGCCCATCCTCCCCAAAAAAGGCGGCCGCGTCCAGCCATGCTTTCAATCCCGGCCCGTTTCGGACCGCCCTCAGCCGATCTCGCGATCCAGCTGCTCGAACAAAGCCGGGATCGCGGCCAGCCGCTCGCGCTCCTCGGCGAGGATGATGCGGAACGCCTCGCGCTTCAGCGCCTTCACCGATTCCCCGGTGAGCTGCGCGTCCGGGTCGAGCGACGACAAAGTGATGTCGATCATCCGGTCGGCGCCGTGCAGGCGGCCCCACAGATAGTCGTTCTCGCGATAGGCGCGGCTGAAGAAGGCGCCGAAGCTGTTGAACTGGATGCCCTTCAACGTCGCCTCGGTGCCGCCCTTGCGGATCGCCACCGCGTCGTCGGGCGAGATGCGGTCGACCTTGATCGGATCGAACTCGTCCAGCCCCTCGCCTTGCAGCAGGGGCAGGGTGGCGACGTCGTAGAAGGGATAGCCGAGATAGGTGAGCAGCAGCGGACGGCGGTCCGTTTTGGGGAGCGCGCCGAACGCGTCGGCCAGCCGCTCGTCGGTCTCGCGGTCGAGCGTGCGCAGGTCGAGCAGGCCGGCCAGCGCGGCCATCGCCGCCTCGGGCCGGATCTCGGCGTCGGCGAGGACGCGCCGCGTCGCCTCGTCGATCGCGCGCGGCTCGCGCGACTGGTGACGGGTGAGCAGGTCGTCCAGCCGCTTGCGCACATCGTCGCGGGCCGCGCGATCGGTGTCCGAATCGCTCCGCATGCCGGTCAGCCGGCGGGTGACGAAGCGCAGGCGGCGGGCGCGGAAGCCGGCATCGAAATCGCGCAGGAAGGCGATCGCGTCGGTGCTGAGGCCGTGCGCCGTCACCGCCTCGGGATCGACCAGCCCGCCCTCGCGCACGACCCGCCAGACCGCCTTGCGGACGCGCTCCTGCCGTGCCTTGTCGCCGCCGCCGCCCAGCCGGAAGATCGCCGCCGCCGTCTCCTCGACCACCGTCGAGATCTTGAGATGGGCGTAAGCGGCATAGGCATAGCCGGCCATGCGCGCGGCGAGATCGTTGGCGCGCGAGCGCCAGCTGCCGAGCCGCTTCGGCGTCGGGCTGAGGAACAGGAAGGAGGAGCCGAGCGCCCGCTCGATCGCGTCCTCCACCTCGGGCCGCATCGTCCGGATGATCCGCCTGAGCCGCCGGATGCGGCCCGACAGCCGCTCGATCGTCTCCAGATTGTCGCGGATCGGCTGCTCGCGCGGAATGTCGGACAGCGCGCCCAGGATGGTCGCGAAGAAGCCCGGCACGTCCGATTCCCCGCCGCCGGCCAGGTTGACGCTGCGCCGCCCCGGCTTGGGATCGATATAGACGAAGCGCCGGTCGACCTCGCGCCGCGCCGGGCGTTTTTGCAGCGCGTCGATGCACGGGCGGAAGGGCGCGTTGGCGAGCACCGATCCGTCGATCAGGATGACCTGCTCCATGTCGCCCTGCTCGGCGTGACGGGGCAGGGCGTCGGCGAGGAAGGCGTTGCGCCCCGGCCATCTCTTCTCCTTCGCGGCGAGCACCTGGTCCAGCTCCTTGACGCCGAAGGGCGGGAAGGCGCCGGGGAAGCTCGCGGTGGCGCGCGCCGCGAAGACCAGCTCGATCGGATCGGCGAAGGCCTTGGGGCTGCCGCCCCGGTCCTGGAAATGGAGCGTCACGCGATGCTCGCGCTCCATCACCTCCGGCGGCGAATTGAGCCGCAGCGGGCCGAGATGGCCGCGAAAGTCGGTCACGGTCACAAACAGGTCGATCGGCTGCTGGTCCGGGATCAGCGGCGGCCCGGCGGGGGCGGCGTCCATCGCGTCGAAGGCGTCGAGCAGCAATGTGGTGAATTGCGGCCCGCCGAAGGGCGGCGCGAACCAGCGGGCGCGCACGAAGCTGGCCAGCTTCGTCTTCACCTCGGCGCGCTGCTCCTTGTCCACCGTCTCCTCGACCGTGCCGGAGCGGGCGGAGAGCATCCAGGCGAAGGGCACGGCGGCGGTCTTGGCGATCCGCGACATCGTGCTGACCTGCGGATCGATCAGCTTGTCGACATCGGCCGATTCGAGCCACAGATCGGTCAGCGGATCGAGCGGGCGGCCGGTGACGATGGCGTGCGAGAGGAAGATCGCGTTGATCCCGCCCGCGCTGGCCCCGGCGAGGATGTCGACCATGACGCGCAGCTTGATGCCGGTCTCGTCGGCGATCCGGCGCAGCAGCTTGTGATAGACGCCGCCCGAGGCCGGGTCCGACGCGTCGCCGGCATGGAAGGCGCGGCTGGCGCAGGCCATGCGCCAGATCTCCTTGGTGATGCCGTGCATGTAGACGGCAAGGCTGATCCCGCCATAGCAGACCAGCGCGATCCGGAGCTCCTTCTCCCGCATGTCCGGGAGGGTGGCAGGAAGCCGCGCCGCTGTCGAGCGGATGGCGGAACGCGCTCGAATCGCTGCTTTCTTTTGCCGCCTTGCAAGGATAAGGCACCGGCAGCCGGACGGAGCATCCGGCCGAGCCGGAGACAATTCGCGGATCGTGTCGCTGAAACGCCTTCTTTCGTTCCTGATCGTGACGATGAGCGCGTTCGGCATCGTCTGGGCGATGACGGTCTGGACCGCCGCCCCGGCGGCGAGCGGGACGGACGACGGCGCGCCGCCCGTCTATCGGGCCGTCGAGCTCAACGTCGCGGCGGGGGCTCCGCCGGTGCCGGGCGATGTCGATTATGCCCGCCTCGATGCCCGGATCGCCCGGATGATGGAGGACCCGGCGATGGTCGGCCTCGCCGTCGGCATCGTCGAGGACGGACGCATCCGCTTCCTCAAGGGCTATGGCGAGACGGGCGTCGGCAGCGGCGATCCGGTGACGACCGCGACGGTGTTCCGCTGGGCCTCGCTGTCCAAGGGCGTGGCGGGCGACATGGTGGCGCTGCTGGCGAGCCAGCGCCGGCTCGCGCTCGCCGATCCGGTCGCGCGATATGCGGCGAGCCTGCGCCTGCCGGGCGGGAGCGAGGCGAGCGTCACCGTGGCGGACCTGCTCGCCCACCGCACCGGCCTGTTCGCCCATGCCCAGGACGCGAAGCTGGAGGACGGGGAAGACCCCCGCGCGCTGCGCGCCGGGCTGGCGGCGCTGACCCCGATCTGCCCGCCGGGCACCTGCCACGCCTATCAGAACGTCGCCTATGACGCGGCGGCCGAGATCGTCGAGCGGCTGACCGGCGAGAGCTACGAGGCGGCGGTGCGCGAGACGCTGTTCGCGCCGCTCGGCATGCGGAACGCCAGCATCAGCCGCGCCGGGCTGCAAAGCGCGCCGAGCTGGGCGCGGCCGCATATCGGCGGGCGCAACCGCCGCATGGCGGAGGTGAACGAGAATTATTACCGCGTGCCGGCGGCGGGCGGGGTCAACGGCTCGATCGAGGATCTGACCCAGTGGATGCTCGCCCAGATGGGCGGCGCGCCGGACGTCATTCCGGCGGGGGCGCTCGCCGAGGCCCACGCGCCGCGCGTCGCCACGCCCGGAGAGGACCGCCGCCGCCGCAAGTTCGCCGAGCGCACGTCGGCGTCCGGCTACGGGCTGGGCTGGCGCAGCTTCGATTATGCCGGGCGGCGCGTCGTCGGCCATCATGGCGGCGTGATGGGCTACCGCTCGATGATCCTGTTCGATCCGGCGCGGCGCTCCGGCGTGGTCGCCTTGTGGAACGCCTCGACCAACGTGCCCGCCGGCCTCGAATATGAGGTGATGGACATGGTCTACCGCCTGCCCCCGCGCGACTGGCTGGAACTCGACACGCCGCCGGACGGCGCGCGGGCGCCGGAGCGGCCGGAAAATGAGGGCGGCAATAGCTGAGCGCGGGACGGCGTCCAGAGGGCTAAGTTGACAAAGTTGGGTGATTGCGTAGTTTACAAACCCTTTGCCTTGGCTCTTCGTGAAGACTTCAAATAGGCTGGTTCTGGTAATGGTGCCCAATAAGCCGGTTGCATAGGATACATGCCCGGCTCGGACACCCAGCCTTTCCGAAGCGTTCGCATGTTCACGGAATAGTAGCCCACCCAGATTGTCTGCGGGCCAAAACCATTGCCGCACAACAGGATTCGGGTCCTGTCTCTAGGTGCGGTCGAAATAGGCCGCCAACGGACGCGGCTCACTCCGGCTTCTCCACCGGCTTATGCTTCACCAGCTTCCCAAGCCTCTCCCGGAAGCGTTCGGGATCGTCATCCGTCTCTAGCTTGCGGGCGGCCTGTTTGAACTTGTCGAGCTGGGTTTTATCCTCTGTCATCATAGCACCCTTATGAGCCGGTTTGCCGCCGTCACGCGGTAAATGAAGGGCCGCTTCTCCTTCTGGCAAACCTTGGCGATCTTATCATAATTATGCGCCAGGCTCTTCAATTTGAAGAACGCGATCGAGCTAGCACCCCACAGGTAGAAGCATCCGATCTTGTGCTGCTCAATAGCCTTGCGAGCGGCAAATTCCTCCGGGCGATGCCATTTCGCGTCGTGACTGCAAACGATCCAGCCTTTTGGCCCGACGATATTAAGCCATTCATCATCCGCCATTTTATCCGCGAATCCCTCACTTTCGTGAGAGCGCACCTCGAAGGGGCACTTCAACGTCGAGAGCGCTTTCGGGAGTTTCTTCCCGAAATTGCGGTCGAAGTAGAGCGTTAGTGCCGAGCTTCCCTCCCGCCCCCGACCTCGACGCCTTCGAAGCGTAGCGCGGCGAGAACATCCGAATTGGCAACGCCGAAATCATCAGCAATCTCGTCCAATTCCTCGCCTGCTTCCCAACGCCCTTTGAACGCCCAAGTGGCCACACCTTCAACAGAAGGTGCGCCAAACTGGATTCTTGGGTCGATTATCACGTTCTCGTCGCGGCCGGCCACGTGCCAGCGGATGGCGAGGCCATGATCATTCTCATAATCAAATTCGTGCAGCCGACCGATGATGTCGCTCCATGCGAGCTGACCGCCCTTCGACGCAGCGAGGAGAGTCTTGTCGCCAGCCGCAGCTTCGAACTGGGCGTAATCCATCCACAGTTCCTTGCCGTCGGTCTTGAATTTGTAGGACGCGAACGGAAACTCGGCCTCTAACTGCTTGGCCAAATACTCCCGCGCCGCTTTGATCTTTTTGAGGCTGACGCCCGCTTTGCGAAACGACGAAACGACCGCCACCTCTATCAATTGGAGGTAGGATAGTGCTGCACCCTTCTCCTTGGTTGATAGGGTGGAGCGTCGATTGGCACCCGGTTTGGTGTGCCATTTGGCAACGGTCTGAGGCGATAAACGGGCATAGCGAGCCGCCTCCCGAATTTTGTAGTTCGGGACGAATAAGCGGGAGCGCCAAAACTCCCGCGCGGGCACGGCCATGTTCATTCCTTCGCCGTTCTCCCCCGTCGTCTTTTGGTTATCCAACGGCCCCGGCGAGAGCTTATCATGGATGGATTCTCCTGTGAATCGAGGAAAACGAACGGCAGCGCGAATTGATGCCCGATCTTGGTTTCAGGCGGCGCTATGAGCTGTTTGGTAAGTGAGCCGTTTGCCGACGATGCCCGCCACCGCGTCACGCGCCCGCTGGCGATCGTCGCAGCCAAGGGCTTCCCGGTTGTTATACCGGAAATCGAACTCTGCCAGATACCGGTGTAGATGCTGCTCGCCGCAGTGCTGATAGACACCACGCATGCCGCGCTTGAAGATCGAGAAGAAGCCTTCGACGGTGTTAGTGGTCACTTCGCCGCGCACATACTCTTTGGCGAGATGGTTCACCTTGTCGTGGCCCGCGAACTCGCGACCAACGGCCCGGTAGAGCGAAGACTCGTCGGTGGTCAGGATCGCCTCGCGCGCGACATTGGCGCGAACGATCTGCGCGACCTCATCGCGGGAAATGTCCATAGTGTGGATCGAGCGAGCAACGCCGTTCTCCCGGTCGATCAGCGACACGACGCGCATCTTGTGCCAGCCGCCACGGGTAACAGGAACGCCCTTCTTGCGACCGATGTAGGTTTCATCGACCTCGACCCGGCTCCCACCGCCGCCGAACGGCGCGAGATCGCCAGACCGCATGGCCTCCCGGATGCGGTGCGACAGGAACCACGCGCTGTTGTATTGGACCTCCAGCACGCGCGCGAGCTGGTGAGAGCTGATGCCCTTCTTGCTGCTAATCATCAGGTGGACAGCCTGTAGCATCTTGTGGAGCGGCATGCGGGCATGCTCGAACACCGTGCCGACCTTCGCGGTGAACTGCTTGCGGCACTCGCCACACTTTTTCAGGCCATGGCGGATCGCGCCTTCCGGGTTCTTCTTGCTCGGCTTGCCGCGAACGCCGGACAGGTCATAGACCCGCCCGCCCACCACGCCGCAATGCGGGCACACAACGCCGTTCGCCCAAACGACGCTCTCCAGATATTTGAAGGCTTCCGGCTCGTTGTGAAAATGCGGCTGCGAAAGAACGGACATTTGCTTCAACTCCCTGTGGGAATTGTCTAGCAAATCTCATTGGGTTTGTAAACTACGTAATCGCCCAAAGTTGACAGGGTGAGGGGTGTTCTTCCGGGGCGGATCGCGCGCGGAAGTTAAGCATCTTCACCCATATGCACGATGGTGTGCCCGCGAATTTTTTCGCGCGAGACTAACGATTCAAAGAGCCGGTGAAACGAGGCCGAAACCCCGAGTCGGGGGTGAGCGTGACAGAGGATTTCCTACATTGCCAGCATATCAGATCGGGCCGTCCTTGCTTGCCGTGCTCAGCAATATCTCACATTTTGCTCATGACGCTCATCCGCCATGCGGGTAGCGGGGAAAGGTCTGTGCCATTGGCAGGCGATCGGATCGCAGCGGAGGGGGATGATGTCGGCAAGAGAGTTGGCGGCCGTCCCGTTGGGGATCATCGCTCTCTTTTTCCTTCTCCTTCTGATCGGCTTGCCTTTTGCGGTCGTCAGCCAGGCATCGAAAGACGCAAGACACCTTCATGCTTTCGAAGCGATTGAGGCTCACATTGCCTCGCGGGTCGATGCGATTGGCGAGGCGCCATCGGATGCGGCTCTGAGAGACTGGGCGGATGCGAACGGCCTGGAAATCCCGACCATGCTGACGACTTCGCCGATTGCCTGTCTGAACGGCTTCCGGAAGCCCGCCGACGACAGATTTGTCGTGGGATTCTGGGCGGGCGAATGGTCGGAATGCTATGCATCCCCATCCGGCGAGAACACATTGCGCCCATCGGTGAGCGCGCAACTGGTTTCCGGTTTGGCGGCGGATTTCGCGATATATCTGGCGCTCGCATTGGGACCGGGATGGCTCGCTTGGCGATTGCTGAGGCCCGGATCAGACAGCGCCGGTTAGATACGCAAGGCTGCGTCCGCTAAGCCATCCGTCATTGCGACCTCTGAGGCTTGCTGGATTCGTTGAGATCGCCCATCAGCACGGTCGACCGGAAAATGAGGGTGGCGCCTGAAAAGAGGCAGTGGCTCCCCGGGACGGATTCGAACCATCGACCAACCGGTTAACAGCCGGTTGCTCTACCGCTGAGCTACCGGGGAGCAGCCTTTCGGCGAGGCGGGCCTATAGCAGGGGGCTTTCGCCGGACGCAAGGGGCGCCCGGCACCCTTTTTCACACCGCGAACTGCTCCATCGCGATGCGCTCGTCGAGCGCGTGCTCGGGATCGAAGAGCAGGGTGAGCGCGTGGCCGCGATCGACGCAGACCTCGATCGTCGAGACGTCGCGCACCTCGATCTGGTCAGCGACCGCCGAGACCGGCCGCTTGACCGGATCGAGCACGCGAAAGACGATCTTGAGATCGTCCGCGATCAGCGCACCGCGCCAGCGGCGGGGACGGAACGGGCTGATCGGGGTCAGCGCGACCAGCTTGGAATGGAGCGGCAGGATCGGCCCCTGCGCCGAGAGATTGTAGGCGGTGGAGCCCGCCGGCGTCGCCACCAGCACGCCGTCGCAGATCAGCTCCGGCAGCACGACGCGGCCGTTCACCGACACCTCGATCCACGCCGTCTGGCGGGTTTCCCTCAAGAGCGAGACCTCGTTGATCGCGTTGTGGCGGACGACCTGGCCGTCCACGCCGGTCGCGGTCATCTCCAGCGGCGCGACCGAGAAGGCCTTGGCCCGTGCCAGCCGCTCGTCCAGCGCCTCGATCCGCCATTCGTTCATCAGGAAGCCGACCGTGCCGCGGTTCATCCCGAAGACCGGGCAGACCTTCCCGCGCGCCAGCATCTCGTGCAGCGTCTGGAGCATGAAGCCGTCGCCGCCCAGGGCGACGATCAGCTCCGCCTCCTCGGGCGGCACGAACGCATAGCGTTCGCGCAGCATCGCATCGGCGGCCTGCGCCGCCTCGGCATGGGAGGCGACCAGCGCCATCGGCTTGTCGGCGAGCGCGGCCATGGCCCTGACTAGAGGGCCGCCGCGCGGTCCGTCAATGTGCCAAGGCGGGAACGACGCGGCGGCGAGGCGATTGGCGGGAAGAAGGCGGCGGGTTAGGCTGCCCGCCATGGGGGCGCCGCTGTTCATCCTGTCCTTCCGTCATCGCGACGAGCTGACCCGGCTCGCCGGGAAGGGGGGCTGGCAGCCGATCGCGGCGCGGCGGGCGGACAATGCCGAGGCGCGCTTCGTGGCCTCGGGCGCGAGCGTGGCGCTGGCCGACGCGCGCGGCGCGCTGGACGAGGGCAAGGAAGCGGTGCGCGCGATCGCCGACGCCGCCGAGGCCAATGCCGCCGCCTTGCTCGTTTTGGTCTCGCGCACCGACGGGGCGGCGCTGGACGAGCTGCACCGGCTCGGCGCCACCCATTTCCTGATGAGCCCCTTCGCCGACGCGGTGCTGCTCCAGGCGCTCCAGTTCGCGCGGCGCCATGCCGAGCGGGCCGGCGGGCCGCGCCCGGAGGCGCGGGCCGGGGGCGGCGAGGCCGCCTCGTGGCGCTGGCGGCCCGGCTCGCGCAGCGTCGAGCTTTCCCCCGCGCTGGCGCGCAAGGCGGGGCTGGGCGAGGCGGAGGGACGACGGATCAGCCTGATGGAGCTGTTTCGCAAGCTGGACGGCGAGGGCCGCCGCGCGGCGCGCGAGGCGATCGACCGGGTGCTGGCGACCGGCGAGGCGACCGCCTTCGCGCATAAGGACGCGGACGGGGAGGGCGCGCGGCTCGCCCACCATGTCCGGGTGCTGCCGGAGGGGGAGATCACCGGCCGGGCAGAGACGATCGGGCAAGGCGGCGGCGCGCGGCGCGATCCGCTGACCGGGCTCGCCGACGGCCGCGCGGCGCGGGCCTGGATCGGCGGGCGGGCCGGCGAGCCGGTCGTCGCCCTGCTGATCTCGGTCAGCCGCTATGACGCGATCAACGCCGCCTTCGGGCGCGAGACGGGGGATGCCGTGCTCCAGGCGGTGGCGCGGCGGATCGAGCGACACCTGAAGGGCGACGGGCGGCCCCGGCTGGTGGCGCGGATGGCGGGGGCGGAGTTCGCGGTGCTGCTCGCCCCGCCCGCAACCCTTGGCGACGGCCGCTTCCTCGCCGGCGCCCTGATCGAGACGATCGCGCGGCCGTTCGCGAGCGGCGACCATGTCGTCGCGCTGGGCGCGCGCGCCGGCGTCGCCGTGTCGCAGCCGGGCGACGACGCCGCGGCCTTGCTCAGGCGGGCCAGCGCCGCGCTCGCCGAGGCCAAGGGCGCGGACAGCGCGCCGGTGCGGGTGCTGGAGGAAGGCGCGGAGAGCGCCACCCAGCGCGACGGCCGGCTGGAGGTGGACCTGCGCCGCGCGCTCGACCGCGACGAGATCGAGGTCCGGTTCCAGCCGCAGGTGGCGGTGGCGAGCGGCGAGATCGTCGGCGTCGAGGCGCTCGCCCGCTGGAGCCACCCGCAGTACGGCGAGCTGGGCGCCGGCACTTTGTTCGGCGTCGCCGAACGCTCCGACTATCTCGTCCAGCTTTCCGACCATGTGCAGCGCAAGGCGGTGCGCGCGGCGGCGGCCTGGCCGGCGGCGCTGGCGCGGCTGCGCCTCGCGGTCAACATCACCGCCGCCGACATCGCGCGGCCCGGCTTCGCCGAGCAGTTCGTCGCCATGGTGCGCGAGGCGGGCTTCGATCCCGCCCGGCTAACCGTCGAGGTGACGGAGACGGGGCTGATCGAGGATCTGGGCGGGGCCGCCGGCCTGCTCGCCGGGCTGCGCCAGGGCGGGCTCAGGGTCGCGATCGACGATTTCGGCACCGGCTATTCGAACCTCGCCTACCTGAAGGCGCTGCCGCTCGACTATCTCAAGATCGACAAGCGCCTCGTCCAGGACATCGCCGGATCGACCCGCGACCGAATCGTGGTCAGGAGCGTGATCGACATGGCGCGCTCGCTGGGCCTCGACGTGGTCGCGGAAGGCGTGGAGACCGAGGAACAGCTCGGCCTGCTCGCCGAGGAGGGCTGCACGCTCTACCAGGGCTTCCTGTGCGCCCCGCCGGTGAACGCCGAGGCGCTGGCGGCGCTGGTGGCGCGCGGGGAAACCTGACAGGGATTTCCTGCATTGCCGGCGCCCAGGGTAAATTTGGCCTTCGGCCAAGGCGCGAAGACGCAAAGGGGCCGGGAAATGTTGAAGCGGCGTCTTTCCGGCGAAGCCGAAACACTCTTCCGAGGCTTTTGAAATTATGCGCTTCGCGATGGAAAAGGCGGAAGCCCCTTCGCGTCTTCGCGTCTTTGCGTGAACCAGAACGGCATGCGTGGCCGCGCCATGATTTGGAGGAAAGGCGCCGCGTGCTGTCCCACCTTTTGCGAGGAGGGGAATATCCGGATGTCCGTTAATTGCGGAAGCGGCGTTCGCGGCGGATGAGGGTGGTGGTGATGCGGGTGCGCCAGGTGACGCGGGCGGGGGGCGGGCCGAGGCGGCGGCGCGTCTCGTCGCCGGGCGCGAGGTCCGCCCAGATCGGCAGGTGATCGGAGGCGCGGCGCGCGACGGCGCTGCCGTGGACGCCGGAATCCAGGATCTCCAGATCGGGCGTCACCATGATCCGGTCGAGCTGCGCCACCGGGCGGCGGGCGTGGAAGGAGTGGCCGCAGGGGGCGAAATGGTGGTGATGGGCGAAATCGCGCAGGCAGCCGCCGCGCGCGCTCCATTCGTTGAGATCGCCCATCAGCACGGTCGGCGGATCGCCCTCGCGCTCGTGCAGGTGGGAGAGGATGGCATGGGCCTGCCGCCGCCGCCACAGGCCGGAGAGGTCGAGATGCATGCCGACGACGCGCAGGACATGCCCGCCCACCTCGACCTCCGCCAGCACCGCGCCGCGCGGCTCCAGCGAGGGGAGGTGGAAGAGATGGCGTTCCCTGACCTCGACGCCCTTGCGGACGAGCAAGGCGTTGCCGTGCCAGCCGAGGCTGCCGTCGCGCGCCTCGAACGGCACCGGGACATAATCGCTATGCTCCTCGATCAGGCGGAGCGGCAGGGCGCTCACCCGCGCGCCGAAGCGCCGGTCGGCCTCCTGGAGCGCGATCACGTCCGCGTCGAGCTCGTTCAGCACGTCGAGCGTGCGCTCGGGCCGCCGGCGCCGGTCGGTGCCGATGGCCTTGCGCATATTGTAGCTGGCGACGCGGATCATGGGGCGGGGCATGTGGCGGCGACAGGCCCGCCGCGCAAGGTCAATGCGTGCGCTGCTTGCCGAGCGCGTGATCGAGCGCGCGCAGCGCCTTGTCGGCGGCGGCCGTCACCGCGACGTCGATCCGCTCCGCCTCGGCATGGACGGTGACCGGCGCGTGGCCGGTCGCCCGCGCCTCCAGGCTGACGCGCTTGTCGCCGTCGCCGCCCTTGGTCGCGTTCACGTCGGCGACGTGGACCTCGACATGGGTGAGGCGCGATTCGAATCGCTTCAGCCTGGCGCGCACCCGCTCCTCGAGGCGCGCATTGGCCTCGGCATCGGTGACGATCCGGTTATCGGTCTTGATCTGGACGAACACGGTGAACCTGCCTCCTCGCTTGATGGTGTCACGGGAACAATGCCGGGGCGGCCATGCCCGTTCCATAAGTGTTTTTCCGGCTGGATGTTCTCATTCTGTTTCGCTAGGCTCGCGGCATGGCTAGGCCGAAGAAACGCTATGTCTGCCAGCTCTGCGGCTCGGTGAGCCCGCGCTGGGCGGGGCAGTGCGCCGATTGCGGCGAGTGGAACAGCATGGTCGAGGACGCGGCGGGGGTGGTGACGCCCTTTTCGGCCAAGCATGATCTCAGGAGCGGCGGGCGGCGGGTCGAGCTGACCGGGCTGGACGCCGAGGCGGTGCTGCCGGCGCGGCTCGCGACCGGGATTGCCGAGCTGGACCGGGCGCTGGGCGGCGGGCTGGTGGCGGGATCGGCGACCTTGATCGGCGGCGATCCGGGCATCGGAAAATCGACCCTCCTGCTGCAAGCTGCCGCGAAGATCGCCATGCAAGGTGCTGGTGTCGCTTATATTTCCGGCGAGGAGGCGGCGGACCAGGTGCGGCTGCGCGCGCGGCGGCTGGGGCTGGGCGCGGCGCCGCTGCAACTGGCGGCGGCGACTTCGGTGCGCGACATCCTGACCACCTTGGGGGAGGGCGCGCCGCCGGCGCTGGTCGTGATCGATTCGATCCAGACCATGTATTCCGACCTGATCGAGGGCGCGCCGGGGACGGTGAGCCAGGTGCGGGCCTCCGCGCACGAGCTGATCCGCTTCGCCAAGGAGAGCGGGACGGCCGTGGTGCTGGTCGGCCATGTCACCAAGGACGGCGCGATCGCCGGGCCGCGCGTGCTGGAGCATATGGTCGACACGGTGCTGAGCTTCGAAGGGGAGCGCAGCCACCAATACCGCATCCTGCGCGCCGTGAAGAACCGCTTCGGCGGCACCGACGAGATCGGCGTGTTCGCGATGGAGGAAGGCGGGCTGGCGGAGGTCGCCAACCCCTCGGCCTTGTTCCTGACCGAGCGGGGCGAGGCGGTGCCCGGCGCGGTGGTTTTCCCCGCGCTGGAGGGGACGCGGCCGGTGCTGGTGGAGATCCAGGCGCTGACCGTGCGGCTGGCGAGCGGAGCGACGCCGCGGCGGGCGGCGGTGGGCTGGGATTCCGGGCGGCTGGCGATGATCCTCGCCGTGCTGGAGGCGCGCTGCGGGCTGAGCTTCTCCTCGGCGGAGGTCTATCTGAACGTGGCGGGCGGCTATCGCGTCACCGATCCGGCGGCGGATCTGGCGGTGGCGGCGGCTTTGGTCTCGGCGCTGTCCGAGCGGCCCGTGCCGGCCGAGACGGTGGCGTTCGGCGAGGTGGCGCTGTCGGGCGAATTGCGGCCGGTGGCGCATGGCGAATTGCGGCTGAAGGAATCGGCCAAGCTGGGCTTCACGCGGGCGCTGGTGCCGGCGGCGGTGGGCGGCAAAGGCGGGAGCGGGAAGGGGGCGATGACGCTTTCGGCGTTCCGGACGCTGGGGCAGTTGGTGGATCATCTGCTGGGGCGATGACCTCATATCCGGAACACCGTTCGGGCTGAGCCTGTCGAAGCCCTGTTTTTTGCTTTTCCGGTAGAGGGGAAGGGCAGGGCCCTTCGACTGCCTGCAAGGCAGGCGCTCAGGACATGCTTCGACAGGCTCAGCCCGAACGGGGAGGGAGAGATTGATCGCGGCGCTTTCCAAGGCCGGAAACCTCCACTAACCAGCCTTGCCATGGACCTCACCGCCCTCGACATCGTCGTTCTGCTGCTGGTCGGCGCCGGGCTCGTCTTCGGCTTCCTGCGCGGCTTCGTCGCGGAGGCGCTGTCGCTGTTCGCCTGGTTCCTGGCGATCGTCGCTTTGCGCTATCTGTACGAGCCGGTGCGCGGCTGGCTGGTCGGGCCGATCGGCACCGAGTCCGGCGCGGCGGTGCTCGCCTTCGCGCTGGTGTTCGGGCTGGTCTTCCTGGGCGGCAAGCTCGCCTCGCGGCGGCTGGGCGAGCGGGTGCGCCAGTCGATCGTGGGGCCGATCGACCGGGTGCTGGGGGCGGGCTTCGGCGCATTGAAGGGCCTGATCGTCGCGACCTTGCTCTTCCTGGCGCTGAGCCTCGTCTACGACGTGATCTGGGGGCAGGCGGCGGCGCGGCCGGAATGGATCGCGCAATCGCGGACCTGGCCGCTGCTCAAATCCTCCGGCGAGACGATCGTCGAACTGGTCGAGGCGCAGCGCGGGCCGGAGGCCGGGGACGAAGCGACGGCGAACGGGCAATGACGACGATCCGCCTGCACGATACGATGGCGCGGGAGAAGCGTGTCTTCACGCCCGCCGATCCCGCGCGGGTGACGATGTATGTGTGCGGGCCGACCGTCTACAACCGCGCCCATATCGGCAATGCGCGCCCGGCGGTGGTGTTCGACGTGCTCGCCCGGCTGCTGCGGCATATCTATGGCGCGGACAGCCTGGTCTATGCGCGCAATGTCACCGACGTCGATGACAAGATCATCGCGGCGGCGGAGGCGGAGGGCGTCGATCCTGCCGTGATCACGGCGCGTTACGAGGACTTCTATCTACAGGATATGGGGGCGCTCGGTGTCGCGCCGCCCACCATCGCGCCGCATGCGACAGACCCGGTCAACATCGCCGCGATGATCGCGATGATCGCGCGGCTGGTGGAACGCGGCAATGCCTATGCGGCGGACGGGCATGTGCTGTTCCATGTGCCGTCCGATCCCGATTACGGCGTGCTGGGGCGGCGCGACCGCGAGGCGATGATCGCCGGAGCGCGGGTCGAGGTGGCGAGCTACAAGCGCGATCCGGCCGATTTCGTGCTGTGGAAGCCTTCCACGGACGGCGTGATCGGGTGGGACTCGCCCTGGGGGCGGGGGCGGCCGGGCTGGCATATCGAATGCTCGGCGATGATCCGCGAACATCTGGGCGAGACGATCGACATTCACGGCGGCGGGCTCGACCTCATCTTCCCCCACCACGAGAACGAGATCGCCCAGAGCCGCTGCGCGCATCACGGGGCGCCGCTGGCCAATTACTGGGTGCATAACGGCTTCCTGTCGATGGCGGGCGGGGAGAAGATGTCCAAGAGTTTGGGCAATGTGGTGACGGTGGGGGAGCTGCTGGAGCGGGGGCACAAGGGGGAGGTGCTGCGGTTTGCGCTGCTGTCGGCGCATTATCGGCAGCCGTTGGAATGGTCGGACGCACTGATCGCACAGAGCAAGGCGACTTTGGATCGGCTCTATCGGTCGGTCGGCGATGCGGACGGCCGCCCCGATGCCGGCGTGGTGGAGGCGCTGGCGGACGACCTCAACACGCCGCTGGCGCTGTCGCGGCTGTCGGGAATCGAGGACGGCGCGACCCTGCGGGCGAGCGCTGCGTTGCTCGGGCTGCTGGAAAGCGATCCGACGAGCTGGTTCCAGGGCGAGGGCGATGCGCGGGTGGACGCGCTGGTCGCGGCGCGGGCGGAGGCCAAGAAGGGGCGAGATTTCGCGGAGGCCGACCGGATTCGGGACGCGCTGGCCGCCGAGGGGATCGTGCTGGAGGATGGGCCGCAGGGGACGAGCTGGCGGCGGGCTTGATCCTGTTTCGTCATGCCGGACTTGATCCGGCATCCACCTTCTTTCCGGTTGGAAGAGGAAGATGGACCCCGGATCAAGTCCGGGGTGACGGTTTGGGGGCGATGGGCTCTGTGCCGACCTCTCCACCATGCTGCGCATGGTCCCCCTCCCCGTTCCGGGGAGGAATGGTTATATCGTGCCTGTGACTTCCGCTCTTTATTCCCGTGACATTCTGCGTCTGGCTGCTTCCATTCCGCATTTGGGGCGGCTGGAGGGCGCGGCAGTGTCCGTCGAGAAGAGCTCGCTGGTGTGCGGGAGCCGGGTGGTTGTCGATATCTCTGTCGATGCGGAGGGCCGTGTCGTCGCGCTGGGGCAGGAGGTGAAGGCTTGTGCCTTGGGGCAGGCTTCGGCGGCCTTGATGGGCGCGCATGTCATCGGACGTTCTCCCGCCGAGATCGTCGCCGCGCGCGATGCCTTGGCGGATTATCTCTCCGGGCGGCGGGACGATCCGGGCGAGTGGCCGGGGCTGGCGGTGTTCTCAGGCGCGCGGGCGGTCACGGCGCGGCATCCTTCGATTCTCTTGGCTTTCGAGGCCGCCGCCGAGGCTTCGGCGCGGGCGGCTCGGCTTGCAGCGCCGCTTCCGGATTGACCACTTCCCCTTCGCGCGCGGGGCGGACGAAGGGCTCGGGCTGGGGCGTCTGCATGTTGCCGCGCAGCAGCCAGCGGCCCGCCGTCAGCCCCTCGACGAGCTGGATCTCGAAGCGTTCCTCGTCGCGGCGGCGCACATCCTCGATCGCCTCGTCCGCCTCGTCCTCGTCGAAGCCCAGGCCAAGCAGCACCTCGCGGCCGAAGACGAGCGAGGATTCGAAGAGTTCGCGGATCTGGTAATCGACCCCGGCCTGGACGAGCCGCATCGAATGGCCGCGATCGAAGGCGCGCACGAACAGCTTGGCGAAGGGGAATTCGGACTTGCACAATTCGACGATCCGGTCGGCCACGTCCGGCTTGTCGACGCAGACCAGGATCGCCTCGGCCTTGCCGGCGCCCGAGGCGTGGAGCACGTCGAGCCGCGTGCCGTCGCCATAATAGACCTTGAAGCCGAACTGGCCGGCCGCCTCGATCATCTCGATGTCGGTCTCGATCAGCGACAGCTCGACGCAGCGGGCGAGGAGGGGCTGGCTCACCACCTGGGCGAAGCGGCCGAAGCCGACGAAGAGCACGCGCCCGCGCAGGCCGTCGGCCGCTTCGACGGCGTCGGTGTCGACCGTCTCCTCGGGCTCCAGGCGGCGCACGGCGATCGCGACCAGCGGGGTCAGCGCCATCGAGAGGATGACGATCGCGGTCATCAGCGCGCCGGTCGCCTGATCGAACAGGCCGACGTCGAGCGCCGCCGCATAGAGGACGAAGGCGAATTCGCCGCCCTGCGCGAACAAGGCGGTGCGCTGGATCGTCTCGCGCCGGTCGGCCCCGAAGAGGCGGGCGATGGCGTAGATGCCGACCGCCTTCACCACCATCGCCGCCAGCACGCCGGCGACGAGGAAGCGCCATTGCGCGGCGACCAGCGACAGATCGAGCGCCATGCCGACGCTCATGAAGAACAGGCCGAGCAGGATGCCGCGGAAGGGGTCGATGTCCGCCTCGAGCTGGTGCCGGAAAGTCGATTCGGAGAGCAGCACGCCGGCGAGGAAGGCGCCCATCGCCATCGACAGGCCCGCCCAGTCCATGAACAAAGCGGTGCCGAGCACGACGAGCAAAGCGGCGGCGGTCATCACCTCGCGCGCGCCGGTGCGGGCGAGGATCTTGAAGAAGGGATCGAGCAGCCAGCGCCCGGCCGCGACCACCGCCGCGATGGCGCCCAGCGCGATCAGGATGGCGAGCCAGACCGGGCGCGATTCCTCCGTGCTGACGCCCATGAACGAGCCGAGCACCGCGACGATGGCGAGCAGGGGCACGATCGCCAGATCCTCGAACAGCAGGATCGCGATTCCGCGCTGGCCGGTGCCGGAGGCGAGCTGCCCGCGCTCCTCCAGCATCCGCATGATGACGGCGGTGGAGGAGAGGACGAAGCCCATCGCGCCGATGAAGGAGGGGACGAGCGGGAAGCCGGCGGCGACGCCGAGGATGGTGAGCAGGGCGCCGCAGGTGAGCACCTGCGCGGCGCCGAGGCCGAATATGGCCCGCCGCAGCGTCCACAGCCGGCTCGGGCGCATTTCGAGTCCGATCACGAACAGGAACATCACGACGCCGATCTCGGCGACGTGGAGGAGCGTCACCGGATCGGCGATGATGGCCAGCGCGAACGGCCCGACCAGCAGGCCGGCGGCGAGATAGCCCAGCACCGCGCCCAGCCCGAGGCGGGTGAAGACCGGCACCGCGACGACCGCCGCGCCGAGCAACGCGACCGCATATTCGAGGCTCAGCCCTTCGACATCGGCCATGCGGCGATTCGCCCTTCCCTCATGCGCGTCGCCTGTCGTGCCAGCATAAGGGCGTCGCGCGCAAGCGGACGCGGCCGCTCAGCCGCGATGCGCGGCCAAGGCGGCGATGACGGCATCGACGGTCCGTTCGGCCGGGCCGTCGCCGCTGGCCACCCTGATATGCGCCTCGGCGTAGATCGGGTTGCGCTGCCCGGCGAGCGCGGCGAGCACGGCCTCGGGGTCCTTGCCCCGGACCAGCGGGCGATGATCGCGCCGCCCGACCCGCCGGGCCAGCGTCGCGACATCGCCGTCGAGCCACACGGCGACGCAGCGCGAGAGGACGAGCGCGCGCGTGCCTTCGTCGAGGAAGGCGCCGCCGCCGGTCGCGATCACCTTGGGCGCGCCGTCGATCAGCCGCGCGATCACCCGGCGCTCGCCGTCGCGGAAATGCGCCTCGCCGTATCGCTCGAAGATCTCGGCGATCGTCATCCCCGCCGCCGTCTCGATCTCCGCGTCGGCGTCGACGAAGGGCAGGCGCAGCCGCGCCGCCAGCCGGCGGCCCACCGTCGTCTTGCCCGCGCCCATCAGCCCGACGAGGACGATCGTCCCGGCGGGGGCGGCATCGGGCTCCGGGCCGGGGCGTTCGGACGGATCGGTCATGCGCGGGGGCTATACAGAGCGGCGAAGGCTGGGGCAAAAGGCCGCCATGCCGAGACCGCATTACGATTTCGCCCCCGCCCGCCGCCGCCGTTCGCCGCTGGGCCTGTTCCTGCTCCTCCTCGCGGTGCTGATCGTCGGCCTGCTCGTCTATCTGGGCGTGGCGGACCAGGAGGTGCCCACCGAACGGATCGAGCAGGATGTGACCAATGACATCCTGGCGGGCTAGAGCGGGGCTGCTCGCCGGCGCGGCGCTGCTCGCCGCTTTGCCGGCGCTCAGCCAGGAGAGCCCCGAATCGCTGCTGCCGCCCGGCTTCGGCGATCCCCAGGCCCTGCCGCCGCCGGCCGAGCAGGCGCCGGCCCGGCCGGTTCCCGTCCGGCCGGAGCCGCCGCGCGCCGCCGCCGATCAGCCGCCGGCGCAGGGGACGGACGGGCTCCCGCCCGAGGAGGTGCTGCCGGGCCGCCCGCGGCCGACCAACTATTTCTCGATTCCGGACGGGGAGGCGCGGCCGATCGACCGGGTCGGCCTGATCGGCCCGGGCGGATTCGGGCTGGGGCCGGACGCCTTCGGGACCGACCAGGGCGCGCTGCCGGCCGAGATCATGCGCCGGCTCGACGCGCCGCTGCCGTCGCGCTGGACCTCGATCCTGCTGCGCCGCGCGCTGATGTCGCGGCTCGCCGCGCCGGCCGGCGTCAACCCGGCCGACTGGGTGGCGGCGCGCGCCGACCTGCTCTTGCGGATGGGCGAGGCGGACGCCGCGCGGATGCTCGTCCAGCAGGTGGACCAGCAATATTACACGCCGCGCCTGATCGAGGTCGCGGCGCGCACGGCGCTCGCCACCGCCGATCCCGCCGCCTTGTGCCCGCTGGTCGGATCGGCGCGGACGCGCGGCCGGAGCGCGGTGTGGATGCTGGCCGAGGCGATGTGCGCGGCGCTGGAAAGCGAATCGGCGCGCGCCTCGGCGCTCGTCGATCAGGCGCGGGGGCAGGGCGGCGGAGGCGGCATCGATCTGGCGCTCGCCGAGAAGGTGGTCGGCGCCGGCGCGGCGAGCCGGCGGGCCGCCGTCGTGAACTGGGACGGCGTGGACGAGCTGACGCCCTGGCGCTTCGGCCTCGCCAGCGCCACGGGCACGGACATCCCCGCGCCGCTGATGGGCGCCGCCGGCCTGCCGATGCAGGCATGGCGGGCGCGCGCGCCGATGGTGCCGATCGAGCAGCGGGTCGATGCCGCCGCGACCGCCGCCGCGCTCGGCGTCTTCTCGTCCGGCTCGCTCGTGCAGCTGCACAGCCTGCTGCTCGACCGCACCGATGTCGCCGAGCAGGCCAACACCGTCGCCGCCCGGCTGCGCGTCGCCTGGATCGGGGCGAGCCCCACCGAACGGCTCACCGCTTTGCGCGGGCTGTGGACCGAGCCGGCGGACCCGCGCGGGCGCTATGCCCGCCTGATCCTCACCGCCGGGGCCGCCTCGCGCGTTCCGGTCTCCGCGGATCATGCCGCCGACGCGGCGAACCTGATCGCGGCGATGCTGGCCGCCGGGATGGACGCGGACGCGGCGCGCTGGGGCGAGATCGTCGGCGGCGACGATCGCGCCTGGGCGATGCTGGCGCTGGGCGCGCCGGGCGCGGCCGTCGATCTCGGCGCCGGGCGGATCGAGAGCTTCATCAACGCCGACGACAGCGCCGGGCGGATCCGCGCGCGCACTTTGGTCGCCGCGCTGGTCGGGCTGGGCAAGATCGGCGACGCGGAGGCGCAGCGCCTGGCGGCGGCGGCCGGCCTGTCGATCGGCGAGGCCGACGGCTGGGCGACGGCGATCGACGCGGCGGCGCGCCAGCGGCGGCCGGGCAGCGTGGCGTTGCTCGCCGGGCTCGGCATGCAGACCGGCGACTGGAGCGGTGTCCCGCCGCAATATCTGTTCCGCATCGTGCGCGCGCTGCGCGCTGTCGGGCTCGATTTCGAGGCGCGGATGATCGCCGCAGAGGCGATGACGCGGCTGTGATCGCCCCCCGCGCAGAGCGCGGTTCATCCGACTCGGAGGATCGGCGGCTGATCTCCGCTTTCCTCGAAATGATGGCGGCGGAGGCGGGCGCGGCGCGCAACACCCTGCTCGCCTACGGCCGCGATCTGGAAGGCGCGTCGGCGCTGCTGGAGGGCCGGCTGGCCGGCGCCGCGCCCGACGCGCTGCGCGGCCTCGCCGAGGCGTGGCTGCCGCTCCGGCGCGCGACCGTGGCGCGCAAGGCGGCGGCGCTGCGGCGCTTCTTCGCCTTCCTCCATGACGAGGGCTTTCGCGCCGACGACCCCTCCGCCGCCTTGCCCCGGCCCGGCACCGAGCGGCCGCTGCCGAAGATTCTCGATCACCGCGCGGTGGACGCCCTGTTCGCCGAGATCGACCGGCGCAAAGGGGAGGGGGGCATCGCCGCGCTGCGCCTCGCCGCGCTCATCGAGCTGCTCTACGGATCGGGCCTGCGCGCGACCGAATTGGTGTCGCTGCCGCGCAACGCGCTCGCGCCGGACCGCCCGTTCCTGATCCTGAAGGGCAAAGGCGGGCGCGAGCGGCTGGTGCCGATCTCCGACCGGGCGCGCCTCGCCGTGGCGGACTGGGCGGCGCATGTGCCGCGCGATTCGCCTTGGCTGTTCCCCTCGCGCAAGACGCATCTGAGCCGGGTGCGGCTCTACCAGCTCGTGCGCGAGCTGGCCGCCGCCGCCGGCATCCCGCCGGAGCGGGTCAGCCCCCATGTCCTGCGCCACGCCTTCGCGACGCACCTGCTCGAAGGCGGGGCAGACCTGCGCGCGGTGCAGATGCTGCTCGGCCACGCCGACATCGCCACCACGCAGATCTACACCCATGTCGATTCCCGCCGGTTGATCGACCTGGTCAACAGCCGCCACCCGCTCGCCGACGCGCCGCGCGCCGGGAAGGGCCAAGCTTGATCTGAGGTAACGTATATGTTACCAATCACGGCGATCCGATGAAGGTCGAGGAATATGTCCGCGAGGACGGGTCGAACCCGTTCAGGACATGGTTCGATGGGCTGGATTCACTGGCGGCCGCCAAGGTTGCGGTCGCGACGCTGAGGCTGGAGGCGGGCAACGTATCGAACGTCAAATGGATCGGCGGAGGATTGGGCGAATACAGGATCGATTGGGGGCCGGGCTATCGGCTCTATCTCACGCGGGAAGGCGAGGCCCTCATCGTCCTGTTCGCGGGAGGAACGAAGAGACGCCAGCAGGCGGACATAGGCCGCGCGCGAACCTTGCTGGCGGAATACAAGACACGGAAAGCCGTGGGGAAATAGCGCGGCGAAAGGTGATGGCACGATGCTGACAAGCGATTTCACGGAAACGGTGAAGGTCCGCGCGGCGCGCGATCCGGTCTTCGCCAGGGCCTTGCTCGACGAAGCGGCGACCTTGTTCCTCAATGGCGAGCCGCATACCGCCCGCCTGATTCTGCGCGATCTCGTCAACGCTTCGATCGGGTTCGAGACGCTGGCCGCCGAAACCAGGCGGCCGAGCAAGAGCCTTCATCGGATGCTGTCGGAAAAGGGCAATCCCAGCATGGACAATCTCGCCGCGATCTTCGGTGCCGTGCGCAAGCGGCTGGGCGTCGCGATCGAAGCGCGTGCGATCGAGGCGGCGTGACCCGAGCCGGCGCGTCGCGCGTTGACGCGAAGCCGTCGCGCGCCTAACCCCGCGCGCTCAATGGCTACCTATCTCGATTTCGAAAAGCCGATCGCGGAGCTGGAGGCGCGGATCGCCGAGCTGCGCGATACGGCCTCCGCCGGCGAGGCCAATATCGAGGCGGAGATCGGCCGCCTCGAGGAGCGCGCCGACCGCATGCTGCGCGACACCTATGCGAAGCTGACGCCGTGGCAGAAGACACAGGTCGCCCGTCATCCCGAGCGCCCGCATTTCAAGGATTATGTGGCGGCGCTCGCCAGTGATTTCCTGCCGCTCGCCGGGGACCGCGCGTTCGGCGAGGACGAAGCGATCGTCGGCGGCTTCGCGCGGCTTGACGGCCGCGAGGTGATGCTGATCGGCCATGAGAAGGGCGACGACACGGCCAGCCGTCTCAAGCACAATTTCGGGATGGCCCGACCGGAAGGCTATCGCAAGGCGATCCGCCTGATGGAGATCGCCGACCGTTTCGGCCTGCCGGTCGTCACTCTCGTCGACACCGCGGGCGCCTTTCCGGGCGTGCAGGCCGAGGAGCGGGGGCAGGCCGAGGCCATCGCCCGCTCGACCGAGCAATGCCTGGCGCTCGGCGTGCCGATGGTGGCGGCGATCGTCGGCGAGGGCGGCTCGGGCGGGGCCATCGCGATCGCGGCGGCCAACAAGGTGCTGATGCTGGAGCACAGCATCTATTCGGTGATCTCGCCGGAAGGCTGCGCCTCGATCCTGTGGCGCACCGCCGAGAAGGCGGCGGACGCGGCCGAGGCGATGAAGGTGACGGCGGCGGACCTCGAGCAGCTCGGCGTCATCGACCGGATCGTGCCGGAGCCCGTCGGCGGCGCGCACCGCCACCCGGCCGAGGCGGTCGCCGCGCTCGGCGCGGCGCTGGGGGAGGAACTGGACGCGCTGGCGCCGCTGGGCCGGGCCGCGCTGCGCACGCAGCGGCGCGACAAATATCTGGCGATCGGCTGACGCGCATAGGAAAAGGGCGGCGGAACCTGAGTTCCACCGCCCGATCCGATAGAGTCAGATGAAGAAAATTAGCCGTTCTTCATCGCGCTCGAAACGCTGTTGAAGGTCGTGTTGAGCTGCGAGCCCAGACCCTGCATGGCGGTGATCGCGGCGACCGCGATGAGGGCGGCGATCAGGCCGTACTCGATGGCGGTGGCGCCCTTGGTGTCCTTGATCATCTTGCGAATGAACTGCATTTCCGGTCTCCTTGGTTCCAATTCCACTTCGGAAGTGTCCACTTCCAAGCCGCCCGCGCTTGGCATTCCGGGGGTCAGCTTCGGTCGTCCTACGGCAGACAGGTTTCCAAACATTTAATGCGTCAGGCGTTGCGAACCTGATTGGAGATGTCGTTCCACATCTCGATGCTGACGCCGGCGAACTGCGTCACCGCGCCGACCATGGCGAGAAAGATGAGCGCCAGGATCAGGCCGTATTCGACCGCCGTCGCGCCGCGCTCGTCCTTGAATATCCCGATGAAAACCCGCATCGCTTCCGGCCTCCCTTGCCGGGCTTTGCAGCCCATCGCTCCGGAATACGGGATGCGTCGTTAATGGAATCCTACCCGGAGGCGGCCGGTTGCAAAAAAATCCGACGATGATCGTGGTGGCCGCGGCGCTGGTCGACGATGCGGGCGGGGTGCTGGTGCAGCGGCGCGCGCCGGGGCGGGCGATGGCGGGGCTGTGGGAGTTTCCCGGCGGCAAGGTCGAGCCGGGCGAGCGGCCCGAGGAGGCGCTGGCGCGGGAGCTCGCGGAGGAGCTGGGCATCGCGGTGGACGAAGCGGCGCTGACGCCCGCCTGCTTCGCCAGCGCGCCGCTGGGGGAGCGGCATATGATCCTGCTCCTCTACATCTGCCGGGCGTGGCGGGGCGATCCGCGCCCGCTCGATGCCAGCGCGCTCCAATGGGTTCGTCCCGCCGACATGCGCGCGCTGGCGATGCCGCCCGCGGACGAGCCGCTCATCGGATTGCTGGAGACGCTGCTCGCACCGCCCACCCGCACATCCTGAGCAGGGATTATTCATTCGTCACCCTGAACCCTTCGGCAAGCTCAGGACAGGCTTGTTTCAGGGTCCATTTTGTCGCCGCCGACGCGGTGGAGAAATGGATGCTGAAACAAGTTCAGCATGACGAACGAGGGACAGAACAGCCTCTTTCCGCCCCGCCTTCGCAAACAAAACAGTCCTTGTTCAGGATGAGCGGGTGGGTTTCAGCGCCACGCCGCCGCTCATCTTTTGTAAACCATGTTTCCCTAGCCGTGGCTCCGGAAGGAGCTGGGCATGTTCGCGGCCTGTCACAGGGAATATGGATGGATCGGGTGGCTGGCCAGGATAACGGCCTACGTCTTCCTGTTCCTGACCGTCCTCGGGCTCATCGCGAACCTCCTCAAGCCTTCCGGGGTGGACTTCGTCAGCTACTGGGCGGCCGGAGTGCTGACGATCGACGGCAACCCGGCCGGCAGCTACGACATAGAGCTTCATCGCGGCGTCGAGCTGCGGGTGGTGGAGATGGAGGGCTTCATGCCCTTCCCCTATCCGCCGCCCTTCCTCTTCCTGGCCGTGCCGTTCGCCCTGCTGCCTTTCGCGCCGGCCGTCATCTGCTGGGTGGCCGCGACCTTCGCCTTCTATATCTTCTGCGTGCGCCGCCTCGCGCCGGGCGGCAGGCTGATCGCCGCCGCTTATCCTCCCGTCCTGCCCAACGCGCTGGTCGGCCAGACGGGCTTCCTCGTGACGGGCCTGATGGCCGGGGGCCTGGCGCTCCTGCCCAGACGCCCCTTCCTCGGCGGCCTGCTGCTGGGTTGCCTGATACTCAAGCCCCAGTTCGGCCTCGTTCTGCCTTTCGTCCTGCTCGTCGCGCGGGAATGGCGCGCGATCGCGGGCGCGGCGGCGTCCGTGCTGGGCCTGCTTGCGCTCGGCGCCCTCGTCTTCGGCCTGGAGGCCTATGCGGCCTGGATCGGCCAGGCGCCTTTCTACACGGCAGTCGTCGCGGACGGCCTTTCGGGATGGAACAAGATGGCGAGCGTCTATGCCGCGCTCCGGCTGGCCGGGGTGGACAATGCCGCCGCCCTCACGGTCCATGTCCTTGTCGGCGCGATGGCGGTGATCGCGGCCTGCATGGTGTGGTGGCGCACCGACAGCCTGGGCGCGCGCGCGGGCAGCCTCGCCGCCGCGACCGCGCTCGCCAGCCCCTATCTCTACGGCTACGACACGCTCATCCTCGTGCTGCCTTTCCTGTGGCTCGCGAACGAATCGCGCGATCGTCCCGCGCTCGCTCTGGTCTGGGGGATCTCCGTAATCGGCCTGCTCCTGAACATCGGGAGTGGCCATGTCGTCAATCCCGGGCCGCTCGCGGCGATTATCCTGCTCGCGCTCGTCTGCCGGCGCGTGATCGAGCAGGGCCGGAAAGCGGTCAGCGACCCGGCGCCGCTCGGCGCGGCGGCCTGAGCGCGTCGGCGAGCGAGGCGGTGGCGCTGCCGCGCCGGGCGGGACGGGGCTGATCGGGGGAGGGCGCCCAGCCGCTGAGATAGAGGATGTCGAACAGCTCGGCCGTCTTGCCGTCGGCATCGGCGCGCGCTTCGAACGCGGCGGCAGCGGCCGCGCAGCCGATTCGGCCGAACGGACGGCGCGCGCGGGACAGGAGCAGGTTACCCCCGCCCATCCCGCGCAGGTCGCGCACCAGCGCCGCGAACGCGCCGAAGCGTACCGTGACGGCGTCGCGATCGACCACCGGCAAAGCGAAGCCGGCGCGGGCGAGCAGATCGCCGGCGGCGCGCGCGTCGATCTGCGGATGGATGCGCGGCGCGGGATCGCGCCCCTCCGCCTCTTCCGCCGCGCGCAGGGCGGCGCGCAAGGCGGGCAGGCTGCCGGCGCCGGCGAAGGCGGCGAGGAACAGACCGTCGGGCCGCAAGACGCGGCGAATCAGCGTCAGCGCGCCGGGCAGGTCGTTGACCGTGTCGAGCACGCC
>CAZTPD010000010.1:0-28789 GCA_964614625.1 uncultured Sphingosinicella sp. | reverse complement strand
GGCGGGCGTCGTCAACTTCGTGATGCGCGACGATTTCGAGGGATTCCAGATCGGCGCCCAGGCCGGGATTTCCGAGCGCGGCGATTCCGAGCGTTACAATTTCGACCTGACCGTCGGCGGCAATTTCGCGGACGGCCGCGGCAACATCGTCTTCTACGCGAACTACTTCAATCGCGCCCAGACCTTCGCTTCGGCTCGCGACCACGCGACTGTGTTCCTCGTCGACGCGGTGCAGAACGGCCAGGGCGTCCTCGTCCCGGGCGGCAACGCCGTGACCCCGCAGGGCACGATCTTCGCGCCCGCTCTGGTCGGGTTGCAGGACCAGTTCGGCAACGTGATCGGCCCGCAGGGCATCTTCTTCGCCGAAGAGGGATGGCGCGCCTACCGGACCAGCGACGGCTTCAACGACCGCCCCTACAACAATCTCCAGCTCCCGCTGGAGCGTATCCAGGGCGCGGTGCTCGGCCATTTCGACGTCACCGACGACGTCACCTTCTTCTGGGAAGGCAGCTATGCCCGCACCCGGGTGAACTCCACTCTGGGCGCCCTGCCGATGAGCAGCTCGGGCTTCATTCCGGGCTTCCAGCTCGATCTGAACAATCCCTATCTGCCGACTTCGCTGCGCGACTTCCTCAGCCTCAATCTCGACGGTGACGGCGACGGCCTGGTGCCGGTCAACATCAACCGGCGCGTGCTCGAATCCGGCCCGCGCACGAGCGACCAGACGCGCGACTTCTGGCGCGCGGTCGGCGGCCTGCGCGGCGGCCTCACGGACCGGCTGAACTGGGAAATCTTCTTCAACCACGGCGAGAACAACCTCACCGACGAGCAGGGCGGCGGCATCTATATCGACCGGTTCGCGGCGATGTTCCTCTCCGATCCGAACGATCCGTTCCGCTGCGCCAACGGCGATCCGGACTGCGTCGTCATCAATCCGTTCGGCCTCAACGCGCTGACGCCGGAAATGGTGGCCTATTACAATGTGGACCTGACCAACATCACCCGCGTCCGGCAGACGCAGGTGGGCGGCACGCTCTCGGGCTCGCTCTTCTCCCTGCCGGCGGGCGATGTCGGCATCGCGGTCGGCGCCGAGTATCGCCGGGAATCCGCGAGCTTCCAGCCGGACCAGCTCTATGTGCTGGGCCAGGCGATCTCGCGCTCGGCGGGTCTGCAGCCCACCGGCGGCAGCTACAATGTGAGGGAGGTGTTCGGCGAGCTCTACGTGCCGCTGCTCGCCGACCGGCCGGGCGTCGAGCTGCTCGCGTTCGAGGGCGGCCTGCGCTACTCCGACTATTCGACCGCGGGCTCGGTCGTCTCCTACAAGCTCGGCGGCGAATATTCGCCGGTGCGCGGGCTGAAGTTCCGCGGGCTCTACCAGCGCGCGGTGCGCGCGCCGAACATCACGGAGCTCTATTCCGGCGCCACCAACACCGCGCCGCTGGCGACGGACTTCTGCAACGCGAACCCGACCCGGACCGCGCAGGAGCGTGACTTCTGTCTGCAACTGGGCGTGCCGGCGGCGCTGATCGATGTCTTCCAGCAGGAGAATGTGCAGATCCGCGCCATCACCGGCGGCAATCCCGATTTGTTCGAGGAAACCTCGGACACCTGGTCGGTCGGCGCGGTGATCCGGCCCGATTTCATCCCGAACCTCCAGATCACGGTCGATTACTACAACATCAAGATCAGCGACGCGATCGCGGTGTTCGGCGGCGGCCTCCAGCCGACGATCAATGCCTGCCGCGGCGATCTTTCGCTGAGCAATCCGTTCTGCGCGCCGCTGCTGACCCGCACGCCGGACGGCCAGCTCCAGGACGTGCCGCTGCTCAACCAGAATATCGCGGAGATCACCGCCTCGGGCATCGATTTTCGGCTGGACTACCGGCATAATATCGGCCGGCACGGCAGCCTGAGCTACTTCCTGGCGGGCGCCTATCTCTTCGAGAACGAGACGACCAGCAGCCCGGTGCTCAATCCGATCGACTGCGCCGGCTATATCGGCGGCGGCAGCTGCGGCAGCGCCAACCCGCACTGGCGGTTCACGCAGCGCCTGACCTGGGACATCGACGCGTTCCAGCTCTCGCTGCGCCACCGCTTCGTCGGCTCCGCCAGGGACGGGCGCTTCGCGGCCGCCGAATCGACCGGGTCCAACCCGCCGCTGCTCGCGGTGCCGAAGACGCCGAACGTCCACTATTTCGATCTCTCCGCGAACATCCAGGTGAGCGAGCGCGTCCGTTTCTTCGGCACGATCGACAACCTGCTCGACCGGGATCCGCCTTTCCAGCTTTTCGAAAGGCAGACCTACGACGCGATCGGACGGCGTTTCACGCTGGGCTTCACGGCCAACTTCTGACGATGTCGAGCGATCGACTCTCGCGAGGCGGTGTCACAAGATAGTGGTCATGAAAAAGCACCGCCTCACGCTCCGCGCATTCGCCGGCCTGTTGCTGGCACTCGTTGTCCCCCCGATCGCCCAGGCGCAGGATTCCGGTCCCGCGCCTGGGCGAGAAGGGACGGCCGCCGTCGCCGGCACGACCCTGTCGATCGACGAGCTCTACCGGCATCGCAGCCTGATCGGCACCACGCCGGAAGGCTATGCCTGGTCGGCGGACGGCCGCCAGATGCTGTTCCTCTGGAACGACGAGGGCTACAGCTTCCGCGACATCTGGTCCTATTCGCCGGAGACCGGGGAACGGACGCGGCTGACCTTCCTGGCGCGCGACGTCGAGCCGCAAAGCGAGCGGCGCGGCATTTCCGAGGCGCTGTTCCTCGGCGACGGCCGGATCGCCTTCGTGCTCGACGGGGCTCTCCACATCCGCGAGGCCGACGGCACGACGGCGCAGGCCGAGGCGGACAAGCGCGCCATCCGCCGGCTCGCGCTCTCGCCCGACGGCCGGGCGCTGTCGTTCATCTCCGGAAGCCCGGTCGATCCGCGCAACCGGGTCACGCTCGGCGGCATCCTGTGGGTGCGCGATGCCGGCGCGGGCGCCGGCGACGTCGCGCGCCAGATCGTCGGGCATGACGATCCCAAGGTCTATGTCTCGTCCTATCACTGGTCCGCGGACAGCCGGGCCATCGCCTTCGAGCAATCGGACGACCGCGCCATGCCCGAGCGCGACATCCATTATTACGCGGACGGCGGACTTCAGAACAATCGCGTGATCCGCGCCTTTCCCGGCGACGAGACGACGCAGGGCCGGATCGGCCTGGTGGACCTGGCGTCGCGCCGGACGCGGTTCTTCGAGCGGCCCGATCCGCGCCATCACATCTGGGGCTTCGGGCTGTCGCGGGACGGCCGGCGGCTGTTCGTCAACAGCTCCGACCTCGAGGTGAAGGAGCACAGCGTCTACGTCTTCGACACGGGGACCGGCGCGCGCGAGACCTTCTATCAGGAGCACGACCCCCAGCATATCCGGCCCGACTGGCGCGTCGCCTGGGCGCCCGACGACAACGGCCTGGTGATCCTCACCGACCGCGACGGCTATCTGCATCTCTACCATCAGGAAAATGCCGGGTCCGCGCCGCGCCAGCTCACCCGGGGCGAATGGGAGATCGAATCCTTCGAGGTGGATGCGGATAATCAGCGCATCTACTTCGTCGCCAACGAATCCCATATCGCCGAGCGGCAGATCTATCGCGTCTCCCTCGCCGACGGGGCGATCGAGCGGGTGAGCCCGGACACGCCCGGCACCCATGCGCCGGTCTGGTCGCCCGGCTTCCGTCACGCGGCGAGCTTCTTCACCAACGACACGACGCCGCCCGAGCTGCTGGTGATCGACCTCGCGCGCCCGCGCCAGGCCGCGCAGGTGACGCGCTCGCCCCAGCCGGATTTCGATCGCCAGACCTGGGCGAATGTCAGCTATGTCGAGTTTCCCAGCCATGTCGACGGGGTCCGGCTGATCGGGCGGCTCAGCCTGCCGGCCAATTACGATCCGTCGCGCCGCTATCCGCTGATCGTCGGCTCCGTCTATTCGGATTCGGTCCGCAACCAGTGGGGCGGGCGCCGTGCCCATCCCACCTGGGGCATCGACCAGTATTTCGTGGCGCAGGGCTATATCGTGCTCAACGTCAACATCCGGGGCAGCTGGGGGCAGGGCCGGGAGCACGGCCGCGCGCAGCTCCACAGCTATGGCGAGACGGACATCAACGATCTCGAAAGCGGCGTGCGCCATCTGGTCGCCCAGGGCTATGTCGATCCGGAGCGGGTCGGCATCTGGGGCTCCAGCTATGGCGGCCTGATGACGATCATGTCGCTGGCGAAGAAGCCCGGCGTCTATGCCGCCGGCATCGCCGGGGCGCCCGCGACCAACGTCTGGCATGCCTATCCTTCGCAGATGTGGATCATGGGGCCGCCGGACGGGGCCGACATGCCGGGGCGCTACGAGGCGCAGTCGCCGCTCTATCAGGTGCAGGGCGTGCGCGACCCGCTGATGATCATCCATGGGACGCGCGATCCCGTGGTGCTCTATTCGGACACGATCGCGCTGACCGAGCGGATGATCGCGAACGAGCAGCCGTTCGAGCTGGTGACGCTGCCGGGCGCCAGCCACAGCTGGGCGACCGACAATCTCGCGCAGACCCGCTTCGCCTTCAGGAAGATGGTCGATTTCTTCAACCGCCACCTGACGCCGGAGCGATAGATGCTGAAGCGATCATTGCGTCTGCTCTGCGCGCTGGGCCTCTTCGCCGCCGCCGGCAACGCCGTCGCGCAGCCGGTGCAGGAGCTGGGGGACGAATTCTGGGAATGGCGGGCGCAAACCCAGCCCGCCACCGGTGACGACATCCCCCGGATCGTGCGCCCCGACGACTGGGTGCCGGACTGGTCGCCCGAAGCGGTGGCGGCGCGCCGGACCCGGCTCGCGGCGTTCGAGCGGCGCCTGGCCGCGCTAGCGGATGCGCCGCGCGACGTCGGCGAACGGGTCGATTACCGGCTCGTCGGATCGGCATTGGCGCGGGTGCGCTGGGAGCTGGACCATGTCGCGGCCTGGCGCCGGCAGCCGCAATTCTACGTCGATCAGGCATTGATCCCGATCTTCGAGGCGCTGCTGCCGCCGCCCCCGGTCGAATCCGCGCGGATCGAGACCGTGATCCGCCTGCTGGAGCGAATCCCGGCCACGCTCGCGGCAGGGCAGGGCAATCTCGACGATATGCGCGGCCCCTTCGTCGAGGTCGCGATCACCGGGCTGGAGCGCATTCCCGGCAGCCTGACCGGCATGGCGGACGGATTGCGCCCCTTCGTGACGCGCGCTCAGGAACGGCGGCTGCGCGCGGCCGTCACGCGCGCGCTGGCCGCCTTCGAGTCCTACGGCGCCTTCCTCGCCGCGCGCCGGGAGGGACTGCCTCGGGAAACGGCGGTCGGCCGGGACGGCTACCTCTTCTTCCTGGAGCAGGTCGCCCTCTATCCCTACAGCCCCGAGGATCTGCTGATCATGGGGCGCCAGGAATGGACCCGCGCCGTCCAGTTCGAAGCCCTGGAAGCCAATCGCAACCGTGCCGTCGCCGAGCTGCCGATCGGGCCGTCCATCGATGCGGTGACCGCCCGTCTCGACGCGCAGGAGCTGGAGGTCCGCGCCTTCCTGCGCGATCACGAGCTGCTGACCGTGCCGGACTGGGCCGGCCATTACAACGCCATGGCCTTTCCGGCCTATCTGGCGCCGATCGGCTGGCTCGGGCGCACCTTCGATCTGACCGACCGGACCCGGGTGGGGCGGAACGCGACCGTCTACCTGCCGGAGCCGTCCCCCGCGCTGGGCTATTTCAACCTGTCGATCACCCGCGATCCGCGCCCCATCATCGTCCATGAAGGCGTGCCGGGGCACTTCTTCCAGCTCACCTTGAGCTGGCGCCACCCGAACCGGCTGCGCCGCCATTATTACGACAGCGCCGCCAACGAGGGCACCGGCTTCTATGCCGAGGAGATGATGCTCCAGGCCGGGCTGTTCGACGATTCCCCCCGGACGCGGGAGATCATCTACAATTTCGCCCGCCTGCGGGCGCTGCGCGTGGAAGTCGACGTCAAGCTGGCGCTGGGCGAGTTCACCATCGCCCAGGCCGCGGACTATCTCGAGGCGGCGGTGCCGATGGACCGGACGACGGCGGAGGAGGAGGCGGTGTTCTTCGCCGCGTCGCCGGGGCAGGCGATCAGCTACCAGATCGGCAAGCTGCAAACGCTGGATTTCCTCGCCGAGGCGAGAACCCGTCTCGGCGACCGGTTCAGCCTGCGGCATTTCCACGACTATCTCTGGCAGAACGGCAACGTCCCGATCGCGCTCCAGCGCGAGGAATATCTGGCGCTCGCCGCGGAGGAGGGGCGATGAGCCTGATCAGGATCACGGAGCCGCGCTCGGGGCTGTCGGCGCGCTGCGAACTGCTCGAGCGGGAGGCCCCGGCCTCCTGCGCCTTCCTCGCCGAGCTGGCGTCGCGGCGGGCGACGTTCGAGGCGATGCACGCGATGTGGACCGGCCCGGAAATCTCCGTGCCCATGCCCGCCGGGCTGCTGCCGGAGGGCATGGCCGCGCCCGCCATCCCGGAAGAGAACGCGACCTCCCATCCCGCCGCCGGCGACCTCGTCCTGGCCTATCTGGCGGCCGGCAGCGTGCAGGGGCTCCCACCCGGCGATTTCTACGACATCGGCATCTTCTACGGCCCCGGCGGACGGCTGCTGATGCCGTTCGGCTGGATCCGCGCGAACGTCTGCGCGCGCATCGTCGAGGACGACCTCGCCAAGGCCCAGGCGGACTTCAAGACGATCCGCAGGAACGGCGCCTGCGATCTCACCATCGAGCCGGCCTGACCGCGCGGGGAACCGAACATGGCATTTTCCGACCTGATGACGATCATGGGGGACTGGCTGCTGCCGGGCTCGCTCGTCTGCATCATGCTGGCGATGGGCCTGTCGCTCGTCGCCGACGATTTCCGGCAGGTCTTCCGCAACAAGCGCGCGCTCGTCATCGGCCTCTGCTCGATGCTGGTGGTGCCGCCGCTGATCGGCCTGCTGATCGCGTTCACGGTCGCGCCGACCCCCGCGCTGGCGGTGGGCTTCATCCTGCTGGCGACGACGCCGAGCGGCATGCTCTCCAATCTTTTCACCGACATGGCCAAGGGCGATCTCGCGCTCTCCATGTCGATGACGCTGCTGCTCAGCATGATCTACATCATCGTCATCCCCTTCTACGCCCATTTCGCGATCCTGCATTTCATGGGGGTCGAGGCGGATATCGATGTGCCGATCGTCTCCTTCTTCTGGGACATCTTCTCGATCACCGTGCTGCCCGCGGGCACCGGCTTCCTGATCCGGGCGTGGCGCCCCGAATTCGCGCTCTGGATCAAGGGCTACATCAAGAACATCGCCACGCTGGTGCTGTTCACCTCGTTCGGCTTCATCCTGGTCGACCAGATCCCGGTGCTGCGCGAGAATCTCGGCGCGCTGTTCTGGATCACCGTCGGCCTCAACGTCGCGATGCTGGCGGTCGTGATGACGCTGGTGAGCTTCGCCAGCCTCACGCGGCGGGAGAATATCGCCATCGGGATCGAGCATCTGATGCGACAGGAAGGGACGGCGATCTTCATCGCGGTCTCCATCGTCGGCAACAACGAGATGTCGTTGCCGATGATCATGAACACGCCGGTGGCGCTGGTCGTCGTGCTGGTCTTCGTCGCGGTCGCGCGGCGCAGGGCGCCCGCGGCCGCCGCCTCCGCATAAGATTGGTTTCACGCTTCCGCCCAAGGCGGAGCGGCAGGGATTTCGGTTCGATGAGATTGCAGCGTTTCCCCATTTTCGGAGGGGCTCGACTTCCTTCCGGCGCACGGCCCGCGCACGCCTTCGCCACGTATCCGGGCGTAGCGCGGTGATGTCCGGCGGCCCCGGCGACGCGGCGCCCGCGCGCGATCTCGCATCACCCCTCTGGCAGGCCACGTCGCCGGCCGGCCCGGCGCTGCCGGCGCTGGACGGGGACACGGAAACGGATGTGCTGGTGGTCGGCGGCGGCATCGCCGGCATGTCCACCGCGCTGCATCTCGCGGAGGCGGGGATCGACGTGACGCTGGCCGAGGCCGGCCAGCCGGGCCGCGCCGCCACCGGGCAGAGCGGCGGGCTGATCGCGCCCGATTATATCCGGCACACGCCGGAAAGCATCGTGGCGGCGTTCGGCGCGCGCACCGGCGAGCAGCTGAACCGCATGCTGGGCGATTCCGCCCGGCTCTGCTTCGATCTGATCGCGCGCCACGCCATCGACTGCGACGCCCGCCAGGACGGCTTCTACGCCCCGGTGCGCGTCCCGCGCCTGGCCGATGCGCAGCACGCCGTCGCGACGCAATGGCATATGCGCGGCTTCGACGTCTCCTTCGTGGACAAAGGCGAGCTTTCCGGCCTGCTCGGCACCGACGCCTATTGCGGCGCGCTGCGCTTCGGACAGGGCGGCAGCCTCAATCCGCTCGCTTATGTGCGAGGGCTGGCGGCGGCCGCCCTGCGGGCCGGCGCGCGGCTTCACGCGGAGACGCCGGTCGAGGCCCTGACCCGCACCGACCAGGGCCGGTGGCGCGCGCGCACGCCCCACGGCTCCATCCTCGCCCGGCGCGTCGTGCTGGCTGCCAACGGCGCGAATGCGCGGCTGCATCCCGCCATGCGGCGCACCGCGCTTCCCCTCAACGTCGTCGAGTTCGCGACCGCGCCGCTCGCGCCGGAACTGCGCGCGCGCATCCTGCCGCGCGGCGGCGCCTTCACCGACAAATCCTCCTACATCTTCTCCGCGCGCTATGACGGGGACGGGCGGCTCATATCGGCCTTCCCCCGCACCCTGCTGGTGCGCGGCGCCAAGGCCTTCCGCAACGAGGCGCGGCGGCATCTGACGAAATATTTCGACGGGCTGGACGGGACCGGGATCGAAAGCCTGTGGGAAGGGCTGGCCTGGATCAACACGTCCTTCCTTCCCGAAATCTACGATCTGGGCGAGGGCGCGATCGCGATCCAGGCCTGCAACGGACGCGGGATCTCGACGAACACGGCGATCGGGGCGGAGCTGGCCGAGGCGCTGGCCGCCGGGGATCTCGCGGCCCTGTCGATTCCGCCCCGGGAGCCCCGGCCGGTCTCCTTCCACGCGCTTGCCGCGCGCGCGCCGGCGCTGATGATGACCCTGGCATATCTGACGGACTGAAGGAGGAGCGGCGATGCGGCGAGAGAAACGATCGGCCAGGCTGCTGTTCCTCCTTCCGCTGGCCGCCTTTCTTGCTCCGGCCGAAGCGCCGGCGAGCCTGCCGGAGGCCATCGCCGACTATGAACGCTTCACGGCGCGCTTCCCGATGGAGGCCGGGCGCTCCGATTCCGCGCGCGCGCCGGAGGGCTGGCCGCGGGAAAGCCCCGAGGCGATGGCGGAGCGCCGCGCGGGCCTCGCGGCGCTGCGCGACCGGCTGGCGGGAATCGACGGCGCGGGCCTGTCCGCCGACCAGGCCGCCGACCGGGACTATCTGCGCCAGCTCATCGACTGGCGCATCCAGGGCATCGACTTCGACGAGCGGCGCTTCGCGTTCGTCGCGCACGAGGGCTTCTACAACACGCCCTATCAGACCGCTCGGAGCACGATCATCCGCGACGAGGCGGACGCGCGCGCCTGGATCGCGCGGCTTTCCGCCGTCCCCGCTTATTTCGCCGAGCAGCGCGCCAACCTGGAGCGCGGCATGGCGACGGGGTGGACCAATCCGGAGGCCGTGGTGGACGTGGCGGTCCAGGTGCTGCGCAATTATCTTGACCGGCCGGCCGGAGAAGATCCGCTGCTCGATCCGCTGAAGGCCGCGCAGGCCGATCCCCGCCTTCTGGCCGAAGCCGTGTCCGTCGTCGAGGATGTCGTGCGGCCCGCGCAGCGCGCGGCCCTGGCCTTCATCGACGGCCCCTATCGCGCCGCGGCGCGGCCGGAGATCGGCATCGCGTCGGTGCCGGAGGGCCGCGCTTATTACGACTTCCTGCTGCGCTACTACACGACGACCGATCTGACGGCCGAGCAGATTCACGAAATGGGGCTGGCCGAGGTGCGCCGCATCCGGGGCGAGATGGAGCGGGTGATCGCGGCGGCGGGTTTCCGGGGGAGCTTCGCCGAATGGCTCCGCTTCCTGCGCACCGATCCGCGCTTCTACGCGACCAGCCGCGAGCAGCTGCTGGAGCGGGCGAGCGCCGTCGCGAAGCGCATCGACGGTGTGCTGCCGCGCTATTTCGGCCTGCTGCCGCGCCAGCCCTTCACGGTCGAGGCGGTGCCGCGCGATGTCGAGGAAGGCTATACGACGGCGCGCTACGGCGGCGGCGATTTCGCGCGCGGCTTTCCCGGACGCTTTCTGGTCAACACCTCGCACCTGGACCAGCGCCCGCTCTACGAGCTGCCGGCGCTGACGCTGCACGAGGCGGCGCCGGGCCATCACACCCATTTCGCGCTGACCAGCGAGAATCCCGACCTTCCCGCCTTTCGGCGGCAGCGGGACATGCTTGCTTATCGGGAAGGCTGGGCGCTCTATGCGGAGCGGCTGGGGCACGAAATGGGCGTCTACCGCGATCCCTATGAAGCGTTCGGCAGTCTTTCCACCGAGATGTGGCGCGCCTGCCGCATGGTCGTCGATACCGGCATCCACGTACTGGGCTGGAGCTACGCGCGGGCGCGCGCCTGCTTCGAGGAGAATACGGCGCTGGCCGACATCAACATCGACACCGAACTCGTGCGCTATATCGGCGCGCCGGGCGGGGCCGTCGCCTACAAGGTGGGCGAGCTCACGATCGTCGCCTTGCGCGAGCGGGCCGAAGCGGCGCTCGGCGACCGCTTCGACATCCGCGCCTTCCATGACCTGATCCTCGCCCAGGGCCAGGTGCCAATGAGCACGCTGGACATGCTGGTCGATCGCTGGATCGCGGAGCGCGCCGCCGCGCGGGATTGAGCCGGGCCGGCTTCAGGGCGTCGGGATCATGTCGGGGCGATGGTCAGGCGCTCGGCATCCTCGTCGAACGGGACGGCGCCGTGATGGAAACAGGAGGGAAGAGGACGAGCTTGCCGCCCTCCGGCCGCTCCAGCCGCGCGATCCGCTCGCGCGCGCCAAGATGCAGCGCCGTCTCCCCGAACCTGAGCCACCCCGATAAAAAATCACATTGCCTCCACAACAGAATCACGCTTAAAATCATGTGTAAATGCATATAAAAGGAGGTGCGGATGGTGATCGCGGCACGGCTGCCCCGGCTCGGGGAAATCGGGGCGCTCAGGGGACTCGGGATACTCAAGGGGCTCGGGGCACTGGCGCTCATTCTCGGGGCGATCCTGGCGGCCGGCCCGGTCCGCGCCCAGGCGTCGCCGCCGCCCTATGACACGACGGACGACGTCCGCCGCCTGCCCATCCCGCCGGTGGACCGCAGCCGGGAGCCGGTCATCGTCCTCAGCGGCGGCACCCTGATCGACGGGCGGGGCGGGAGGTCGATCCCGAACGCGGTGGTGGTGACGCAGGGCGACCGGATCGTCGCGGCCGGCCCGGCCGCATCGACTCCCGTGCCGGCGAACGCCGCGCGGGTGATCGACACCAGCGGGCTTTACATGATGCCCGGCCTCATCGACCTGCACATCCATTTCACCCAGCAGCGCGGCCAGGACATGGGCCTTTACGCCGACAGTCCGGCGGCGGCGGCCATTCGCGGCGTCGCGCTCGCCGAGCAGCTGATCGGGGCCGGCATCACCGCCGCGCGCGATGTCGGCACGGTCGACGACGTGGCGCTGCGCATCAAGGAGGCGGTGGACCGGCGGATCATCCGCGGACCGCGCGTCTTCTGGAGCGGCCGCCTGATCGCGAGCCGGGGCGGCCATGGCGACGAGGTCACGTCGACGGCGACGGGGCGGCAGCGCGCCGCCGGCGCCTCGGGCGCGCGCCGGGTGGCCGGCGGCCCCTGGGACTGGCGCGAGGCGGTGCGCGAGCAGGTCCGCGCGCTCGCCGACTGGATCAAGATCAGCGCGCCGGCGACCGAGGAGGAGCTGCGCGCCGCGATCGAGGAAGCGCATTCGCTCGGCGTGCCGGTGGCGATCGACAGCTTCGGCTCCTACACCGACGCGGCGATCCGGGCCGGGGTCGATACGCTGGAGCATCCGCTCGACATGAGCGACGAATCGATCGCCCTGATGCGCCGGCACGGGACGGCCTTCGTGCCGACCATCGGCGCGTTCCACAATCTGCTGACCACCGGCTATCCGGTCGCCGGCATCACGGTGGGCGGCTTCTATCACACCCATTCGCGCCGGTTCCCGATCGACCAGGAGGCGCATCTGCGGCGCATCACGCAGGCCCATCGCGCCGGGGTGCCGATCGGCGTCGGCACGGACATCCCGTTCGAGAACGAAGCGCGCTATCCGGACGCCTATTTCCAGGAGCTGGACTATCTGCGCCAGGCGGGCATGTCGAACGCGGACGTGCTGGCTTCGGCCACCCGCGTCGGCGCCGAGATCATGCGGATGGGCGACAAGCTCGGCACGATCGAGCCCGGCAAGATCGCCGACATCCTGATCACGGCGGCCGATCCGCTGGAGGATCTGCGCAACCTGCGCCAGGTCCGTTACGTGATCGCGGACGGCGAGGTCGTGGTCGAGCGCGCGCGGCCCTGAGGCGGCGCGCCGGTCACTCGATCGGCAGCTTGCTCAGATTCCGGCTGATCTTGTGCAGCGTCTGGAGGAGATGGGCGATGTCGCGGTCGCTCACCCCTTCCATCGCCCGGACGAACTGGCGGCCGACGATCGGCGTCAGCATCGCCAGCTTCTGCTGGCCGGCGGGCGTCAGCGTGACCTCCGTGATCCGGTTGTCCTCGCGGTTCGGCGCGGTCGACACCAGTCCCTGCTCGATCATGCGGTCGATGATCCGGCTGACGGTCGAGCGTTTGGTGAGGGCGGCTTCGGCGAGCAGGCCGATGCTCGCCGGCTGGCGCTCGCGCAAGACGGTCATGATCCGGTAGATCGGCTTGGACATGCCGTGCTTGTGCAGCACCTTGTCCATGTCCTCATGATATTTGAAGTCCGCATGCGCCATCAGGTAGAAAGGCGAGTTTTCCAGCCTGAACTCCGGATTGCTTGGATCGTAGGCGCTTCTGTCGGTCATCGAGTTCGAGGCCCTTCCCGGTTTTTCGTTCATTGTTCTTTGGCATCGAGAGCTGGCTGCGGCCGTGCGCGGACGCGACACGACTGCTGATCGGCGGCGATCTTAGCAGCTAGCTCCCTTTTGAGGAGAGAGAATCAGTCACTACGCACATGTCATCTCACGCAATCCGATGCCCCCCTGTCGCGTGAAACGGCGGTGCGAATTTCACGACGTATCCCTGCCGCTTCCCTGAGGAGGTCGCAGACCCCGCCGGATGGAATCCGGCGGCGGCGCTGCTATAGAACAGTGATAATTCATATGAAACACGGGATTTCTTCAGGTGCATGACAGCTTCTCCGTCCGGCGCCTGATCCGCTTCGCGCATTGCGACCCCGCGGGCATCGCCTATTACCCGCGCTATCTCGAGCTGTGCGACGGCGTGGTGGAGGACTGGTGCGCGCGGATTCTCGAGGTACCGCGCCGGCGGCTTCACCTGGAGCTCGGCCTCGCCTTGCCGACGGTCCGGATGGAAGCCGGGTTCGTGGCGCCGAGCCGGCTCGGCGACGAGCTGGATTTCACGCTCCTGGTCACGGCGCTCGGGCGGACGTCCATCGGCTTTCGAATCGACGCGGCGTCAGGGGACGAGCACCGCTTCTCGGTCGATTACGTGCAGGTGCTGATGACTCTCGCGACCGGCCGTCCGGCGCCGTGGCCGACGGAATGGCGCCAGCGGATCGAACGGGCCGGCGTCCGCCCGCGCGGGGATTCAGACTGACCCGGCGGCGAGCGGTTTATCCACTATTCGTCACCCCCTCGCCTTACCTCTCGTCACCCCAGCGCAGGCTGGGGTCTCAGGACAAGAGGTCACGGCGTGTCTCCATGAGACCCCAGCCTGCGCTGGGGTGACGTTGGCAAGGGCCGTCGTCAAAACGCCGCCAGCCCGGTGATCGCCCGTCCGAGGATGAGCGCATGGACATCATGCGTGCCCTCATAGGTGTTGACCGTCTCGAGATTGGCGGCGTGGCGCATGACGTGGAACTCGGCGGAGATGCCGTTGCCGCCGTGCATGTCGCGCGCCTGCCGGGCGATGGCGAGCGCCTTGCCGCAATTGTTGCGCTTGATCAGGCTGATCGTCTCGGGGACCAGCTCGCCCTCGTCGAGCCGCCGCCCGACCCTGAGCGCGGCTTGCAGGCCCAGCGCGATCTCGGTCGCCATGTCGGCGAGCCTGAGCTGCACGAGCTGGGTCGCGGCCAGCGGCCGGTCGAACTGCTTGCGCTCCAGCGTGTAGCCGCGCGCGGCGGCAAAGCAGGCCTCCGCCGCGCCCATCGATCCCCAGGCGATGCCGTAGCGCGCCCGGTTGAGGCAGCCGAACGGCCCGCCCAGTCCCTGCGCGTTGGGCAGCAGATTCTCCTCCGGCACCTCGACCCCGTCCATCACGATCTCGCCGGTGATCGACGCGCGAAGCGAGAGCTTGCCCTCGATCTTCGGCGCGGTGAGGCCGGCCATGCCCTTCTCCAGGATGAAGCCCCGGATCCTGCCCTCATGCGCGTCCGACTTCGCCCAGACGACGAACACGTCCGCGATCGGCGAATTGGTGATCCACATCTTCGCGCCGGACAGCAGGTAGCCGCCATCGATCCTCTTCGCCCGGGTGCGCATGGAGCCGGGGTCGGAGCCGGCGTCCGGCTCGGTCAGGCCGAAGCAGCCGACCCATTCGCCGCTGGCCAGCTTCGGGAGATACTTGCGGCGCTGGTCTTCCGATCCGTAGGCATCGATCGGGTGCATCACCAGGCTGGACTGGACCGACATGGCCGAGCGGTAGCCCGAATCCACTCGCTCCACCGCCCGGGCGATCAGGCCGTAGCTCACATAATTGAGCCCCGCGCCGCCATATTCGGGCGCGATCGTCGCGCCGAGCAGGCCCAGCGCGCCCATCTCCGCCATGATCTCCCGGTCGAACCGCTCGTCCAGATAGGCGCTGGTCACGCGCGGCAGCAGCTGCTCCCGCGCGAACGCCTCCGCCGTATCGCGCACCAGACGCTCCTCGTCGGACAGCTGCCCGTCCAGCGCGAACGGATCGGACCAGTCGAAGGGCAAGGGCTTGGGGTCGGACATGGCGGAACCTTCTTGAAATGACGCGGATGGAGTCAGCTGGTCTGGAGGAGCGCCGCCGAAAGCGCGTTTCCCTCGTCGTCCGCGAGGGCGGCTTCGCGCAGGCGCCGGATGGAGGCCGCCGCGTCGGGCTTCATGCAAAGCCGCGGCCATTGCGAAACGATGCGCCGGTAGCTTTCCAGCCCGCGCTCGTGCGTTTCGCCATAACCCTTGATGAGGCGCTGGCACCGGGCGAATTCCAGCGCCGGCTCGTGCTGACCGGCCCGCGCCGCCTCCCGGACGAGGTCCAGCCAGCTCTCGATCCGCTCCTGCTCGACCCTGTAGCGCAATGTCCCGCGCCGGACGCGCCGGAGGCCGGCCAGGAAGGAGAGGATCAGGAACCAGGAGAGCGAGGTCGTCCTGACATGCCGCCCCCTGGCGAACCACCTGTCCAGCCAGCGCCGGGCGCTCGCGCTGCCGAGGAGGCGCGCGCCAAGCCCGGCCGGGAGCGTTTCGCAGATTTCCTGCGGACGCGGGTGCATATATTCGGTCACGGACACGATCGTGCCGTCCGGCGCCTTCGCCTCTTCGCGGATGCGCGCGAAACGCCCGTCCCGGACCTTGAGGTCGGCCACGCGGATCGTGTCCTCATAGCTCATCCACAAGGCGAGATGCTTCGCCACGGCCGTCGTCAACTCCCATTCGCGCTGTTCCGAATCCAGCTCGGCGATGCGGGCGATGCGGGCGAGATACAGCTCGGCATAGGCGCGGTCCTGATAGTCCATCAGCCGCCTGACGCCTTCGATCGCCGTGTCGCGCGCCGGCGCGGGAAGCTCGGCCGCCACGCGCGCGGCCAGTTCGGCGCCGGCGGCCGTGGTCGGCCGGGGAGCGGCGGGCGGATCGGGCGCTTTCCCGGCGATCGCGCCGTCCTTTGCCGCCTCCATGCCGGCGGCGAAGGCGCGCAGGCTGGCCTCGACGCCCTTGCCGCCCGCGCTGATCGCCTGCTCGAACGATTGCCGCGCGAAGGGCAGGGCGTCGCTGCCCGCCAGCGCGCCGAACATCACCGCGCTGATGACGCTGCCGGACCGGGTGGCGACCTCGTCCATGTCGAAGCCGATGAACCGCGCGCAGCGGGTCCGCGCCGCCTCCAGGATGCGTTCGCTGGCGGCGCGGCCGTCGCCGAGCGCCGATTTCTCGGAGATGGCATAGATGCGATGGGTGGAGCCGATGAGGACGGTGCGATCGGTCGCGAAGCCCCGCAGGATGGCCCGGCCCGCTTCCATCAGCTCGGAGGCGATGACGATATCGACGTCGCCCGGCGCCGGCATGAGGGCCAGCACCGGCTCGCGATCGTCCGCCGCGTCCTCGGGGAAGAGCTCGATATAATAAACGGTGGACCCCGTGCGCTGCGCCACGCCCGGGACGGAGGTCGCCTGCGCGGCATAGCCGTTTTGCTGGCCCAGCAGGCGAATCCAGTCGGCCAGCACGCCGCCGCCCTGGCCGCCCAGGGCCAGGATGGCGATCGTGATCCTGCCGCGCGATGGGGAACTGGTCATGGCGATGCCTAGAATGCGCGCGCGGCCCGCGCCCGCGCCGCGCGGCGTTGCAGGGGGGCGATGACCAGGTTGCGCATCGCGGCGATCAGCCGGTCGGCGCGCGAGGGGTTGGAGACGATCTCGGTCTTGTAGAAGGACGGGCAGAGGACCGCCGCATGGCTGACCTCGCCGCAGACGCCGCAGCCGACGCAGCTGTTGTCGACATAAGCGACCGGATCGTCGCGCAGGGGATCGGGATTGGGACGGATCGTCAGCGAGGGGCAGCCGGACAGGCGGATACAACTATGGTCGCCGGTGCAGGTGTCGGGATCGACGCCGAAGCGTTCGCGCACCACCCGGCGGCCCTCGCGCACGGCCTTCGCCATGGCGGGCCGGACGCGCCGCTGCCGGTTGAGCTGGCATTCCGATTGGGCGACGAGGACTTTCGGCCCCTTCTCCTTGCTGGTCAGCGCCTCGCGCAGCGCCGCGCGCATCCCGGCCACGTCATAGGTGCGGGTCAGCGTCCTCACCCAGTCGACGCCGATCCCGCGCACCGCCTTCTCGATCGGGTGGTTGGTCCTGCGCACGGCGTTGTCGGCGCGCGAGGACAAGATGTCCTGCCCGCCGGTCGCGGCGGAATAGCCGTTGTCGATGATGACGGTGACGCTGTCGTCCCGGTTGAAGACGGCGTTGCCGATGCCGGAGGTGAGGCCGTTATGCCAGAACCCGCCGTCGCCCATGATGGCGATGGCGCGGCGCTCGTCCGGCTTGAAGGCGGACGCGCCGGCGGTGCCGAGCCCGTAGCCCATCGTGGTGTTGCCGATGTGGAAGGGCGGCAGGATCGAAAAGAGGTGGCAGCCGATATCGGCGGAGACGTGGAAGTTGCCCATTTCCTTTTGCAGCAGCTTCATCGCCGAGAAGATCGGCCGCTCCGGGCAGCCCGTGCAGAAGCCCGCCGGGCGCGCCGGCAGCTCGGACGGCGCCAGCGGCGGCGCGGCCGGCGCCTCCGCCGGCGGCGCGATGTCGGCGGCCCATTGCCGGAGAAAGGCGGCGACCCCGTCGCGGATCACGCCGGCGGTATATTCCCCCGCGCGGGGCAGCAGATCCTTGCCGACCAGCCTTGCCTGGAGATCGGCGCGGCGCAGGAGCGTGTTGAGCTCGTGCTCGATGAATTCGGGCTGCCCTTCCTCCAGCACCAGCACGGCCTTCTTGCCGGCGCAGAATTGCTGCACCTCGTCGGGGATCAGCGGATAGGTGACGTTGAGGACGTAGATCGGCAGTCGCGCATCGCCGAACGCGTCGGACAGACCCATCAGCTCCAGCGCGCGGTTGAGCGTGTTGAACAGGCCGCCCTGGACGATGATGCCGACGTCCGGCCGCGCGGCGCCGAACCGCTCGTTGAGCCGGTGCGCGCGGATGAACTCGATCGCCGCCGGCCAGCGTTTCTCGATCTTCTCCGTCTCGTGCAGGAAATTGGCGGGCGGCAGGACGATGCGGTTCACGTCGCGGACGGGGCTGGCGGCGGCCTCGGCGACGCCGAGCGGCGGGCGCTTGTTGTCCTGCGCGACGAAGCTGCCCGTCTGGTGGCAGCCGCGCACCCGCATCTCGTAGAGAACCGGCGTGTTCGAGGCTTCCGAAAGCTGGAATGCCCGCTCCACCAGATCGACGATCAGCGCATGGTTCGGCCGGGGATCGAACAGCCACATCTGCGATTTCATCGCGAAGGCGTGGGTGCGCTCCTGCATGATTGAGGAGCCTTCGCCATAATCCTCGCCGACGATGACCAGCGCGCCGCCCGTCACCCCGCCGGAGGCGACGTTCGACAAGGCGTCAGAGGCGACGTTGGTGCCGACCACCGATTTCCACGCGACGGCGCCGCGCAGCGGATAGTTGACCGAGGCCGCCAGCATCGCCGCCGCGGTCGCCTCGCTCGCGCTGGCCTCGAAATGGACGCCGAGCTCCTCGAGCAGGGGCTGCGCGTCCGCGAACACGTCCATGAGGTGGGAGATGGGCGAACCCTGATAGCCGCCGACATAGGCGACGCCCGATTGCAGCAGCGCCTTGGTGACGGCGAGAATGCCCTCGCCATGGAAACGCGCGCCGGCGCCGAGGCGCAGCTTCTCGACATCCTGCTTGAACGAGCGTTCCGCCACCGGGTCAGTCCCGGATGAAAGCCAGCACCCGCAGCGGGCTGCCCGAGCCGTCCCGGATCTTCAGCGGCGCGGCGACCAGCACCGCGCCGGTCGGCGGCAGGAGATCGAGATTCTCCAGGCACTGGAGGCCGTAGCGGCCGGCACCGTGGAACAAGGCGTGGGCGGGATAAGGCGGGTCCAGCAGGTGCGCCTGCCCGGCATCGGTGCCGATCGTCTCGACGCCGAAGCCGTGGGCGCCGCGCTCGTCCACCAGGAAGCGCACCGCCTCCGCCGAGGGGCCGGGCGTGTGCGCGCCGTCCTCGCGCCGGTTCACATATTCCTCGGGCGAACGCTTCGACCAGTCGGTGCGCAGCAGCACCCAGGAGCGCGGCGGAATCCGGCCGTGCCGGGCTTCCCACTGCTCGATGTCGGCGACGGTGAGGAGATAGTCGGGATTCTCCCGTGCCTTGTCGGAAATGTCGATCACGACGGCGGGCGCGACGAAATCCTCGGGCGGGATCGTGTCCACCGCGTTGCGCGGCAGATCGCGCCCGGTGATCCAGTGGATCGGGGCGTCGAAATGGGTGCCGGTATGCTCGCTGACCGTGAAATTGTTCCAGTACCAGGCGACTCCGCGCTCGTCGTACCGGGAGATTTCTTCCTGCCGGAAGGCGGAGCATTGCCCGAATTCCGGAGGCAGGACGAGCGTCGGCGTGTCCGGCGAGAGGGTCTGGGTGATGTCGATCGTCCGGATGTCGCCGGAGGACACGGCGCGCGCAAAGTCCGTCAATATGTCCGCAGCCATTCTTCCACTCCTTGCAGCCGTGGCCAGCTTCCCACTGAAAACTTGCAAATGCAAGTATTCATCCGTGGTTGCCTCGCCGGGGCGCGGGCGTTAGCCGCGATCCGTTGCGAAGGCGGAGGCGCATGCAGGATCCACGCGAGCTCGGCGATCCGGGACGGGAGTCCTTCCAGGTCGAGAATTATCCCTTCTATCTGCTGAACCGGCTGGTGGGGCGCTATAACGGGCTGATCGGCGCGCGCCTGCGCACGATCGGCATCGACGTGCCGACCTGGCGCGTCCTGATGATCCTGGGGGAGCGGTCCCCGCGCGGGATCGGCGACATCGCCGACGCGGCGGTCATCAACGTCTCCACCATGACCCGCATCATCCAGCGGATGATGCGCGGCGGCCTGCTCGTCGGCGACAGCCCGCCCGACGACGCCCGGGTCACGCTGGTCCGCCTCACGCCCACCGGCGAGGAGAAGCTCGCCGAGGCCCGGACCACCACGGCGCCCATCTACGCCCAGGTCATCCGGGGCTTCTCCCGCCGGGAGTTCGAGAGGCTGACCGATTCGCTCCGCAGGATGTCCGCGAACCTGACGGGGTAGGGCGGGCGGCGCGGCCGGGCGGTCGTCCCCGACCACATCCCGGCTGTTTCACCCGACGATCGCGCCGAACCCGGCGACCACGAACGTCACGAGACGGACGCTGACCGCGTCGAAATCCTTGAGGCTGTCCGTTTCGCCGGTGACGCGGCCGACGCGCTTCGCGGAATGCTCGGAGCAGGCGTCGATCATCGCGCCGATCAGGAAGCGGTAGCCGTGGGCGACGTCCTCCGCGGCCGCTTTGGGCGCGGCGGCTTGCAGCCAGCCGAGCAGTTCGGCGGATATCGGATCGGTCAGGTCCGCGATCTCGGCGGCGTGATCCTTGTCGTGCGCGTACATCATCCGGCCGAGCAGGCCGATATAGCTGTGCCATTCCTCCTCGCCGCGCAGCGCGCGGTCGACGAACGGCACCAGGATGCAGCGGATCACGTCCTCGAGCGTCGGCTCCCGTTCCGCCCGGATCGCGCGATACATGTCGCGCCGCATCTCGCCGAGCTCGTGGAACCGGCGGCGGACGACCTCGCCCAGCAAGGCGTCCTTGCTGCCGAAATGATAGCTGAGCGTGCCGATCGTGTCGCCCGAGCGGGCAGCGATGTCGCGGATCGAGGTGCCGTCGAAGCCCCTTTGCGCGAACAGCTTTTCCGCGGCGTCGAGAAGACGTTCCCGTGAGCCGCCCTTGGGCGCCGCCATTCCTCTGCTCCTTCCCTTTCCGGCCGGCCCGGCGACGGAAACCCTTCGCGCCAAATAGAAACCGGCCGTCTCAACAGGCAATCTTGACAGTTAGTCGGTCGAACGACATACTTACCATAGAAAAGAACAGGACCGCCGTAAAGGCGGACGGGACAGACGGCGCCAGGCCGCGCCCGACAGGCTCCATCGGCCAAGGGAGGGGAGGATGTCGCACTTGATCCATCGCGTGCTGGGCGGCGTGGCGCCGGTCGCGCTGGCCGCCTGCTGGGGCGCGCCGGCGTCGGCGCAGGACGGCGGCCCGGCCCAGGCGAGCGCCGCCGCCGATTTCGGCGACACGATCGTCATCACCGCACAGAAGCGCGAGACCAGCTTGCAGGAGACTCCGGCCTCGGTCTCGGCGGTGTCGGGCGACACGCTGCGGACCCGCCAGATCGTCGATATCGAGGGTCTCGCCCAGCAGCTTCCCAGCGTCAATTTCGGCCAGACCACCGGCAATGCGCGGATCGCGATTCGCGGCGTCGGCTTCGACAACACGACGGTCGGCAACGAGGGCCGCGTCGCCTATCATCTCGACGGCGTCTTCCTCAGCCGGCCCGCCGCCGCGCTGACCGGCTTCTACGACGTCGAGCGGGTCGAGGTGCTGCGCGGGCCGCAGGGCACGCTTTACGGCCGCAACGCCACCGGCGGCGCGATCAACATGATCTCCCGTGCGCCGGGCAGCCGGCTCAACGGCTATCTCGACGCGAGCTACGGCAATTACGACGCCTTCCGCCTGGAAGGCGCGATCGGCGGCCCGCTGGGGTCCGGCATCGGCGCGCGGATCGCCTTCCAGATCAACGAGCGAAACGGCTTCGGCACCAATCTCACCACCGGCCGCGATGTCGACGATCTGTCGACCCGGGCGATCCGCGCCCAGCTCCATTTCGAGCCCGCCGACAATTTCGAGATCCGCCTGACCGCCGACTGGTTCGACCAGAGCGATCATGCCTACAGCTTCCACTATCTCGGTCGCGGCAGCCGCCCCGACCCGACCACCACGCCGCCGCTGCCGGGGCAGGAACTGACCGGCATCCGCGTCGGGGGCGCCGTGCCGACGAACCTGCGCGATTCGACCTCCGATTCCGGGGCGGAGAACGAACGGACCTTCTGGGGTCTCGGCGCCAATCTGCGCTGGGATCTCGGGCCGGTCGAGATCGTGTCCGTAACCGGCTATCGCGACAATGATTTCCAGGTCACTTCCGACCTCGACGTCACCAGTGCCCCGCTCACCGTCTACGACCAGTTCGAGCGATCGGACCATTTCAGCCAGGAACTGCGCCTGTCCGGCGCGTTCGGCCGGGGCGACTGGATGATCGGCGGCTATTATTTCACCGAATCCCTGTTCGGCGGCACCCGCATCGCGCTCGATCCCGTCGTGCTCTCGCCCGCGCCGGTCCTGCCGCCGCTCACCGGCTATCGCCAGGGCTATTACGGTGTGGGCCAGCTCGACACCGACGCCTGGGCGGTGTTCGGCAGCCTGCGGCTCGAGCTGACCGACCGGCTCGCGGTCCGGCTCGGCGCGCGCTACAGCGACGAGCGCAGGCGTGTCGACGAGCAGCTGAAGCTCGATTTCGCCACGCCCTGGCCGCCCTTCGTCCCGCAATTCCCGCCGACGCCGCCGGGCGTGCGCCGTCAGGCGGAGGAGAGCTGGTCGTCCTTCACCCCCTCGGCGACGCTGGAGTTCCGGGCGAGCGACGACGTTTTCCTCTACGCAACCTGGTCGCGCGGCTTCAAGAGCGGCGGCTTCAATCTCGGCGTCGTGCAGGATCCCTACGCGCCGGAGCGCCTCGACGATTACGAGGCCGGCATCCGCACGCAATGGCTGGACGGGCGGATCACCGCGAACCTCTCGGCCTTCTATTACGATTACAGCAATCTCCAGGTGACCAAGATCGTCGGCACCGCGGTGGTGATCGAGAATGCGGCGAGCGCCCGCATCACCGGTCTGGAGGCGGAGATCGTGCTGCGCCCGGTCCGGGGCTTCCAGATCGACGCCGCGATCTCGCTGCTCGACACCGAATATCGGGACTATGTCTCGGCCGATCCCGCGCGCCCGCAGCTCGGCGAGCTCGATCTGTCCGGCAACGCGCTCACCCAGTCGCCCGATTACACGATCAATCTCGGCGCCAGCTATACGTGGGAGACGGGCATCGGCGACATCACGCTGCGCGGCGAGGGGCGGTTCGTCGACCGCGTCTGGTTCACCCAGTTCAACGTCGATTACGTCTCGCAGCCCGCCTACGAGTTGTTCAATGCCTATCTGACCTGGCGCAGCCGGGACGAGCGGTTCAGCGCGACCGCGTTCATGCGCAATATCGGCAACCGGGACATCGTCTCCGCCGGCTTCATCGGCTCCAGCCTGGTCGGATCGCCGCTGCTCGGCTCGTTCGAGCCGCCGCGCACCTATGGCGTGACGCTCGGCGTGAGGTTCTAGCGCGCATGCGGCTGGTCACGTTCAAGGGCGTCGGGAGCGAGGCGGTCGGCGCGCTCGCCGGGGAGGCGCATGTGCTCGATCTCGCCCGCGCCGCCGATCTCGCCGGCCTCGCCTTCCCGGCATCGATGCAGGCGCTGATCGAGGCCGGTCCCGAGGCGCTGGCGCTGGCGCGCGACCTGCTCGACGCGCCGCCCGAAAGCGCGCTGCTGCCGCTGGAGAGCGTGCGCCTGCTGGCGCCGCTGCCCCGGCCCACGCGGCTGCGCGACTGCTGCCTGTTCCTGGAACATATGGAAAAGGCGCTCGACAAGCTGGCCCGCAAGCTCGCCGCCGAAGAGGCCGATCCGAAGGCGGCGCTGGAGCGGCTGCGCGCCAGCGGGAAATACAGCATCGGCCCGGTCTTCCGGGACGAGGTGATCTACTACAACGCCGATCATCTCCATGTGATCGGCACCGATGCCGATCTCGCCTGGCCGTCCTGGTCCGAGTGGATGGACTATGAGCTGGAATGGGCCTGCGTGATCGGGCCGGGCGGCCGCGACATTCCCCCGGAACGCGCCCGCGACCACATCTTCGGCTACACGATCTTCAACGACTGGTCGGCGCGCGACACCCAGATCCGGGTGATGGGCGCCAATCTCGGCCCCGGCGAGGGCAAGGACTTCGCCAACGGGCTCGGCCCGTGCATCGCGACGCCGGACGAGTTCGACGATCCCTACGCGCTCGCCATGACCGCGCATGTGAACGGGGAGCTGTGGTCGCGCGGCTCGACCGCGACCATGCACCACCGCTTCGAGGACGCCATCGTCCAGTTCAGCCGCGCGCGCACCCTTTGGCCCGGCGAGGTGATCGGCTCCGGCACCGTGCTCTCGGGCTGCGGCTTCGAGCTCGACCGGCGGCTGGCCGAGGGCGACCTGGTCGAGCTTGCCGTCGAAGGGATCGGCACGCTCGCCAACCGCATCGTCCGGCGCTGAGCATCATCCAGGCAAGGGAGTATCGCCATGGCCCATGAAGTGAGACGTATCGTGACCGGCTTCGGGCCTGACGGCCGCTCGCGCGTCACCTTCGACGCGCCGGCCGGCAACGTGCTGCCGATCGGCGGCTGGGAGGGCGCCTTCGTCACCGAATTGTGGACCACCGAGGAGATGCCGGTGGACAATTCGGGCGACGCCGATCGCGGCGCGCGGCCGATCCGGCACGATCCGACGCCGGGCGGCACCATCTTCCGCATCGTCGAGATCCCGCCCGACGCAAACGGCGGCATCGACGTGGACGCGGCGTTCGATTCGCTGGGCAGCCACAACCGCCCGTCGGACGAGGACAGCAAGACTCACGGGTCGATGCACTATACCGACTCGGTCGATTATCTCGTCGTCATCAAGGGCGAGATGGCGATGGTGATGGAGGATGGCGAGGTGCCGCTGCGGCCCGGCGACTGCATCGTCCAGCGCGCGACCAAGCACGCCTGGGTCAATCGCGGCACGGAACCCTGCGTGATCGCCGCCGTCCTGATCGACGCCAAGCCGATGTGATGGAACGCTTCGCCGGCCCGGAGGACGTTCGCGCCGTCGAGGCGGTGCCGGTCGAAGCGCGCATCCCGTTCCGCACCCTGGATGCGATGCTGCGCGCGAGCGCGGCGCGGGCGCCCGACGATCCGGCGCTGATCTGGCTGCCGGGCGGCCGCGCCGGCGACCGGCCGGAGACCGTGACCTTCGCCGAGCTGGAAGCGCGGGTGATCGCCGCCGCCAACCTGTTCCACGCGCACGGCGCGCGGCCCGACGCGGCGGTGTCGATCCTCCTGCCGAACCTTCCGGAAACCCATTACGCGCTCTGGGGCGGATCGCTCGCCGGGGCCGCCAATCCGGTCAATCCGCTGCTCCGGCCCGAGCAGATCGCGGCGATCATGGCGGCGGCGGGCAGCCGCGTGCTCGTCACCGGCGGCCCCGGCATCGCCTATGACGTCGCCGCCAAGGCGGAGGCGGTGCGGGCGCTCTACCCGGCGCTGGAAACGGTGATCGCCGTCGGCGAGGGCGCGGACTCCTTCGCGGCCGGCTGCGCCGCGCAGCCGGGCGATCGGCTGGTCAGCGGCCGCCGCATCTCCGGCGACGACGTGTCGGTCTATTTCCACACCGGCGGCACCACCGGCACCCCCAAGCTCGCCCGGCAGACGCACTGGAACCAGGTCTTCATGGCCTGGACGGCGGGCTTCGTGCTCGGCCTGACGCGCGACGACCGCATCCTCACCGGCCTGCCGCTGTTCCATGCCAACGCGGCGGTGGCGACCGGGCTGGGCGGCATGTTCTGGGGCGCGGCCTCGATCCTCGCCGGGCAGCAGGGCTATCGCGACAAGGCGATGATGGCGGATTTCTGGGGAATCGTCGAACGCCACCGCGCCACCTTGTTCAGTTGCGTCCCGACCATCCTCGCCGGCCTGCTCGAATCGCTGCCCGAGGCGCGCGGTACCTCCTCGCTGCGCTTCGCCATGTGCGGCGCGGCGCCGATGCCGGTGTCCTTGTTCGAAGCGTTCGAGGCGAAGACGGGCCTGCGCATCCTCGAGCTCTACGGCATGACTGAAGGGGCGGCTCTCAGCACCGCCAATCCGCGCGACGGCGAACGGCGGATCGGCTCGATCGGCCTGCGGCTCCCCTATCAGGGCGTGCGCCCCGCGATCCTCGACGAGGAAGGACGCCATGTCCGCGACTGCGCGGACGATGAGCCCGGCAACCTGCTGCTGTCCGGCCCCAATCTCTTTCCCGGCTATCGTCAGGCCGAGCGCAATGCCGGCATCTGGCCGCTGCCCGGCTGGCTCGACAGCGGCGATCTCGCCCGGCGCGACGCGGACGGCTATATCTGGCTGCTTGGGCGCGCCAAGGATCTCATCATCCGTGCCGGCCACAATATCGATCCGGCGATGATCGAGGAGGCGCTGCATCGCCATCCGCAGGTCGAGCTGGCCGCCGCCGTCGGCCGGCCCGATGCCTATGCCGGGGAGGTGCCGGTCGCTTATGTCGCGCTCGTGCCGGGTGCGACCGTCGATGCGGAGGCGCTGCGCGAATTCGCGCGCGAGCATGTCGCGGAGCGCCCCGCCGCGCCGGCGGAGGTCGTCATCCTCGATGCCATTCCCGTCACGGCGGTCGGCAAGATCTTCAAGCCGGCCTTGCGCCGGGACGCCGCCGAACGGGCGCTTGGCGCCGCCCTTTCGGGACTGGAGGCCGCGGTGGCGGTGACGCTCGACGACAAACGCGGCATGGTCGCCCGAGTGCGCTGCCGACCGGAGGCGCGCGAGCGGGTGGAGCGGGCGCTCGGCGGCTTCGCGCTCGTTGTCGAGATGGAGGAAGGGCCGTGAGGGCCTGGCTGCTGGCCGCCGCCTTGTGGTCCGGCTTGTGCTCCGGCGCGGCGGCGGCGCGCTGTCCCGGGAGCGACGCCGCGTCGTGGGTGACGCTCGGCACGGCCGGCGGACCGCTCGTGCGGCTGGAGCGCGCGCAGCCGGCCAATGCGCTGATCGTCGGGGAGGCCGCCTATCTGTTCGATGCCGGCGACGGCGTCGTGCGCCAGCTGGCCGCCGCCGGCATCGACATAGCGCGAATCCGCGCGGTGTTCCTCACCCACCACCATGTCGATCATGTCGCCGGTCTCGCGCCGCTGCTGCTGCGCCGCTGGGTGCTGCAACGGCATGACCCGTTGCCGGTCTGGGGGCCGCGCGGCACGGCGCGGATGGTGCGCGGCATCACCGCCTCGTCCCTCGGGATCGAGCGGGCGCCGGTGATGCCGGGCGCGCCCGTCGTCGCCCTGGGCGCGACCGTGCGCGGCCGCGACATCGCTTGGCGCCACGAAGGCCCGCATCTCGTCCACGAGGATGCGGACATCGTCGTGACCGCGCTCGCCAACGCCCATTATCATTTCACGCCGGGAAGCGTGCCCGCGCGCTATGCCCGCTCATACGCCTATCGGATTCGCGCCGCGGGGCTCACCATCGTGCTGACCGGCGACACCGGCCCCTCGGACCGCCTCGCGGAATTCGCGCGGGGGGCGGACCTGCTGGTCGCGGAAGTGATCGATCTCGTCGGCACCCGCGCCGCGCTGGCCGGTCTGCCGGGATTGACCGTGGAGCAGCTCGACCGGCTGATGATGAACCTGCGGGCCGACCACCTGACTTCCGAAGATGCGGGCCGCCTCGCGACGGCCGCCGGGGCGCGCTGCCTCGTCCTCACCCATGTCGCGCCGGGACGGGACGGCGAGACCGATTTCGCGCCCTATGTCGAGGGCGCGCGGCGACACTTCTCCGGGCCGCTGTTCCTGGCCTCGGACCTCGAGCGTTACTGAAGCGTCGTCCGCGCTTCAGGCGTCCGTCAGGAACAGTTCGGCGGCGGCTTCGACGATGGCGTCGGTGTCGAGGCGATAGGCGCGGTAGAGGTCGTCGAGATTTCCGGTCTGGCCGAACTTCTCGACCCCGAGCGGGCTGACCTTGTGGCCTTTGACCCCGCCGAGCCAGGAGAGGGCGGCGGGGGCGCCGTCGATCAGCGTGACCAGCCCGGCATCGGGGGCGAGCGGGGCGAGCAGCGTCTCGACATGGCTGGGCGCCGGCTTCCCGCCCGTCCAGCGCGCGGCGTTGCGCTGGCTCCAGCCGCGATGGAGCAGGCCCGGCGAGGTGACCGCGAGCAACCCCAGCCCCGGCACGTCGTCCTTCAGCGCCGCCCACGCCGCCAGCGCCTCCGGCGCCAGCGCGCCACTGTAGACCAGGGCCGCCTCCGCGCCCGGCGCCGGCTCCCTGAGCCAGTAGCCGCCGGCGATGGCGCCGTCCCGCCAGCCTTCGTCCTCGCGCGCGACCTGCGCGATGGATCGGGTGGTGAGGCGCAGATAGACGCTCTCGCCGTCCTCGGCCTGCATCAGCCGGAACGCTTCCTCCATCATCGCGGCGAGCTCGTCCGCGAAGGCCGGCTCGTAATGGCGCAGGCCGGGCTGGCCCATCGCGATCAGCGGCGGGTTGATCGACTGGTGCGCGCCGCCCTCCGGCCCCAGCGTCAGGCCCGAAGGCGTCGCCACCAGCAGGAAGCGCGCGTCCTGGTAACAGGCATAATTGAGCGCATCGAGGCCGCGCGCGATGAAGGGGTCGTAAACCGTGCCGATCGGGAACAGCCGCTCGCCGAACAGGTCGCCCGCCAGCCCCAGCGCGGCCAGCATCAGGAACAGGTTGTTCTCCGCGATGCCCAGCTCGATATGCTGGCCCGCCTTCCCGCCCGCCCATTTCTGGGCCGAGGGGATCTTCGCCGCCGCAAACACATCGGCGAGTTCCTGACGACGAAACAAACCTCTCTGGTTCACGAACGCACCCAGATTGGTCGAGACCGTCACGTCCGGCGAGGTCGTCACGATCCGGTCGGCCAGCGGCCCGCCCGCCTTGGCGA
>CAZTPD010000009.1:0-28913 GCA_964614625.1 uncultured Sphingosinicella sp. | reverse complement strand
CCTGCTTCGATCCCACGTCGAGCGGGGCGATCTGGGCGATGCCGTTCACCAGCATTTCGTCGTCGAGCCGCGCGACCGACTCCCAGTCGACCGCATAGCCGAGCGAATCGGCATAGGCCCGCGCCTCGCGCTCGATCTCGGCGCGCTGGGCGATGCCGAGCGGTTCGTCATCCTCCCCGTCCTCGTCGAAGCCGCCGCGATCGGCATCGACCTGGCGATAGGGCGTCTCGACCCGGGCCTCGCGCGCGATGCGGAAGCGGCCGAGGCCCTCCAGCACGATGTTGAAGCGCCCGTCCTCCAGCTCCTCGCAGCCCTCGATCCGCCCGATGCAGCCGATGTCGAACAGCGTCGGGCGTTCGTCGCCCGACTTGGGCTGCACCATCGCGATCAGCCGGTCGCCGTCCAGCGCGTCGCGCACCATCGCCCGATAGCGCGGCTCGAAGATATGGAGCGGGAGCTGGCCGCGCGGGAAGAGCAGCGCCCCGGCGAGCGGGAAGATCGGCACGCGGAGCAGCGCGCCGGCCATCAGCCGAACAGGATCTGCGACAGCCGCCGCCGCTGCGCCGCCGCCCAGGGGTCTTCCAGTCCGATCGCCTCGAGCATCTGGAGCAGGCGCAGGCGCGCCGCGCCCTCGTTCCATTCGCGGTCCCGGCGGATGCTTTCGAGGAGCTGGTCGGCGGCGGCGTCGCGGTTGCCCGCCGCCATCAGCGCCCCGGCCAGCTCGTAGCGCGCCTCATGGTCGTCGCCGTCGCGCGCGATCCGCGCCTCGAGCTCCGCCGTCTCGCCGGCGGGGGCGATCTCGGCCAGCGCGATCGCCGAGCGCGCCTGCGCGACCGCCGCGTCCTTCGCGGCTTTCTCGGGCAAGGCGTCGAGCGCCGCCTTCGCCTCGTCGATCCGCTTTGCCGCGACCAGCGCGCGGGCCAGGCCGGCGGCGGCCTCGGCATTGTCCGGCGCCATCTCGACGATCTGGCCGAAGATGTTCGCGGCGCGCTCCGCGTCGCCCTCGCCCAGCACCTGCTCGCCCATCGCGATCAGCGGCTCGATCTGCGTCTCGAGCTGCTGCGCCTCGCCCTCGACGGGAAGCTGGGCGAGCAGCTGGTCGAGCATGGCCGTGAGCTGCCCCTCGGTCCGCGCCGGGGAGAGATCGGCGACCGGCTGGCCCTGGAAGATCGCATAGACGGTGGGGATCGACTGGACGCGGAACTGGGCGGCGATGAACTTGTCCTGGTCGACATCGATCTTGACCAGCTTCACGCCCTTGTCGGCATAAGCGGCGGCGACCTTCTCCAGCACGGGCGAAAGCTGCTTGCACGGGCCGCACCATTCCGCCCAGAAATCGAGGATGACGAGGCTCGTCATGCTCGGTTCCAGCACCTCGGCGCGGAACCGCTCGATCGCTTCGCGCTCCTCGGCGTTGGGGATCGTGGCCATCAATGCTCTCCTGTCGGCTTGCGCGGGCCATATGTGGCACCGGGGCCTGTCCGCCAACCCCTTCATGTCACAACAGCCCATTAACCATGGTCGCCTAAAGCGGCGTCATGGCCAGCTCGGCAGTGGCTCCTCTCTCGCGCCCGGCCTGGGTCGCCATCGCCTGCCTGACTCTGGCGGGACTGGCGCTTCGCATCCTCGCGGCGCGCGGCGGCCTGTGGACGGACGAGGCCTGGTCGGCGGTTTATGCGGCCGGGGCGGGCGACGCGCTCGGCGTTTTCCTGCGCATCAATCACGACAACAATCATCATCTGAACTCGCTCTGGCTCCAGCTCGTGGGCCTCGATGCCGAACCGATGCTGGCCCGCGCGCTGTCGATCCTGGCGGGCACCCTCGCCATTCCGCTCGCGGCGCTGATCGGCGCGCGGCGCGGCGCGGCGGAAGCGATCGCGGTGGCCGCCCTGTTCGCTGTGGCGCCCATCATGGTCACCTACGGATCGGAAGCGCGGGGCTATGTCCTGCTGGTCCTCGCCATCCTGGCCGCGATCCTGCTGGTCGATCGCTGGCTCGACGATCCGGCGCGAAGGCCGCCGGCGGCGGCGCTGGCGGCGATCTGCGTGCTCGGCCTGCTCGGCCATCTCACAATGGCCATCGCGGCCGGCATCCTGGCGATCTGGACCTATCTGGCGCTGCGCGACGATGAAGATGCGCGCCACGCGGCGCGGGCGGCGGCGCGGCTCTGGCTCCCGGCCGTCATCGCATCCGGTCTGGTCCTGGCGCTGATCGCCGCCGCCGCGCTGGCCAGCGAGACGGGGCCGCGCATCGGCGGGCTGCACCCCTTCACCTATGCCGGGCTGGGCAAGGCGCTGGGCCAGCTGCTCGGCTTCACTCTCGGGCCGGTCCTCTCCCCGCTCTGGCTGCTCGCCTTTGCCGGGGCGGGGACTTTGGCCGCGTTCCGGATACCCCGATTGGGGCACCGCCGCTTCCTCTATCTTGTCGCGATTCTCGCGCTGCCGGCGCTTGTCTTGCTGTTGCGGCCGGGAAACGCCCAGTTCGCGCGCTACTACCTGGTCACCGCGATCGCGCTGCTTCTGCTCGCTTCGGATCTGGCGGGGCATTGGTGGCGGTCCGGCGGCTGGCGGCGCGGCGCGCTGCTCGCGCTGCTCGGCGCCGGTCTCGTCACGGGGCTGTGGCGCGACGCGGTGCTGATCGCGGAGCGGCGCGGCGATCCCGACGCGGCGGTGCGGGCGATGGCGGCCCGAATGCCCGGCGGGGCGCGGCTGCGCTACGACGTGGAGCGGATGTCGGCGGTCATGCGCCTCGCCGCGCGGCGGCTGGATTATCCGCTGCATCGCGTCCGGGGCTGCGGGCGGGCGGATTTCCTGCTGGCCGTGCCGCCGTCGGGAACGCGGCCCCCGCCCATGTTCACCGATCGCTGCGGAGAGCGGTGGCGCGCCGTCGCGGCGCGCTCGTCCACCGGCCTGTCGGGCGAAGGCTGGGCACTCTATGCGCCGCAAGCCTTGCAAAGATCGCGCACGCCTGTTAGCGGGCCGCCTCCGATCGGATGAATCGCCATCCGGTCCGCTCGAGCGGGCGTAGCTCAGGGGTAGAGCACAACCTTGCCAAGGTTGGGGTCGAGGGTTCGAATCCCTTCGCCCGCTCCAGATTTTCGTCTCGAGGGTCGTCATGAAGTTTTCAGTCACCCTCGTGCCTGTCGCCGTCGCGCTGTCGCTCGCCGCCTGCGGCCAGTCCGATGCCGATCGCCTCACCGATCTCGCCAACGAGCTCGACGCCGCGCGGCAGGCGGAGCTGAACGCGCCCGCGCCGGCCTCGGCGACCACGCCCTCGGGCCTGCGCTTCGAGACGCTGAGCCCCGGCAACGGCCCGCGCCCGCAGCCCGGCCAGCCCGTCCTCGTCACCTATGAAGGCCGGCTCACCGACGGCACCCTGTTCGATTCGAGCGAGCAGCCGGTGCCGATGGTGGTCGGGCAGCTCATCCCCGGCTTCAACGAGGGGCTGATGATGATGAACAAGGGCGGTCGCTACCGCCTGCGCATCCCGCCCGAGCTCGGCTATGGCGAGCGCGGCGCCGGGGGCGGCGTGATCCCGCCCAATGCCGAGCTCGATTTCACCGTGACGCTGGTCGATATCGCGAACACCGGCCCGGGCGGGATGCCCGCCCCCGCCGGCAACTGATTTTCGCTTACGGCTCTGCCGCCGGTGGCGGCGCGTCGGTCGAGGGCGACGGCGTGCGCGGCTCCAGCAAGGCGGCCGTCTCGATCGCGTCGAGCGCCCGCCGGGCAAGCACGTAGCGGCGCGCGTCCAGCGCCCATTCGCGCGCGGCGTCGCGGCCGGGCAGACGCATCACCTCGGCCAGCGCGACATCGACCTGGCCGGCCTCGAGCCGGCGGGTGGCGCGGCGCAGCCGCTCGGCGGGCACCGGCGAGGGCGAGCCTTCGCGCCGCACGATGATCAGGCTGCCCAGCTCGGCGCGGATCGCGTCCCACCAGCCCTGCTCCGGCCCGGCCCGGACGAGCTGGGCGGAGACGTTTTGCAGCCCGTCCTGAAGCTCCTGCAACGTCACCGGCTCGCGCGCGGCGGCGATGATCGTGCCGACCGCCTGCGGCTGGGTCGCGCCGAAACGCTGGCGCAGCAGTGCCTCGAGGAAGCCGAGCGGCACGCCCCGGTCGAGCGCGCGCCGCGCGGCGAAGGCGACGAGCAGCCCTTCCGCCCGGTCGGCATTGCCGACGGCGGCGCGCGATTGCGAATCGACCTGGCCGATCCGTTGCTCCAGCGCCGCGACGCGCCGGGTGATCTCGGGATCGATGACGATGCGCTGCGGCTCGGCGCCGGGCGCCGGCCTCGGCGGCGCGGGCCGGGCGACCTCCACATCGGGCTCGGATTCGGGCTCGGGCTCGGCGGGCTGCTCGACCGCGGCGGGCGGCTCGGGGGCGACGCCGACCAGCCGGGCCGCCGCGTCCCAGCGCGAGAGCAGCCAGCCCATCGCGGCCAGGCCGAGCGCGAAGCAGATCAGGGCGAAGACCAGATAGGTCAGCCAGCCGCGCCGGGGCGGCTCGGCCATTCTCGTGTCGACGGGATCGTAATCGCCGTTCATGCGTGCGGGCGCCTCATTGCGCCGCCAGTCTGGCACAGCTTCGCGGCAAGCTCCAGCAACGCTTCGTCGCGCGGCCGATCCGCCACCGCGACCTCCGCCCAGCCCGCGCCCGCCGCGCCCGCCACCTTCCCGCTCAGCGCCGCGATCCGGATCGTCGGGCGAAAGTGTGCGGCGAGCTTAGCGAACAGGGCGGCGGCGCGCGCCGAATGGAGCAGGGCGAGGGCGCCGTCGCGCAGCGCCGCGCCGGCTTCGGGCGGCAGGGCCGCGACCGGATCGGCGGCATAGACGGCGACGGCCGCGATCCGGACGCCGGCCTCCTTCAGCATTGTCCGGTCGGCGCCGGCGAGCCACAGCGCCGATCCCGCGCCGTCCGCCGCCATGCGCGCGACCAGCGCGTCGCCGTCCGACGGCCCGGTGACGATGCGCGCGAAGCCGGCGTCCCGCGCCGCGCGCGCGGTGGCCTCGCCGACCGCATAGCAGGGAGAGGACAGCAAGGGCGTCAGGCCGTCGCCGGCCAGGCGGGCGGCATGGGCGCTGGTCAGCATCACCGCGTCGAACGAGCCGGGCGGCGGCTGCCAGGCGAGGGGGCGGACGGTGAAGAGCGGCGCGACGGCCGGCGCCAGCCCCAGCGCGCGGGCGCGGGCCGCCGTTTCGTCCGCGCCCGGCCGGGGCCGAAGGATCAGGACGCCGGCGCTCATCGCCCGAACATCGCCCGCAGCGCCGGGCTGCCCTCGGCGAGCAGCCGCGCCGCCAGCGCCGCCGGATCGTCGCCCGCGCCGGCGCGCACCTCGCTCCCGTCGGCGCTCAACAGCTCGGCCTCGATCCGGATCGCGTTCCCGTCCGGCGTCGCCCGCGCGGCGACGGCGGAATGGCAATCGCCGCCCAGTGCCGCGAGAAAGGCGCGCTCGGCCATGACGCAGATATGGGTCTCGCGATGATCGATCGGCGCGATCACCGCGCGCGCCGCGTCATTCTCCGCCAGTATCTCGATCCCGATCGCCCCCTGCGACGGGGCGGGGAGGAAGCCCTCCAGCGGCGCGCCGATCGCCATGCCGAGCCGGTCCAGACCCGCCGCCGCCAGCAGGGTCGCGTCGAACTCGCCGCGCGCGATCTTGTCGAGCCGGGTCTGCACATTGCCCCGGATCGAGGAGACGGCGAGGTCCGGCCGCCGCGCCAGCAATTGCGCCGTTCGCCGGGGCGAGGAGGTGCCGACCCGCGCGCCGACGGGCAGCGCGTCGAGGCTGTCGGCGCCGATCAGCCGGTCGCGCGTGTCCGCCCGTTTCAGCATCGCGGCGATCACGAGGCGTTCCGGGCGGATCGTCTCGACATCCTTCATCGAGTGGACGGAAATGTCCGTGCGCCCGTCGATCAGCGCCCGGTCCAGCTCCTTGGTCCACAGCGCCTTGCCGCCGACTTCGGCGAGGGGGCGGTCCTGGATCACGTCGCCGCTGGTGGTGATCGGCACGATCTCGGTCGCGACGCCGGAGGTGGCGCGCAGCGCATCGGCCACCATATGGGCCTGGGCGAGCGCCAGCGGCGATCCGCGCGTGCCGATGCGAAGGGGATTGGTCATGCGGCGCTTGTGCTAGCCGCAAGCGCGGTGGCAGGGAAGAAGGGATGAGTTTGATCCTCGGCATCGAATCGAGCTGCGACGAGACGGCGGCGGCTTTGGTCACGTCGGACCGGCGCATCCTCGCGCACCGGCTCGCCGGGCAGGAGGCGGCGCACCGGCCTTATGGCGGGGTGGTGCCGGAGATCGCCGCGCGCGCCCATGTCGAGATCCTGCCGCGTCTGGTCGAGGAGGTGCTGGCCGAAGCGGAGGTGAAGCTGGCGGATGTGGACGCGATCGCCGCCACCGCCGGCCCCGGCCTGATCGGCGGCGTGATGGTCGGCCTCGTCACCGCCAAGGGCCTCGCGCTGGCGAGCGGCAAGCCGCTGGTCGCGGTCAATCATCTCGAGGCGCATGCGCTCTCGCCGATGCTGGACGCGCCGGACCTCGCCTTTCCCTATCTGCTGCTGCTCGTGTCGGGCGGCCATTGCCAATTGCTCTTCGTCGAAGGCGTCGGCCGCTATCGCCGCCTCGCCACGACGATCGACGACGCGGCCGGCGAGGCGTTCGACAAGACGGCGAAGCTGTTCGGCCTCGGCTATCCCGGCGGCCCGGCGGTGGAGCGCGCGGCCGAGGCGGGCGATCCGCGCGCCGTGCCGCTGCCGCGCCCGCTGGCCGGATCGGACGAGCCGCATTTCTCCTTCGCGGGCCTGAAAAGCGCGGTGCTGCGCGCGCATGAGAGCGGCCGCTACGGCGATGCCGATCTTGCCGCCTCCTTCCAGCAGGCCGTGGTCGATTGCCTGATCGATCGCACCGAGCGCGCGATCCGCGCCGCGTCGGGCGCGACCGCCCTGGTCGTCGCCGGCGGCGTCGCGGCCAACCGGGCGATTCGCGCCGCGCTCACCGGTCTGGCGCGCGGCCATGACCTGCCCTTCGTCGCGCCGCCGCTCTGGCTGTGCACCGACAATGCGGCGATGATCGGCTGGGCGGGCGCGCTGCGCTTCGAACAGGGGCTGATCGACGGCCTGGACGCGCCGGCGCGCGCGCGCTGGCCGCTCGATCCGGATGCGGAAAAGGCGCGCGGCGCGGGGGTGAAGGCATGAGGATCGGAGTCATCGGGGCCGGCGCGTGGGGCACCGCGCTGGCGCAGGTCGCGGCGGATGCGGGCGACGATGTGCGGATCTGGGCGCTGGAGGACGAGGTCGTCGCCTCGATCAACGCCGTCCATGAGAACGCGCTCTATCTGCCGGGGCAGAGGCTCAGCCCCTCGCTGCGCGCCACCGGCGAGCTCGCCGATCTGGCGGACCGGGAGGCCGTGCTGGTCGTCACCCCGGCCCAGCATCTGCGCGGCGTGCTTGCCCGCCTGCCGGTCGCCCATGTCCCGCTGGTGCTCTGCTCCAAGGGGATCGAGGAAGGCAGCGGCAGGCTGATGACCGAGGTCGCGGCCGAGGCGCAGCCCGACGCGCCGATCGCCGTCCTCTCCGGCCCGTCCTTCGCCGACGAAGTGGCGGCGGGCCTGCCGGCGGCGCTCACGCTGGCGACGGCCGATCCCGCGCTCGGCGAGCGGCTGGTCGCCCGGCTCGGCCGTCCGCATTTCCGGACCTATTATTCCGACGACGTGATCGGCGCGGAGGTGGGCGGCGCGGTCAAGAACGTGATCGCCATCGCCTGCGGCGTGGTCGAGGGGCTCGGGCTCGGCCTCAACGCCCGCGCGGCCCTGATCGCGCGCGGCTTCGCGGAGATGACCCGCTTCGGGCTCGCCAAGGGCGCGCGGGCGGAGACTTTGGCGGGGCTGGCCGGGCTCGGCGATCTCGTCCTCACCTGCTCCTCCACCAGCTCGCGCAATTTCAGCCTCGGCAAGGGGCTGGGCGAGGGCCGCCGCGCCGCCGACCTGCTCGCCGACCGGCGCACGGTGGCGGAAGGCGCCTTCACCGCGCCGGTGCTGGGCGAGGCCGCCGCCGATCTCGGCGTGGACATGCCGATCGTCGAGGCGGTCTGCGCGCTGCTGTCGGACGTGCCGGTACAGTCGGTGGTGGAGGAGCTGCTTTCGCGTCCGCTGCGGAGCGAGGGCGTCTGACACTCTCGTCACCCTGAACTTGTTTCAGGGTCCATCTTTCCGCCCGCATTGCGGCTCGACGCTGGATGCTGAAACAAGTTCAGCATGACGGCTCGGGGAAGCTCAGAAATCCCAGCAAATCCCCTTGCTCTCCCAATCGCCGTAGCGGGTCGGCTCCTTGCCCTTGGGGCCGCCATGCTCCCCGACGGGCGGCGCTTCCTCCGGCGCCGGCACGGGCGGGCTCTTCGAGAGATAAGCGGGCGGTTTCACGTGCGGCGGGCGTTCGGCCATGGGCGTTCCATTTGAAATCGGGGCATTTGCCACCCACATTTCGTCCGAGGAGGACGTTTAGGCAAGATGAGCTTTTTCAGGACGATGTTGCTGCTCGCGGCGCTGACCGCCCTGTTCATGGGCCTGGGCTACACGCTCGGCGGGTCGGGCGGGGCGATCGTCGCGCTCGTGATCGCGGCGGGCATGAACGTCTTCACCTACTGGAACGCCGACAAGATCGTGCTGCGCATGCACAATGCGCGCGAGGTCGATGCGCGCGCCGCCCCGCAGCTCCACGGCATCGTGCGCGCGCTGGCGGAGCGGGCCAACATGCCGATGCCCAAGGTCTATCTGATCGACGAGCAGCACCCGAACGCCTTCGCGACCGGCCGCAATCCGCACAATGCCGCCGTCGCCGCCACCACCGGCCTGCTGCGCATCCTCGACCATGACGAGGTCGCGGCGGTGATGGCGCACGAGCTGGCGCATGTGAAGAATCGCGACACTTTGGTGATGACGATGACGGCGACGATCGCCGGCGCGATCGCGATGCTCGCCAATTTCGGCCTGTTCTTCCGGGGCAACGGCAACCAGAATTTGATCGCCACCTTGCTGGCGGTGATCGTCGCGCCCTTCGCGGCGATGCTGGTCCAGCTCGCGATCAGCCGGACGCGCGAATATGGTGCGGACCGCGGCGGCGCGGAGATCCACGGCAATCCCCGCGCGCTCGCCTCGGCGCTCGCCAAGCTGTCGCAGGGGGCGCAGCGGATTCCCAATCCGGTGGCGGCGCGCAACCCGGCGGCCTCGGCGCTCTACATCGTGCCGGGCCTCGCCCGCAGCGGCGATTCGATGTTCTCGACCCATCCGGCGACCGAAAACCGTATTGCCGCGCTGGAGGCGATGACGCGCGAGCCGGGCTTCGCGCAGGTGCCGCCGCCGCCGCGCGAGACGACCGGCCTCGACCGCGAGCGCACCGTGCGCGTCTCGTCCCTGAATCCGCTCGGGCGGCGGGACTGAGCCGGGCCGATCCGCCGGGCACGCCCGCGCGGCGTGCCGCGCTGCGCCTGCTCGATGCGGTGCTGCGCAAGGGGCTGCCGCTTGAAGCGGCGCTCGACGGCGCGGCGCGCGATCTGGACAAAGGCGAAGACCGGGCGCTGGCCCATGCCATCGTCGCCGAAACGCTGCGCCGCCTCCCCGATCTCGACGCGCTGATCGACCGCGCGACGAAGCAGCGGCTTCCCGACGACGCCAAGGCGCGCTTCGCCCTGCGCATCGCTTTGGTGCAGGCGCTGCGGCTCGGCACGCCGCCCCATGCGGCCATCTCCACCGTGCTGCCGCTGGTCGATGGCGGCCCGCGCCGGCTCGTCCACGGCGTGTTCGGCGCGGCGATGCGCGGCGGCTGGACGCTGCCGGAGGTGCCGACGCTGCCCGACCCGGTCGCGATGCGCTGGCACAAGGCGTGGGGCGATGACGTGGTCGCCGCCGCATCCCGCCTGATCGCCACGCCGCCGCCCATCGATCTCGCCTTCGCGCCGGAGGATGCGCCGGATGTGGACGGCCTCAGCCTGATGCCCGGCCATCTGCGCCTGTCGCGCGGCACCGATGTCGCTGCCTTGCCCGGCTATGGGAACGGCCGCTGGTGGGTGCAGGACATTTCCGCTTCCCTGCCCGCGCGCCTGCTCGGCGCGGGCGAGGGTCGCACGGTGCTCGACCTGTGCGCCGCGCCGGGCGGCAAGACGATGCAGCTCGCCGCCGCCGGCTGGAACGTGACCGCCGTAGACGCCTCGGAAAGTCGCCTCGCGCGACTTTCGGACAATCTCGCCCGCACCGGCCTGTCCGCCGAAATCGTCGCCGCCGACGTGATGAAATGGGCGCCGCCCGGACCGGTCGATGCGATCCTGCTCGACGCGCCCTGCTCGGCGACCGGCATCTTCCGCCGTCATCCCGACGTGCTGCACCGCGTCCGGCCCAGGGCGATCGCCGCGCTGGCCGAGGCGCAGCAGGCGATGCTGGCCCGCGCTTGCCGGTGGCTGAAGCCCGGCGGCGCTTTGGTCTATTCGGTCTGCTCGCTGGAGCCGCAGGAGGGCGAGGCGGTCGCCCGCGCCTTCCTCGAAACGCATCCGGATTTCGTGCAGGAGGAGGAACAGCGCATCCTTCCCGGCATGCATGAGGAGTCGGGCGGGGCCGACTCTTTCTATCTGACCCGTTTCTCGCGCAAATAGCCGGGGATAAGTCCACCCCCTTCCTTGCCCCCCGAGTCGCGCGGATGCTAGATTCGCCGCCATGCAGCAGAGCGTCCGCATTTCTCCCTCGATCCTATCGGCCGATTTCGCGCGGCTGGGTGAGGAGGTGCGCGCGATCGACGAAGCGGGCGCGGACTGGATTCATGTCGATGTGATGGACGGCCATTATGTGCCGAACATCACGATCGGCCCGGCCGTGGTGAAGGCGCTGCGCCCCCACACGACGAAGCCGTTCGACGTCCACCTGATGATCTCGCCGGTGGACCTCTATCTGGAGGCCTTCGCCGAGGCCGGGGCGGACACGATCACCGTCCATCCCGAGGCCGGCCCGCATCTTCACCGCACGATCCAGGCGATCAAGGGCCTGGGCAAGCGCGCCGGCGTCTCGCTCAACCCCGCCACCCCCGCCAAGATGCTGGACTACGTTCTGGAGGAGGTCGATCTCGTCCTGGTGATGAGCGTCAATCCCGGCTTCGGCGGGCAGAGGTTCATCGAGAGCCAGCTCCGCAAGATCGAGGCGATCAGGAAGCAGATCGACAAGCTGGGCAAGCCCATCGACCTCGAAGTGGACGGCGGCATCGACCAGTCCAATTGCCGCCGCGTGATCGAGGCGGGCGCCGACGCGCTCGTCGCCGGGACCGCCACCTTCAAGGGCGGCCCCGCCGCCTATGCCGAGAATATCCGGGCGCTGAGGGGATCATGAGCCTGCTCGAGCGGATCGACCCCGATGACGAGCCGGGCGAGATCGAGCAGGGCAAGCGGCTGATCCGGGTCGGCGACGATCGCGGCCTCTCGCTGATCGAGCGGATGAGCTACCGGCTGCACCGGCTCGCCTGGCGCACCCCCTTGCACAAATTGCGCCTGCGCGGCCGGGTGCCGCTGAAGCTGCTGGCCGTGCCCAAGGATCCGGTCGCCGGCGACAAGGCGGCGGGCGAGGCGCTGCTCGACGGCGCCTTCCTCCACAACGGCCACGAATTGCCGGTGGACGGCGTCGATTTCACCGCTTCCGGTTTTCCCGACGATGTCGCCGATTATCTCCAGAGCTTCGCCTGGCTGCGCGACCTCGCCGCCGCCGCGACCCGCGAGCGCGGCGCGAAGATCGCCGAAAAGGCGATGCGCAAATGGCTCGATGCCTATGGCGAGCATGTCAGCGAGCCGGCCTGGCGCGCCGATCTGTGGGGGCGGCGCATCCTCTTCTGGACGGCCTATGCGCCCTATATCCTGTCGAGCAACGACATCGTCTACCGCTCCTCGGTGCTCTACGCGCTGGCGCGCGGCGCCCGGCATCTCGATCGCGGCGCCGACAAGGTCGTGCCAGGTCTGCCGCGCGTCACCGCCTGGTGCGGGGTGATTGCCGCCGCTTTGGTCGTCCAGGGCGGCCCGGCGCGCCTCAAATCGGGCGAAGCGGGGCTGGCCCGCGCGCTCGCCGTCTCGCTGCACGAGGATGGCGGCCTGATCAGCCGCGCGCCCGTCGAGCAGCTCGCGCTCGTCGAGACCCTCGCCCAGCTCCGCTCCGCCTATATCGCCGCGCGGCGCGAGGTGCCGGACTGGCTCGGCGAGGCGCTGGCCGGGACGGTGGGGGCGCTGCTCGCCGTCACGCTCGGCGACGACGCGCTCTCCTCCTGGCAGGGCGGCAACATGGTCCGCCGCCGCCGGGTGCTCGCCGCCGTCGAGGCCTCGGCCGTCACCGCGCGCGCGCTGCGTCAGGCGCGCGGCTGGGGCTATCAGCGGCTCCAGTGCAAGCAGAGCGTGCTGGTGTTCGACGCCGCCCCGCCCCCGCCGCCCCGCGCCTTGTCGGGCGGCTGCGCCTCCACGCTCGCCTTCGAATTCTCCGACGGCGATTCCCGCCTGATCGTCAATTGCGGCGGCGAGGGCGCGGCGAAGGGCACCCTGCCCGAAGCGCTGGCGAGCGGCCTTCGCACCACCGCCGCCCATTCCACCCTGACGCTCGCCGACCGCAACTCGACCGCGATCCACGAGGACGGCTCGCTTGGGCGTGGCGTCGGCGCGGTCGAGATGTCGCGCGACCAGACCGCCGGCATCGCCCGGGTCGAGGCGACGCATGACGGCTATGCGAGACGCTTCGGCCTGATCCACGAGCGCCGCCTCGTCCTCTCGCCGGACGGGCGCCAGCTCACCGGCGAGGACATCCTGCACCCCGCGCCCAAGCGCCGCCGCCGCGCCGATCCGGTGCCCTTCGCGGTGCGCTTCCACCTCGCCCCCGCCGTCGAGGTGACGGCGACCGCCGACGGGCAGGGCGCGCTGCTGCGCATCCGGGGCGGCGCGGTCTGGCAATTCCGCTGCCGCGGCGGCCAGCTCATGGTCGAGGACAGCCTGTGGATCGACGGCCAGACCCGGCCGCAGCCCACTTTGATGCTCGCCATCGCCGGCGAGACCCCGGCGGACGGCATGACCATCTCCTGGGAAATGAAGCGGGCGAGCTGACTTCTCCTTCGTCATCCTGAACTTGTTTCAGGGTCCATTTTCTCATGCGTCCCTCCGGTCTCCGAAATGGATGCTGAAACAAGTTCAGCATGACGTTATGGGGATCGCGATTCCATCATGAAGGATCCCACATGACCGACGTGAAAATCACGCGCGCGCTGCTCTCCGTTTCCGACAAGACCGGGCTGGCCGAGCTGGGCCAGGCGCTCGCCCGCCACGGCGTCGAGCTGGTGTCGACCGGCGGCACCGCCAAGGCGCTGCGCGACGCCGGGCTGGCGGTGAAGGACATCTCCGACCTCACCGGCTTTCCCGAGATGATGGACGGCCGGGTCAAGACGCTCCATCCGAAGGTGCATGGCGGCCTGCTCGCGGTGCGCGACGATCCCGCCCATGCCGCCGCGATGGCCGATCACGGCATCGGCGCGATCGACCTGGTCGTCGTCAATCTCTACCCCTTCGCCGCCACCGTCGCGAAAGGCGCGGGCCGGGACGAGATCATCGAGAATATCGATATCGGCGGCCCCTCGATGGTGCGCTCGGCCGCCAAGAATCACGCTTATGTCGGCATCGTCACCGATCCGGCCGATTATGCCGAGGTGATCGCCGCGCTCGACGAAAGCGGCGGCATGACGTCGCTGACCTTGCGCAAGCGTCTTGCCGCCAAGGCGTTCGCGGCGACGGCGGAATATGACGCGATGATCGCCTCCTGGTTCGCCTTCGCCGATCAGGGGCAGATGTTCCCGCCCCGGCTCAGCGTCCCGTTCCGGCTCGGCCAATCCTTACGCTACGGCGAGAACCCGCATCAGAGCGCGGCGCTCTATCTCCCCGCCTTCGCGCCCGGCGGCAGCCTCGCCGACCACAAGCAGGTGCAGGGCAAGGAATTGTCCTACAACAACCTCAACGACGCGGACGCGGCGCTGGAATTGGTCTCCGAATTCCGCGACGCCGATCCGACCTGCGTCATCGTCAAGCACGCCAATCCCTGCGGCGTCGCCACCGCCGTGACCCTGGCCGAGGCCTACAAGGCGGCGTTCGACTGCGACAGCGTGTCGGCCTTCGGCGGCATCATCGCCTTGAACCGTCCGCTCGACGGCGCGACCGCCGAGGCGATCGCGGGCATCTTCACCGAGGTCGTCGCCGCGCCCGAGGCCGATGCCGACGCGCTCGAGATCTTTGCGAAAAAGAAGAATCTGCGCCTGATCCTCACCGGCGCCTTAAGCGACCCCGCGCGCGGCGGCATGATGCTGAAGACGATCGCCGGCGGCGCGCTCGTCCAGTCGCGCGACAACGGCATCGTCGCGCCCGACCAGCTCAAGGTCGTGACGAAGCGGGCGCCGACGGAACAGGAACTGGCCGACTGCCTGTTCGCCTGGAAGGTCGCCAAGCATGTGAAGTCCAACGCCATCGTCTATGCCAAGGACGGCGCCACCGCCGGCATCGGCGCGGGCCAGATGAACCGGCTCGAATCCGCCCGCATCGCTGCCTGGAAGGCGAAAGACGCGGCCGGGAAAGCAGGCTGGACGGAGCCGCGCACGATCGGCTCGGCCGTGGCCTCCGACGCCTTCTTCCCCTTCGCCGACGGCCTGCTCGCCGCGGTCGAGGCCGGCGCGACGGCGGTGATCCAGCCGGGCGGCTCGATCCGCGACGAGGAGGTGATCGCCGCCGCCGACGAAGCGGGCCTGGCGATGGTCTTCACCGGGATGCGCCATTTCCGGCACTGAGGCCGGATCAGCCGCCCTTCCCGCCCGGCACCGGAAGCGTCGGCTCCTCGTCGCCGTGGCGGCGGAACAGGACGCGGTCCTCGTGGGTGAAGCCGCGCAGCCAGATCACCAGCCCGAAGGCGAACAGGATGGCGGGGATGCCGAAGGTGAGCTCGACCCACTCATAAGCGGGCGGAAGCTGGAGGAAGGCGAAGCCGGTGACGATCGCCGCCGCCGCCGCCCACAGCAAAGGCCAGCGCCAGCCCTGCACCGGCGCGCCGAGCAGCCTGGCGAGCAGGCTGGACTTCAGCACCGAGGCGAGGCCGAGCGCCAGCATCAGCGCGACCGCCGCGCCGGCCGTCTGGAACGCCTCGGACCAGCCGAGCGTCCGCATGGCGAGGATGATGCCCACCGTCAGCACCGCCTGCACGCCCAGCATCAGCAGCGAGATCAAGAGGTTGCGGTGCCGCGCGACATAGACGAGGGCGGCCTCCGACACCGCCGCCGTCGCCGCCACCACCTCGGCGGCGAGCAGGAAGGCGAGTGCCGCCGTGCCGCCGACGAAGGCGCCGCCCGGCCCGACCAGGCCCATCACCGCCTCGCCCGGCAGGCCGAGCGCGAGGCCGATGCCGGCCTGCGCGGCGATGATCCAGAAGCCGACCTGCCGCACCTGCTTCGCCACCGCCTTGCGGTCGCCCTCGGCCAGCTTCTGGGTGATGACCGGGGCGAGGATCGGATCGAAGCTGGTCTTGAGCTTCTGCGGCAGCGAGGCGACCTGCTGCGCGACATAATAGACGCCGACCCAGTAAGGCGCGACGAACAGGCCCAGGATCGCGATGTCGAGCCGGCGCGATCCCCATTCGATCGCGTCGGCGGCGGCGAGCGGGATGTTGCGCCGCGCCACCGCCATCAGCTCGGCCGGGTGTGGCGTCCATCCGCGCGGCAGGCCGTAGCTGCGCCCGAGCCGCCACAAAGCGGTCGCCAGCCCCGCCGCGATCGATACGACATAGGCGATGATCAGGCCGTCGCGCGAGGCGAGGAAGACCAGCGCGCCGGCGGCGATGCTGATCGTCCACGGCTCGACGATCGCCCGGACATGGACGGTCGAGGCGACGTCATGACGGTAGGCGAGCGCGGCCAGCGCCACGTCCGCCCCGGCGATGCCGAAGATGACGAGCGGCAGCAGCCATTCCGCGCCGCGTATGTCGCCGGACGGGAACATCGCCTGCGGAAAGGCCATCAGGATGACGCTCGCCGCCGCCGAGGCGATGAGGGCGGCGAGCATCCCGTCCCACACCACCCAGACATGCGGCCGGTCGGTGTTGGACAATTGCTGGGCGAGGCCCCGCTTCAGCCCGATCGTGGCGAGCTGCGCGGCCAGCTCGATGACGATGATCGCATAGGCGAAGCGGCCGAGCAGCTCCGGCCCGTAATAATGGCCGGCGATGAACAGGAAGGGCAGCCGCGCCGCGAGCCGCAGCAGGAAGCCGAAGAAATTGGTCCGCCCGCCCTTCGCCAGCGCGGCGATGTCCTGATCGGGGGCCGCTTTGGCCGCGTCGGTCAATGCGCGGCGCCCCAGTTCGGCCCGGTGCCGATCTCCACGCCGAGCGGGACGTCGAGCGTCACCGCCGGCTCGGCGGCGCTTTCCATCACGCGGCGGATCACGGCGCTCGCCGCCTCCACATCGCCTTCCGGCACTTCGAAGACCAGCTCGTCATGGACCTGCATCAGCATGCGGACATTACCCCGTCCCTCGGCGGCGAGCGCCGGGCCCATGCGGGCCATGGCGCGCTTGATGATGTCGGCGGCCGTGCCCTGGATCGGCGCGTTGATCGCGGCCCGCTCGGCGCCCTGCCGCTCGTGCTGCACCTTGGAATCGAGGCGGGGGAAATGCGTCTTGCGGCCGAACAGGGTGGTGGTGAAGCCGGTTTCCTTCGCGCGGGTCAGCGTGTCGCCGATATAGGCGCGGATGCCGGGGAAACGCTCGAAATAGCGGTCGATCATCTCCTGCGCCTCGTCGGGCGTGATCTCCAGCCGGCCGGCCAGGCCCCAGCGGGAGATGCCGTAGAGGATGGCGAAGTTGATCGTCTTGGCGCGCGCCCGGGTGTCGCGGTCGACGGTGCCGAACAGTTCCTGCGCGGTGCGGTTGTGGATGTCCTCGCCCGCCGCGAACGCGGCCTTCAGCGTCGGCACGTCGCACATATGGGCGGCGAGCCGCAATTCGATCTGGCTGTAATCCGCCGCCAGCATGACGAAGCCCGGTTCGGCGACGAAGGCGTCGCGGATGCGCCGGCCGATCTCGGTGCGGATCGGGATGTTCATCAGATTGGGGTCGGTGGAGGCCAGCCGTCCGGTCTGCGCGCCGGAGAGAGAATAGGAGGTGTGGACGCGGCCCGTCTTCTTGTTGATCTGCTCCTGCAACGCATCGGTATAGGTGGACTTGAGCTTGGAAAGCTGGCGCCAGTCGAGCACCAGCCTGGCGATCGGCACGCCCTCGCGGCCCAGCCGCTCCAGCTCGTTGACGTCGGTGGACCAGGCGCCGGACTTGCCCTTGCGCCCGCCCGAAAGGCCCATCCTGCCGAACAGGATTTCGCCAAGCTGCTGCGGCGATCCGATCGTGAAGCGGTCGCCCGCCTCGGCCCAGATCTTCTCCTCGAGCGCGGCGATCTGCGTGTTGAACTCCGCCGACAGGCTGGCCAGCACCTCGCGGTCCACTTTGACGCCGAGACGCTCCATGCCGCCGATCACGGCGACCATCGGCCGGTCCACCATCTCGTAGACCCGCGTCACCTGTTCGAACGGCAGCCGGCGGCGGAAGCGGTGCCACAGGCGCAGCGCCACGTCGGCATCCTCGGCGGCATATTCGGTCGCCCTCTCCACCGGCACCTTGTCGAACGTGATCTGCTTCTGCCCCGTGCCGCACAAAGCCTTGAACGGGATGCATTCGTGATCGAGATGCTTCTTCGCCAGCTCGTCGAGCCCGTGGCCGTTGAGCCCGCCGGCGTCGAGGTTGAAGCTCATCACCAGCGTGTCGTCATAGGGCGCGATCGTCAGCCCGCGCTGGCCCAGCACCACCCAGTCGAACTTGAGATTGTGGCCGATCTTGAGGATCGCGGGATCTTCCAGCACCGGCTTCAGCTTCGCCAGCACCAGGGCGGCGTCGAGCTGCTCCGGCCGCTCGGCGAACATGTCGTCGCCGCCATGCTCCAGCGGAATGTAGCAGGCCTTGTTGGGGAGGGTCGCGAGGCTGATGCCGACCAGCCGGGCGGACACGCAGTCCCGCCCGTCGGTTTCGGTGTCGATCGCGACATGCCCCTGTGTCCGGATTTCAGTAAGCCAGGCGTCGAGCGCGGCCTCGTCGGTCACCGTCTCGTAAAGCGACCGGTCGATCGCCGGCTCCGGCGTCTCCACCGCCACCGGCGCGGCGGCGGCAACGGGCGCGGCCGCCTGCGCCTGCACGCCGAGCCGGGCGAGGAGGGACTTGAAGCCATGCTCTTCCAGGAAGGCGCGCAGCGGCGCCTCCGGAATCCCCTTCATCGCCAGCTCGTCCAGCGGCTCCGGCAAGGGCGAATCGCTGACCAATTCGACCAATTGCCGCGACAGCCGCGCCATGTCGGCATGGGCGATCAGATTGTCGCGCATCTTCGAAGGCTTCATCTCCGCCGCCGCCGCCAGCACGGCGTCGACCGTGCCATATTCCTGGATCAGCTTGGACGCGGTCTTGGGGCCGATGCCCGGCACGCCCGGCACATTGTCGACGCTGTCGCCCATCAGCGCCAGCACCTCGCCGACCTTGTCCGGCCCCACGCCGAACTTCTCGATCACCTCGGGAACGCCGATCCGCCGGTCGTTCATCGTGTCGAGCATGTCGATCCTGCCGTCCTCGACGAGCTGCATCAGATCCTTGTCGGAGGAGACAATCGTCACCTGCCAACCCGCCTTCGCCGCCGCCTTGGCATAGCCGGCGATGATGTCGTCCGCCTCCAGCCCCATCTCCTCGATGCAGGGGATGGAGAAGGCGCGGGTCGCGTCGCGGATCAGCGGGAATTGCGGCACCAGCTCGGGCGGCGCCGGCGGGCGGTTCGCCTTGTACTGGTCGAAGAGTTGGTTGCGGTGCGTGCTTTCCGACGCGTCGAGGATGACGGCGAGATGGGTCGGCCCGTCCGCCTTGTTGAGGCTGTCGGCCAGCTTCCACAGCATGGTCGTATAGCCATAGACCGCGCCGACATTGAGCCCGTGCCGGTTGGTCAGCGGCGGCAGGCGGTGGAACGCCCGGAAGATGTAGGACGAACCGTCGACGAGATAGAGGTGCGGGGAGGACATTCGGCCTGTCTAGCCTGTGCGATTAAGGGCGGAAAGGGTAAGGCTGCGTTCAAGGAGGCGAGGCTATCGGGAGCCGGATGAAACGCCGCGATTTCATGGTTATGAGCCTCGCTTTGGGGCTGACGGGCTGGTCCGGCCTCGCCGCCGCGCAGCCCTTCCGGCCGACCCGTTTCTCGGTGGAGCTGCTGGGGCGCGGGCCGGACGTGCTGCTGATTCCCGGCCTCACCTCGGGCCGCGAGGTCTGGGCGGACACCGCCGCCTCGGTGCCGGGCCATCGCTTCCACCTGCTCCAGGTCGCGGGCTTCGCCGGCGCGCCGGCGGGCGGCAATGCGCGGGGACCGGTGGTCGGCCCGCTCGCCGACGAGATCGTCCGCTACATCGAATCGCGCGGCCTGCGCCGCCCGGCGATCGTCGGCCATTCGATGGGCGGCACGCTGGCGATGATGATCGCGGCGCGCCGGCCGGATCTGGTCGGCCGGGTGATGGTGGTGGACATGCTGCCCCAGCCCGCCGGCCTGTTCGGCGGCTCCGCCTCGGGCTGGGGGCCGCTCGCCCGCGACCTCGGCGCGATGCTCGATTCGCCGGGCGGGCGGCAGCTCTTCGCCAACATCATGGGCGCGTTCAGCCCGCCGGACATGGCCAACCGCCGCAGCGACCCCGACGTGGTCGGCCGCGCGGCGCGCGACCTCGCCGCCATCGACCTCGCCGACGATCTCCCCCGCATCCGCGCCCCGCTGACCGTGGTCTACGCCTCCCCCGATCCCCGCGCCCGCGCCGCGATCGACCGCAGCTTCACCCAGGCCTATGCCCCCGCGCGCGGCGCGCGGCTGGTGCGGATCGACGACAGCGGCCACATGGTGATGCAGGACCAGCCGGCGGCGTTCCGGCGGGCGTTCAGGGCGTTTCTGGGTTAGTTTCCGACCGATCCTGTGCGATGCGGGCGCTTTCGGCCTTCAATGGTCGCGATACCGGGCAGACTTCCTGGACATAGGAATTGAGCGTGTTGGTCAGATTGTCCGGCACCAGCCGGTAATAGACATATTGGCCCCGTTTCTCGCTGGCGATCAGGCCGGCATTTTCCAGCACCGACAGATGTTGCGACACGGCCGGTTTCGACATCTCGAATCGCGCGGCGATCTCGCCCGCATTCAGTTCGGCATGGGCGAGATAGGCCAGAATCTTCCGGCGCGGCGCAGAGGCGAGGGCTTCGAACACACGTTGCATGCGCCATATTTAAGGAATGAGTTAACCGCTTGACAAGGGGTTCAGCATTTAAGAAATTAATTAAATGATGATTCGACAGGGGGGGGAATCGCGATGATGGTCGCCGGGGAGGCATCGGAAGGCGCGTTCAAGGTCAACTCGCTCGGGAATCTGGAGCATGCGGATGCCGGCAGCGGCCGGCTCGAATGGGATGCGCCGCGTTCGATCTGGAACATGTCGTTCATCGCGGGCGCACTGATTCTCGGTCCGCTGTTCTTCAGCTGGAGCGGCCTTGCCGTCTTCCTGTTCCTCTCCGGCTTCACGCTTTGCGTCGGCCATTCGGTCGGCTTCCACCGGCGCCTCATTCATCGCAGCTTCGAATGCCCCAAATGGCTGGAGCGGGTGATGATCTATGTCGGCGTTCTGGTCGGCATGGGCGGCCCACTCTGGACCGTCGGACTCCATGACATTCGTGACTGGGCACAGCGCCAAGTCAATTGCCACTGGTTCCTTCGGCATGGGAAATCAGTCTTGGCGGACGGGTTCTACTATCTCAACTTCAAGCTGCTGTTCGAAAGACCGTCCCGCTTCGACGCGGGGCCGGGCATCAGCGACGATCCTTTCTATCGCTTCCTGCAACGCACCTGGATGCTGCACCAGATTCCGGTCGCGCTGATTCTCTATTGGCTCGGCGGCTGGTCGTGGGTCGTTTGGGGCGTCGTCGTCCGCGTCGCGGCCTGCTTCACGATGCACTGGTACATCGCCCATGTCGCGCATCGCCGCGGCCATCAGGACTGGTTCGTCGAGGATGCCGCGGTCCAGGGCTACAACATCGCCTGGCTCGCGATACCCACGATGGGCGAAAGCTGGCATTGCAACCACCATGCCTTCCCGGCCTCGGCCAGGCACGGCCTCTATCCGGGGCAGATCGACCCCGGCTTTCGCTTCATCCAGTTGCTGGAGCGGTTGGGCCTTGCCTGGGACATACATGTCCCCGCCAACCTTCCCCCGCGCTCCGCCATCACGCCCTTGACCGATCGGGCGCTCAGCATCGCCGCTCCCGGACAGGCCGCCCTGTCCCGCGAATGGACGGAGGGCCATCGTTGAGCGGGTGTCGATTTACGGCGCCAGCACCGTGTCCGCCGCCTTGGCCAGCGTCTTCGGATAATCCAGCGTATAATGCAGCCCCCGGCTCTCCTTGCGCCTGAGCGCCGAGCGGACGATCAGGTCGGCGGTCTGGAGGAGGTTCCGGAGTTCCACCAGGTCCGGCGTCACCCGGAAATGGCCGTAATAATCCTCGATCTCGTCGGTCAGCAGCTTGATCCGGTGCGCGGCGCGCTCCAGCCGCTTGGTGGTGCGCACGATGCCGACATAGTTCCACATGAAGCGGCGGATCTCGGTCCAGTTCTGCTTGATGACCACTTCCTCGTCGGAATCGGCTACCCGGCTCTCGTCCCAGGGGCGGATCGGCGGCGGGGGCGGCAGATCGTCCCAATTCGCCGCGATGTGCCGCGCCGCCGCTTCGCCGAAGACGAAGCATTCGAGCAGGGAATTGGAGGCGAGCCGGTTCGCCCCGTGCAGCCCGGATTCGCTGACCTCGCCGGCGGCGTAGAGGCCGGGCAGGTCGGTGCGCCCGTCCAGATCGATCACCACCCCGCCGCAGGTATAATGCTGGGCGGGGACGACGGGGATCGGATCGGTGGTGATGTCGATGCCGAGCTCGAGCAGGCGGGCATATATGTTCGGGAAATGCCCCTTCACGAAGTCCGGCGGCTGGTGGCTGATGTCGAGATGGACGTAATCGAGGCCGAGCCGCTTGATCTCATGGTCGATCGCCCGCGCCACCACGTCGCGCGGCGCCAGCTCGGCCCGTTCGTCGAAATCGGGCATGAAGCGGTGGCCGGTGTCGGGTATCTTCAGATGCCCGCCCTCGCCGCGCACCGCCTCGGTGATGAGGAAGTTCTTGACCTCCAGATTGTAGAGGCAGGTCGGGTGGAATTGCATGAATTCCATGTTCGCCACCCGGCATCCGGCGCGCCAGGCCATCGCGATGCCGTCGCCGGTCGCGCCGCGCGGGGCGGTGGAGAAGAGATAGACGCGCCCCGCTCCGCCGGTCGCCAATATGGTGGCGCGGGCGGTGAAGGTCTCGACCTTCCCGGTCTTGCGGTTCAGCGCATAGACGCCCCAGACATGGCCGTCGCCCGAATAGCGCTCGCCGTGCCGGCTGGTGACGAGGTCGATCGCCACCATGCCGGGGATGAGCGTGATGTTGGGATGGGCCGCCGCCGCGCGCTCCAGCGCCTCCTGCACCGCCCAGCCGGTGGCGTCGTCGACATGGACGATGCGGCGGTGGCTGTGCCCGCCCTCGCGGGTCAGGTGCCAGCCCGCGCCGTCGCCGTCCACGTTGAACGGCACGCCCAGCTCCGCCAGCCGCGCGATCGCCGCCGGCGCGCCCTCGACGACGAACTCGACGGTGGCGCGCTTGTTGAGCCCGGCGCCGGCGATCATCGTGTCCTCGATATGGCTGTCGAACGTGTCGCCCGGCTCCAGCACGGCGGCGATGCCGCCCTGCGCCCAGGCGGTCGATCCCTCGTTCAGCGCGCCCTTGGCGATCACCGCGACCCTGAAGCGCGGCGCGAGGTTCAGCGCCGCCGTCAGCCCCGCCGCGCCGGAGCCGATGACGAGGATGTCGCAGCGATGTTCGTGACTAGCCAATCACCATCCCCTCTTCCGTTCGGGCGCTAGCCATCGGTACCGGTCGCCCGCGTAAGGTTGAGGAACACGTCCTCCAGGTCCGCCTCGCGGGTCGAGACGTCGACGATGCCGAGCCCTTCCCTTTGCAGCGCGGCGAGCACGTCGCCGGCATTGGCGCGGTCCTTCCGGTAGGTGATCGCCAGCATGCGCTCGCCCTTCAGCTCGACCTTCTCGAACGGCGCGGCGTCCGGCGCATGGGCGATGTCGCGGTCGGTGACGACCTCGACCACCTTCTCCTGCGCCATGCCGAGCAGGTCGCGCGTCGCCTCGTTGGCGATCACCCGGCCGTGATTGATGATCGCGATCCGGTCGCACAATTCCTCGGCTTCCTCCAGATAATGGGTGGTGAGCACGATCGTGACGCCCTGCGCATGGAGCGAGCGCACATAGTCCCAGAGCTGCTGGCGCAGTTCCACGTCCACCCCGGCCGTCGGCTCGTCGAGCACCAGGATGGGCGGCGAATGGACCATTGCCTTGGCGACCAGCAGCCGGCGCTTCATGCCGCCGGACAGGGTGCGCGCATAGGCGTCCGCCTTGTCCTCCAGCCGCACCGCCCTCAGCAGCTCGGCGGTGCGCCGCTCCGCCTTGGGCACGCCGTAGAGCCCCGCCTGGATCTCCAGCGCCTCGAACGGCGTGAAGAAGGGGTCGAACAGGATCTCCTGCGGCACCACGCCGATCGCCCGCTTGGCGTTGCGCGGATGCGCGTCGATGTCGAAGCCCCAGATGGAGGCGGTGCCGCCGGTCTTCATCACCATCCCGGCGAGGATGTTGATGAGGGTCGATTTGCCCGCGCCGTTCGGCCCCAGCAGGCCGAAGATGCCGCCGCGCGGCACGTCGATCGAAACGCCGTCCAGCGCGCGCTTGCCGCCCTGATAGGTCTTTTGCAGGTCGCGGATCGAGATGGCGGCGTCGGACATGGTTCCCGTCGCATAGCCGCGTTAACCCCGCTCGGAAAGCAGCCGTAAACGTGCGTCCGTCATACCGGGGCCGATGTTCGCGCAGCTTCATCTCCTCGGCCTGTCCCGCGCCGCCCTCATCGCCTCGGCGCTGGCCGCGCTCGCCCTCGCCGCGCTGGCGGCGGGGCCGGGCGCCATTTAGGCGGATTGTCGCCCGCGCGGGCGCTTGCTAAGGCGCATCGCCATGGCCGCGACCGATCCCTTCGTTCCCGAAACCGCTTATGTGACGAGCCCACGCGTCGCCTGCGACGGCGCGACCGAGATCTCGCCCGCGCTCGGCCACCCGCGCGTCTGGCTCCAGATCGACGAGCGGGGCTATGTCGATTGCGGCTATTGCGACAAACGCTTCATCCTGAAGGGCGGCCCGGCGGATATCGTCGGCGCCTAAGCTCTTTTCGTCATTCCAGCGAAAGCTGGAATCCCTTTTCCTTCCCCGACCGCCGTCAAAGGCAAGGAGATTCCAGCTTTCGCTGGAATGACGACCTGTTGGGTTCGTGATCTTCGACATCCGCCGACAGCCGCCCTATATCCCCCTCATGAGCACCGATCCCCGCCGCTTCCTCTATCGCCCCGACGGCCTCGATCCCGATGCCGCGCTGCGCCTCACCGCCGATGCCCTGAAGGCCTGCGACGACGGCGAGCTCTATCTGCAATATACCGCCTCGGAGAGCTTCAGCTTCGACGACGGGCGGCTGAAGACCGCCGACTTCAACACCCAGGCGGGCTTCGGCCTGCGCGGCGTGTCCGGCGAGACCACCGCCTTCGCCCAGGCCAATGACATCAGCGAGGCGGCGATCCGCCGCGCGGCCGAGACGATGGCGGTGCTCGATCCGGCGAAGGGCGCGCGCGCGGCCCCGCCCCGCCGCACCAACGCCAATCTCTACACCGACGCCGATCCCTTGAGCCTGATCCCCTTCGCCCGGAAGGTCGCGCTCTGTCAGGAGATCGACGCCGCCGCGCGCGCCCGCGATCCGCGCGTGGCGCAGGTTTCGGTCAGCCTCGCCGGCAGCTGGAGCGTGGTCGAGATCGTCCGGCCGGACGGCTTCGTCGCCCATGACGTGCGCCCGCTGGTCCGCCTCAACGTCCAGATCATGGTCGAGCAGAACGGCCGGCGCGAGACCGGCTATCACGGCCTCGGCGGGCGCTATCTCTATGACGACCTGTTCGAGCCGGCGACGTGGAACCGGGCGATCGACGTCGCGCTCGCCCAGGCGCTGGTGAACCTCGAATCGGTCGCCGCACCGGCCGGCGAAATGACGGTCGTGCTCGGCCCCGGCTGGCCCGGCGTGCTGCTGCACGAAGCGATCGGCCACGGGCTGGAGGGCGATTTCAACCGCAAGGGCACGTCCGCCTTCTCCGGCCGGATCGGCGAGCGGGTCGCGGCGCCGGGCGTCACCGTGATCGACGACGGCTCGATCGGCGGCCGGCGCGGCAGCCTCGCCATCGACGACGAAGGCACCCCGACCCAGCGCAACGTGCTGATCGAGGACGGCATCCTCAAGGGCTATATCCAGGACCGGATGAACGCCCGGCTGATGGGCGTCGCGCCGACCGGCAACGGCCGGCGCGAGAGCTTCGCCCATGCCCCGATGCCGCGCATGACCAACACCTTCATGCTCGGCGGCAAGGACGATCCCCGCGAGATCCTCGCCCGCGCCAGGAACGGCATCTATGCCAAGAGCTTCGGCGGCGGGCAGGTGGACATCACGAGCGGCAAGTTCGTCTTCTCCTGCACCGAGGCCTACCGGATCGAGGACGGCAAGCTGGGCGCGCCGATCAAGGGCGCGACCCTGATCGGCGACGGGCCGACCGTGCTGACCCAGGTGAAGGCGATCGGCGACGATATGGCGCTGGACGAGGGCATCGGCATCTGCGGCAAGGGCGGCCAGTCCGTCCCGGCCGGCGTCGGCCAGCCGACCCTGCTGATCGAGGGGCTGACGGTGGGCGGCACCGCCGCATGACCCTGCCCTGGGCGCGCGAAGTCCTCGATTTCTGGTTCGCGCATCCGGACGACTGGTGGCGCGGGCCGGAGGCGTTCGACGACGAGGTCCGGACGCGCTTCCTCGATCTGTGGAAGGCGGAGCGGCAGCGGCAGGTGATCGACTTTCTCTACGAGGAAGACGACGCGCTCGCCGCCGTGATCCTGTTCGATCAGTTTCCGCGCAACATGTTCCGGGGTCATGCCGATCAGTTCTCGACCGATCATATCGCGCTCGCCGTCGCGAAGAACGCGATCGAGCTCGATTACGATCACGACATGACGAAGGACCAGCGCACCTTCCTCTACATGCCCTTCCAGCACAGCGAGGATGGCAAGGACCAGCTCCAGTCGCTGCTGCTCTTCACCGCGCTCGGCGACGAGGAGCTGCTCGATTTCGCCCGCAAGCACCATGACGTCATCGAGCGGTTCGGCCGCTTCCCGCACCGCAACGCGATCCTCGGGCGCAAGCCGACCGCGATCGAGCGGGCGGCGGGCGACGTGGTGCCCTGGTAATGGCGCTGGTCGAGCTTGGCCGCTACGTCGCCGGCTTCGAGGCGGACATCGACCGGCTGCGGCTGGAGGATGCCGGCATCTACGCCTTCGTCTTCGATTCCGGCATGGGCGCGCTGGTCGCGGGCGTGCGGCTGATGGTCGACGACGAGGATGAAGAGGCGGCGCGCGCCCTGCTCAGCCAAGCAGGTGAAGGCGAAGCGGGCTGAGATCGTAGCCGGCGGCTGTCGCCCGCTCCATAATCGCCGCCCCGTCCGCGCCGCGCTGCTTCTCGGCGAGCGCCCACAGGAAGGTCGATCGCGTCCCCGATTTGCAGAAGGCGAGCACTTTTCCCTCGGTCGCGCCCAGCGCGTCGGCCATCGCCGCCACCTGATCCGGCGCGAAGCCGCCGGCGACCGGGATATGGCGATAACCGATCCCCGCCGCCTCCGCCGCCGCCGCGATCTCCGCCGCCATGGGCTGCCCCGGCTCCTCGCCGTCCGGCCGGTTGTTGACGATCATCGCAACGCCCGAAGCGGCGGCCCGGGCGACATCCTCCGGCGCGATCTGGCCGGAGACGAAAGTGGAATCATCAAGGACTCTGAACATCCATCCCCCTCTACGTCATTCCGGCGAAAGCCGGAATCCACCTTTTCTTCTCTGCGATCTCTGCGTCTCTGCGCGAACCATTTTTATTGCGCGCAGAGACGCAGAGACGCGGAGGAAAGGGAGAAGAAGGTGGATTCCGGCCTTCGCCGGAATGACGGGCTTTATTCGAAAGCCCGGATCACCTCGACGAACGCCGCGCCATATTTGTCCAGCTTGGCCGCGCCCACGCCGGACACCTCGGCCAGCGCGTGAAGCGAAGCGGGCTGCCGCTCCGCCATCTCGCGCAAGGTGCTGTCGTGGAAGATCACATAAGGCGGCACGCCCGCCGCCTCGGCCATCTCGCGCCGCTTCGTCCGCAGGGCCTCGAACAGCGGATCGTGCGGATAGTCCTGTGCCGCCTTCCGGTCGCGCCCGCGGGTCCGCTTCGGCGGGACGACGATCTCGAGCTTGCGTTCACCCTTCAGGATCGGCCGCGCGGCCGGCCCGAAGAAGAGACCGCCATGCTCGTCGGCCCTCAGCGCGTCATGCGCCAGCAGCGCCCGCGCCACCGGCTTCACCAGCGCCAGCTCGTCCGCCTCGGCGATGCCGAACACGCTCAGCCGCTGGTGCCCGAAATTCAGCACCTTGTCGGTCTCCTTGCCCGCCAGCACGTCGGCGAGGTGGCCGAGCCCGAAGCGCATTTCGGTGCGGAACGCCGCCGAGAGCAGCTTCTGCGCGGCCGTGGTCGCGTCCACCGCCTTGGGCGGCTCCAGGCAATTGTCGCAATTGCCGCACTGCTCCGGCGGTTCCTCGCCGAAATGGCGGAGCAGGATCGCGCGGCGGCATCCCGCCGTCTCGACCAAAGCCGCGAGCGCGTTCAGCCGCTCGCGCTCGCCCGCGCGCCTGCCTTCTTCCACCTCGGTCTCGATCCGCCGCCGGGCGCGGGCGAAATCGTCGGCGCCCCAGAACAGCCAGGCCTCGGCCGGCTCGCCGTCGCGCCCCGCGCGGCCGGTCTCCTGATAATAGGCCTCGATCGACTTGGGCAGGCCGGCATGGGCGACGAAGCGCACGTCCGGCTTGTCGATCCCCATGCCGAAGGCGATGGTCGCCGCCATCACCATCTCCTCGCTCGCCACGAACGCCGCCTGGTTGCGCGCCCGCACCGGCGGCTCCAGTCCGGCATGGTAGGGAAGGGCCGGGCGCCCGCCCGCGCCGAGCTGCTCGGCGATCCGCTCGGTCTTGTCGCGGCTCGGCGCATAGACGATGCCCGCGCCCGGCTGGGCGGCGAGCACCGCCTTCAACTGCGCCGGCAGCCCGTCGCGCGGGCGGACATGGTAGCGGATATTGGGCCGGTCGAAGCCGGCGACGATCAGCCCGTCCTCCGGAATGCCGAGCTGGACCAGGATGTCGGCGCGCGTCCGCTTGTCCGCCGTCGCGGTCAGCGCGAGGCGCGGCACGTCGGGAAAGGCGTCGAGCAAAGGCAGCAGCAGCCGGTAATCCGGCCGGAAGTCATGCCCCCATTCGGAAACGCAATGCGCCTCGTCGATCGCGATCAGCGCCAGCTTCGCGCGCGCCAGCAGGTCGCGAAAGCGCGGCCCCGTCGCCCGCTCCGGCGCGACATAGAGCAGGTCCAGCTCGCCGGCTTTGAACCGTGCCACCGTCTCGGCCCGGTTGTTGTCCGCCGAGGTCAAGGCCGCCGCCTTGATCCCGAAGCCCTCGGCGGCGCGGATCTGGTCGTGCATCAGCGCGATCAGCGGGGAGATGACCAAGGCCGTCCCCTCCCGCGCCAGCGCCGGCACCTGATAGCAGAGCG
>CAZTPD010000008.1:0-29507 GCA_964614625.1 uncultured Sphingosinicella sp. | reverse complement strand
CGACCTGCTTGCGCACGTCGTAATTGCGCGCCTCGACCTTCTTCTGCGCGGTCTCGATCGCCTTGGATATCCACGGGCTGACGATCGCCTCGCCGTCGGCGAGATTCTTGTTCATCAGCCGCGAGAACATGGTCTGCGGGCCGAAGATGCGCAGCAGATCGTCGTCCAGCGACAGGTAGAAACGGGAAAGCCCCGGATCGCCCTGGCGGCCCGAACGGCCGCGCAGCTGGTTATCGATGCGCCGGCTCTCGTGCCGCTCGGTGCCGAGCACGAACAGGCCGCCGGCGGCGATCACCCGCTCGCGCTCCTCCTCGACCTCGGCGCGGATCTTCTCCGCCGCCTTGTCGCGCGCCGGGCCTTCCTCCATCCCGGCCAGCTCGTCCTCGATACGCACGTCGACATTGCCGCCGAGCTGGATGTCGGTGCCGCGACCGGCCATGTTGGTCGCGATGGTGACGGCGCCGAAGCGGCCGGCCTGCGCCACGATATGCGCTTCCTGCTCGTGATAGCGGGCGTTCAGCACCTCGTGCTTGACCTTGGCCTTCTTGAGGAAGTCGGACAGCAGCTCCGATTTCTCGATCGAGACGGTGCCGACCAGGATCGGCTGGCCGATTTTCGCCTTCTCGCGGATCGCCTCGACGATGGCGGCGAACTTGTCCTGCTGGTTCTTGTAGAATTCGTCGTCGTCGTCCTTGCGCAGGATCGGCCGATGGGTCGGGATGGTGACGACGTTCATCTTGTAGATGTCGAAGAACTCGGCCGCCTCGGTCGCGGCGGTGCCGGTCATGCCGCTGAGCTTCGGGTACATGCGGAAATAGTTCTGGAAGGTGATCGAGGCGAGCGTCTGGTTCTCCGGCTCGATGTCGACGCCTTCCTTGGCCTCGACCGCCTGGTGCAGGCCTTCGGACCAGCGCCGCCCGTCCATCATGCGCCCGGTGAACGGGTCGATGATGACGACCTTTCCTTCCTTCACGATATAATCGATGTCGCGCTTGTAGGCGACGTTGGCGCGCAGCGCCTGATTGAGGTGGTGGACGACCTGCGTGTTCTCGAAATCGTAGAGGTTCGTGCCGACCAGCAGCCCTTCCGCCTCCAGCAGCCGCTCCATCCGCTCGGTGCCGTCCTCGGTCAGCAGGACGCGCTTGTCCTTCTCGTCATATTCGTAATCCTCGGCCGGGATCGTCTTCACGATCTGGTCGAGCGCCATGTAGAGGTCGGACTTGTCCTCGGTCGGGCCGGAGATGATGAGCGGGGTGCGCGCCTCGTCGATCAGGATCGAGTCGACCTCGTCGACGATGGCGAAGTTGAAGGGCCGCTGCACCATCTGGGAGCGGTCGTACTTCATGTTGTCGCGCAGATAATCGAAGCCGAACTCGTTGTTGGTGCCGTAGGTGATGTCGGCATGATAGGCGTCGCGGCGCTGCGGATCGGAGAGATTGGGGACGATCACGCCCACGCTGAGGCCGAGCCAGCGGTAGATCTGCCCCATCCAGTCGGCGTCGCGGCTGGCGAGATAGTCGTTCACGGTGACGACATGGACGCCCTTGCCCTCCAGCGCGTTGAGATAGACCGCCAGCGTGCCGACCAGCGTCTTGCCCTCGCCGGTGCGCATCTCGGCGATCTCGCCCCGGTGCAGCACCATGCCGCCGACCATCTGCACGTCGTAATGGCGCTGGCCGAGCACCCGCCACGCCGCCTCGCGGACGGTGGCGAAGGCCTCGGGCAGGATATCGTCGAGCCCCTCCCCGGCGGCGAGCCGCTCACGGAAGCGGACGGTCTGTCCCTTCAGTTCGTCGTCGCCCAGCGCCTGCATGGCGGGCTCGAAATCGTTGACCTTCTGGACGATCTTCCTGAGCGACTTGACGTAACGGTCGTTGGACGATCCGAAAATGGACTTGGCAAATCCGCCGAACATGGGGTGATCCTGACTTGATAGGGTGAAGCCGGCCATCGGGCCGGACGGACGAGGCTGAAAGAAAGGGCCGCGCGACGGCGGCCGGGCCTCATTCGATCAGGCGGTCCGCATAGAGCGGAACGGCGGGCTTCAGCGCCAGAGCGGGCGCGGGCTGGTCCGGCGCGCGGGGCGCTTCGGCGGGCGTCGCCGGGCGCGGCGCCGGAAGTGCGACGCTGGCCGCACGCGGGGCCTGCGCGCGGATCATGCCGACCTGCGCGGCCGCCGCCTGCGCGCCGACCTCCGGCGCGCGCGCGCCGGTGGCCACCGTCAGCAGCGACAGAAGGGCAAGCAGAAGCTCCATCGGCGAGCGACATAGTGTCGCCGCGCGCGAACGTCCATGCCCTAGCCGCGTCGTCCCGCTGTTTCGCGGGACATATCCGCCTTAAAGCGCGCTTTCGAGCCAGCCCTGGATGCGGCTCTTGGGCTCGGCGCCGACCTTGGTGGCGGCGGGCTCGCCGTTCTTGAACAGGATCATCGTGGGGATGCCGCGCACGCCATATTTGGCCGGGGCATCGGGATTCTCGTCGATGTTGAGCTTGGCGATCGTGACCTTCTCGCCCAATTCCTCGCTCAATTCCTCCAGCGACGGCGCGATCATCTTGCATGGCCCGCACCATTCCGCCCAGAAATCGACCAGCACCGGCCCGGAGGCGTTCAGCACATCGGCCTGGAAGGAGGTATCGGTGACGGTCTTGGTGGCCATGATGGAAATCTCCCGAAAGGAACTGACCCGGATGTAGGACGTGAGGCGCGCGCGCTCAACCACCGGGCGGCGCATGCGCGTCGAGCAGCGCGTCGTCGAGCGCGTGCAGCGCCGGCCCGCTCGTGTAGAGCAAGGCGGCGCGCACCGGGCGATCGGGAAAGACGACGCGCAGCGCCGCGCGATAGGCGGCCATCTGCCGCAGGTGCGCGGGCGGAATCTCGGCGGCCGCACGGGGCACGCGCCGTCCGGTCTTGAAATCGGCGACCAGCACCGCGTCGTCCGTGACCAGCAGCCGGTCCGCCGTGCCGGCGACGACGAAGCCGCCGGCGATCACCGCCGCCACCGGCGCCTCGGCCAGCGCGCCGGGAGCGAACAAAGCGGCGAAGGCGGGATCGTCGATCACCCGGCAGGCGGCGTCGATCAGGTCGGCGCGAAGGGCCGGATCGCCCACCCCCGCCGCGCCGGCCAGCCAGGCGTCGGCGCGCGCGCGCCGCTCCCCGGGCGCGACACCGGGCAGCCGCTCGAACAGGCGATGGAGCAGCCGACCGCGCTCGGCCGCGGCGCGCAGCTCCGGCCCCGGCGGCGGATCGGCGGCATCGTCGGCGCCGATCGCCGAGGGCGCGAGCGGGCGCGGCGGGCGCGCCTCGACGGGCGCGGGGCGGCGCGCCCAGTCCGGCAGGGCCGCGACGGCGGCGGACGGCGGGGCGGCGGCGGCGGGGCGCGGCACGGGCGCGGGGCCGAGCGTCATCTCACGGTTCCAGAGCCGCGATTCCGCCCAGTCCTCGCCCAGCCCGGTCAGCGCCGTCTCGACCGCCCGATGCCAGCTCGCCGCCGGGGCGCCGTCGCGGTCGCGCAGCGTCAGCGCGCCGCCGACATAGAGCCGCTCCTCGGCGCGGGTCAGCGCGACGTAGAGCAGCCGCCAATGCTCCTCGCGATCGCGCGCATCCTGCGCCGCGACCTGCGAAGCCAGCGGCTCGGCCAGCTCCTCCTTGCGCGGGCGGAACACCGGCACCGCCGGTCCCTTCTCCTCCAGCGCCAGCCCGACCAGGGCGGCGCCCGGCCCCTTGCGATCGGGATCGGCGCAGGCGTCGGCGAGGATCAGCACCGGCGATTGCAGCCCCTTCGAGCCATGCACCGTCATCACCCGCACCGCGCCGCGCGGGCCGGACGGATCGCGCACGATCTCGACATCGCCGCGCGCGAACCAGTCGAGAAAGGCCTGGAGCGAGGCCCCCTTCCCTTCGAACTCGAGCGCGGCGGACAGCAATTCCTCGATGGGGTCGCGCGCCTCCGCGCCGAGCCGCTCGAGCAGCTTGCGCCGCCCGTCCAGCGGCCCGGAGAGCAGGGCCTCGAAGAAGCCGTGCGGCGTGGCGAAATCGGCCATGGCGAGGACGGCGTGCAGCGTGTCGAGCGTGTCCGGCGGCGTCGCCGCGTGGCGGCGCAGGCGCGGCCATAGCGGCTCCTTGCCGCGCCCGGCGGCGACGGCGTGCAGCTCGCCCTGGCTCCAGCCGATCAGCGGCGAGACGAGCAGGCCGGCCAGGTTGAGATCGTCGAGCGGCTGCACCGCGAAGCGCGCGGCGGCGAGCAGATCCCTGACCGCCAGCGGCGCGGACAGCAGCAGCCGGTCCACGCCCGCCACCGGCACGCCCTCCGCATGGAGCCGCGCGACCAGCAGGGCGGCGAGCGTGCTCCGACGGCGCACGAGGATCAATATGTCCTCCGCCCGGAGCGGCCGCTTCCGGCTTTCGAGGTGGAAGGGCGCGTCGAGCCAGGCCTTCACCTGCCGGGCGAGCTTGCCGGCATAAGCGCGGGTCGCCTCCGCCACCCAGCCCTCCTCGCCCAGCTCCTCGTCACCCTCGACGGTATAGGGCGCCCACAAGGTCACCGATCCGGGCCGCTCGCGATGACGGCTCTCGTGCGGATTGGGCCGCTTGACGAGACCGAACGCCTCATGGCCGAGATCGGCGATCACCCGATCGGTCACGCGCAGGATTTCGGGCGAGGAGCGGAAGCTCATGTCCATCGACAGGTCGAGGAAATCCGGCGGCAATTCCCGCTCGGGCAGCCCGGCTTCCTCCGCCGCCTCGCGGATCAGCCGCGCCTTCGCCCGGAAATAGGCCCGCGCGCGCTCGAACTCGCGCGGATCGGTGCCCTGGAAGCCGAAGATCGCCTGCTTGAAATCGCCGACCGTGAAGATCGTGCGCAACCGCCCGCGCGCGCCCTCCCCGGCGAAGAATTCCGCGACCAGGGCCTCGACGATTCGCCATTGCCGCGCATTGGTGTCCTGCGCCTCGTCGACCAGGATATGATCGGTGCGCTGGTCGAGCTTGTAGCGCACCCATTCGCCCATGCCGGGGGTGAGCAGCAACGCCTCCGCGCGGCGGATCAGATCGTCGAAATCGACCGCTCCGGCGGCGCGCTTCGCCTCGGCATAAGCGCGCGCGAAGGCCTGCCCGGCGCGCAGCCCCGCCGCCAGCGCGGCGACCATCGCGGCGCGCGCGCGCAGGGACAGGAGATGCACGCAGCTGTCCGCCAGCCGCGCGGCGAGCGCCGCATAGTCCGGCTCGGCCTTGATGAGGCCGGTGCCCGCCTTGCGCGGCTCCCCCGCCTTGGTGAGCACCACCAGCGCCAGCTCGTCCAAAGTCGCGGCCCGCGCCGCGGGATCGCGCAGCCGCCAGGCGGCGATCGCGTCGCAGGCGGCAAGCCCCGTCGCCGTTCCCCAGCCGCGATTGGCGGCGGCAAGGGCATCGAGCAGCGCGAGATCGAACGCCTCGTCGGCGCAGGCGGCGGCGAGGACCGCCTCGATATCGCCCAGCGGCAGATCGAAGACATGGCGCAGCCGCGCCTCGATCCCCTCGCGCGGGCCGAGCGTCTCCATCGCCTCCGGCGCGCGGGCGCACGCCTTGACGAAGCCCTCCGCCCCGCCCTCGCCCAGCCGCAGGCTCAGCGCCTGCATGTCGGCGACGAGGCCGAGATCGCCTTCGACCTCGGCGCGGACGAGGAGGTCGGCCAGCGCCGAGCGGGCGAGCAACTGCTCCTCGCGCCCTTCGAGCGGGCGAAAGCCCGGCGTCAGCCCGGCCTCGGCGGGAAAGGCGCCGAGCAGGCTCTGCGCGAAGGCATGGATGGTCTGGATACGCAGGCCGCCGCCGGTCGCGTCGAGCACCCGCGCGAACAGGGTGCGGGCGCGCCCGCGCATCGCCGGCCCCGGATCCTCGCTGAGCGCGGCCAGCTCCGCGCCGAGATCGGCATCCTTCAGCCGCACCCAGTGCGCCAGCCGCGCATGGATGCGCTCGGCCATCTCGGCCGCGCCGGCCTTGGTGAAGGTGAGGCACAGGATCGAATCCGGATCGGCCCCGGCGAGCAGCAGCCGCAGCACCCGCGCGGTCAGCACATGCGTCTTGCCGGTGCCGGCCGAGGCGGACAAGGCGGCATGATCGCGCGGCTGCGAAGCGCGCAGCTGATCGCCGCCGAGGGGAGCGAAGGGAGCGAGGCGTCCGGCCATCGCGCCTTGTCGCATCACTTCGCCCCGCGACACAATCGTCACGGATGACTTTCGCGCGCCGTAAGCCTATGGCGACAGGGTGGCCCCGACGTTCGCCGATCCGAGTCGGGCGCGCCACCGCAGCTCCAGTGCTTTCGATGACATGCGAGACAGAGAGTTGGAAACTATCGATTAAATTTCGCGTTAATCATTTTCGCGGGCGAGCGAAAGATTTGCGCGAACGCCGAGACTGTAACCTGGATCAGGTTTGTCGCGGGAGAGCCGAATGCCGGATGAGCGGGCACAGGAAATGCTTCAGCTGATCAGCGAAGGCTTCGTGCTGGTCGACGGCGATTTCCGTGTCCTGGCGATGAATGCCGAAGGCGAACGGCTCGAAGGCCGGCCGGCGTCGGACATCGTCGGCACATTGCTCTGGGACTCCTGGCCCGACCTCGCCGACAGCACATTGGGCGACCTGTGGCGGCAGGCCATGGCGGACGGCAAGCCGGTGTCCCTCGAACATTGCTACACCTGGCCGGACGGCCACAAGGCGTGGCTGGAGATGCGCGCCTTCCCGAGCCCCGACCAGCTCGCCATCTTCTATCGCGACATCAGCGACCGCAAGGCGACCGAGGAGGAGCTGCGGCGCACCCAGAGCGAGCTCATCCACGCCTCGCGGCTGAGCGCGATGGGGGCGATGGCGGCGACGCTGGCGCACGAGCTCAGCCAGCCGCTCGCGGTCGTGTCCAACTATCTCGCCAGCGCCCGCCGCCTGATCACGCCCGTCCCCGCCGCCGAGGCGCGCGAGGCCCGCCAGGCGATCGAGTTCGCGGCGCGATCGAACCAGCGCGCGACCGAGGTGCTGACCCGGCTGCGCGACTTCGTCGCCAAGGGCCGCTCCGAGACCGAGACGCACGACATCCAGTCGATCATCGCCGACGTCTCCGTGCTGATCCTGCCCCATGCCCAGCGCGAGGGCGTCGAGATCCAGTTCCGGCTCGACAGCTACGCCAAATGGGTGCGGGCGGATGCCGTCCAGATCCAGCAGGTGCTGATCAACCTCATCAAGAACGCGATCGAGGCGATGGCGCAGGCGGAGGAACGGCGCATCGTCATCTCGACCGCGCCCGCCAACGACAATGTCGAGATCGTCGTCGAGGACACCGGCCCCGGCCTCGACGCCCAGGCGCAGGCCAAGCTGTTCACGCCCTTCTCCAGCGGCAAGAAGGACGGCCTCGGCGTCGGCCTGTCGATCAGCCGCTCCATCGTCGAGGCGCATGGCGGCACGATGGCGGCCGGGACGCGCGACGAGGGCGGCGCCGTCTTCCGCTTCACCCTCCCGCGCGGGCTTCGCCCGGATTAGGAATCCGCGCGCGGCGCGAAGAGGGGCAGCCGGTCGGCCGCCAGCGCGCCCTCGATCTCGAGCAGCCTGAGCTTGGTCGCCGCGCCGCCGGGCGCGGAGAAGCCGCCGGTGCGGCCGTCCGCGGCGGTGATGCGGTGGCACGGCACGATGATCGGCCAGGGATTGCGGCCCAGCGCCTGCCCCACCGCCTGCGCGGCGCCGGGCTCGCCGAGCGCGGCGGCCAGCGCGCCGTAGGTGCGGGTTTCGCCATGCGGGATGGCGCGCGCGGCGCGGTAGACCGCCGCTTCCCACGCCCCCACCCGCGCGAAATCGAGCGCGACGCCGTCATAGTCGACGCGCGCCCCGCCGAGATGGGCGACGACCTCGCCGATCGCCGCGCGCACCGCGTCCGGCGGATCGGCCTCGGCCAGCCCCTCGAAGCGCCGCGCCAGCCGTGCCCGGGTCGCCGCCGCGTCCGGCTCCGGCAGCATGGTTCCGATGAGGCCGCCATGCGCCCAGGCGATGCCGCAAGCGCCGAGCGGGGTATCGAACAGGGCGTAGCCGGTATCGTCCATGTCCGCCCCATAGACCGATCGCGCGGTCCGAGTCGAAGCGGCTTTGGCTTCCCTTCCCCGCCCCGACCGGGCTAGGATGGCGGGACGATCCCCGAATGTAGCGAGGAATGATGTCCAGCGATCCGACCGAGCCCGAAGAAGAAACCCCGAGCATCCTCGAGGAGGCCGCCGCCGCCAAGGCCAGCGCGGACAAGGCGGCGGGCGCGAAGCGCACGCGCCAGGTCGTGACCGGCGCGGCGATCGGCGTCGGATCGGCGGCCCTGGTCGCCGCGTTGCTCTACGCCAATCGTGCCCGCAAGAACGACAAGGGCAACAAGGAATAGCGGCGCGCTAGCCGCCGTCCGGCACCGCCGGCACCAGCTCCAGCACGTCGATCTTCGCGCCGTTCTGCGGCCAGGGTAGGACGAGGCGGTAGCGGAACGGCCCGACCCGCTCGACGATGCCGGCCATGTCGCGCGCGGCGTCCTGGCCGTAGGCCGGCATGGCCGTCTCCGTCCCCTGGGACATCGCGCCCAGGAAGACGCCCCGCGCGTCGCCGTCCGTCCAGATATAGCCGCCGGGCCGTTCCGATCCGGTCTGCTTGGTGAAGGCGAGCAGATCGCTCTCGACGCCGACATAGCAGAAATAGGAGGGATAGGCGGTGAAGGCGGCGCGGCGCTCGCCGGCGCCCAGGCGGATCAGCCGGCAGCGATAGCTGCCCGGCGGCAGGGCGGCGCGCGGCAAGGCGGCGTCGGGGGAGAGCAGCGCCCCTTCCGCGCCGATCTGCCGGGTGAAGCCGCGCCCGCGCGCTTCGGCCAGACCTTCGCGCCAGGCCGCGTCGAGCCGGTCGAGCCGGTCCGCATCCGCCTCGCGGGCGGCGCGGCGCCAGCTTTCCTCTTCCGGCGGCGCGACGACCGTCTCGGGCGGCGCCGGAGGCGTCCGCGTCTGGCAGGCGGACAGGATCAGGCAGGCGAGAAGGAGCGTCGGGACGCGGCGCGAAGTCCCGGTCATGCCCGCGCGCGCGTCTCCGTGGACGCGGCCGCCAGGATACGCTCGAGCACCGCCGGGTGGAGGGGCTGGGTGAATTCGCAGGTGAAGCGATAGCCGTCGATCCCGACGATGCGGGCGGGCCAGCCTTCCAGTCCGGGAAGCACGATCCATAGCAAGGTGCCCTGCCGCAACGGCACGAAGGAATCAAATTCGACGGTGCGCGCCGTCAGCGTCGTCACGTCGATCGCCCAGCGCCGCGTGCCCTCGCGCACCCGCGCCGGCAGGTTGATCTGGAGGCTCTCCCCGATATCCGCAGACGCCACGTCGGGCGCGGCGGTCGGCTCCGGGGGCGGGGCGTGGAAATCGGCCGGCGGGACATGACGGCGCGCGCGCAGCCAGGGGATCATCTCCTGCCAGCCCAGCTCGGGATGGAAGACGATGCCCGCCGTGCAGCCGTTGACCCAGCGCACCGTGCCGGCGAGCGGCCGCAGCCCTTCGGGGGTCAGCACCACCTTGTCGTCCACGGCGAGCGGATGCGGCGCGTCGATCTTGGCGCCGCCCTGGGCGATGTCGCGGGTCGTGACCAGCTCGGTCCGCCCGCCCGCCTCGAGCAGCGCCGGGCAGGCGATCTCGACGCGCGGCATCCGGCGCCGCTCGCCGGGCTGGCTGACCAGCGCGCGGGCGAGGATCGGCAGGATGTCGATCGGGGTGTCGAAGCGCAGGCCCAGCTCGGAGCCCCGGCACCACAGGATCGTGCCGTCGAGATGCTCGCCCGTCTCCAGCTCGAGCTCGAGCCGGCGGCCTTCCTCGCCCGGCGTATCGACATGCAGCACGGCGCCGCCCGCGCTGATCTTGCGGATCAGGCAGACCTGGCGGATGCTGCCGATGACGACCGCGCCGGGCTGGAGAACGGATTCGTCCAACCCGTCCGCGGGCACTTCCACGAGCGGCACGTCCCCGGACATCGAATAGACAGTATCCAACAGAACACGCACTCCCGAGACAATTCCGCCGCGAGTCGGCCGGGGCCAGCTCGGGCGCGTCATTTTCCGGCGGGAAAGGTTTACGATTTCCTAAGATTCGGCCCGGCGGGCGACGAAACTTCTCCGCCGGACGGCGAATTTGCACCGCTCGCCCGACGCGCTATGTCGGTGTCCGTTCGACCGGGAGCCACATGTGTTCGATCTTTCCGCCGCGACCCTGGCCGATCTCCTGCCCTTCATCCTCGTCGGCTTCGCCGCGCAGCTCGTCGACGGGGCGCTCGGCATGGCCTTCGGCGTGATCTCCTCGACGCTGCTCATCAGCCTCGGCGTGCCGCCGGCCACCGCCTCGGCCAGCGTCCACGCGGTCGAGGTCTTCACCACCGGCGCCTCCGGCATCAGCCACACGCTGCACCGGAACGTGAACTGGCGGCTGTTCCGCCGGATCGTGATCCCCGGCGTGATCGGCGGCATCCTGGGCGCCTATATGCTCTCCAGCGTGTCGGCGGAGCAGGCGCGGCCCTTCGTGCTCGCCTATCTCGCCGGGGTCGGCGTCTACCTGCTCTGGCGGGCGCTGCGCCACGTCCAGCGCGAGCGGCGCCCCCGCATCGTCGAGCCGCTCGGCCTGGCCGGCGGCTTCCTCGACGCGGCGGGCGGGGGCGGCTGGGGACCGGTCGTGACCTCCAACCTGCTCGCCCAGGGCGCGCATCCCAGGAAGGTGATCGGCACGGTCAACACCTCCGAATTCTTCATCTCGGCGACGATCTCGGCGACCTTCTTCGTCTCGCTCGGCTGGGAGGCGTTCACGATGGCGATGATCGGCCTGCTGATCGGCGGCGTCGCCGCGGCGCCGTTCGGCGGCTATGTCGCCAAGCGGGTGCCGGCGCGTCCCCTGCTCGTCATGGTCGCGGTCGTGCTGGTGCTGACCAGCGGCTACGGCATCTGGACGGCGCTGCGCTGAGCGGCTCTACTCCTCCTCGCGGCCATACCATTCGTCGAGGCGCATGAGCTGGTCGTAATCGCCGTAGGGCGCGTGCTCGGGATGCAGCTTCGCGGTGAACGGCTCGGCGCCCGTCAGCCAGCGCTGCGCCGCCGCGGTGAAATTGGCAGCGGCGAGCGCGGTGAAATCGGCCGGATCGAGGCCGCCGCGTCCGCCGGCCGGGCTGGCGACATGGCCGATCCGGCCCGCCTTGCGCGCCAGGCTCCAATATTCGAACGCCGCCGCCTCGCCCTCGATCCCGTCGAAGCCGCCGCGCTCGGCGATCAGGCCGATCAGGCCGAGCTGGAGCGAGAAGCCCTGCGCCACCGCCTTGTTCGACGGCGGCTGGCCGGTCTTGTAGTCGACGATGGCGAGGCGGCCGTCGGCGAGCCGGTCGATCCGGTCCGCCGTGCCGCGCAGCGTCACCCCGGCGATGGCGATCTCCCCCTTCACCTCCGCGCCGAGCGGCGCGCGGCCGGCGGCGCGGTTGGCGGCGACCTCGGCGGCGATGAAGTCGATCGCCTCCATCAGCCGCGGCTGCCACAAGGCGCGCATCAGCGGATGGGCATCGGCCCCGGCGAGGAAGGATTCGGCGCGGGCGCGCAGCTTCGCCGGATCGCAATCGTCCTCGCGCAGCCACTCCTCCAGCACCGCGTGGACGGCGGTGCCGCGCCAGGCGGCGGTGGGATCGGCATCGACCTCGTCCAGCGCCTGAAGGCCGAGGACGCGGCGCGCGTAGAAGGCGAAGGGATCGGCCTTCAGGCGGTCCACTTCGGTGACGGAGATCCGGTCCGGACGCTCGACGGGCGCGGGCGCGGGCGCGGGGCGCGCGGCGGGGCGATAGCCCTCCGGCCGGTCGAGCGCGCGCGCCCAGCGCGCCAGCGCCGGCGCGCGGGTGATCCCGCCGGTCATCGCCTCCAGCCGCAGCCAGAAGCGCGAGGCGATGGCGGGCGCGCGCGCATCGCGCCGGGCGCGCGTCACCAGCACCCGGGGCGCGCCGAGCCCGGCGGCGAAATCATGGGCCGCCTGCCCGATCCGCCGCTCCAGCGAGGGCAGGCCGAGCTCGGCGCGCAGGCGCGGCGCGAGCCAGGGATCGGGCGCGGGCAGCGCCGGCCAGACGCCCTCGTTCAGGCCGGCGAGGATCATCAGGTCCGCCTGCTGGAGCCGCGCCTCGATCAGCCCCCAGATGAACAGGCGGGGATGGCTGCCGTAGGACGGGCGCACCGCCTGGGCGGCGAGCAGCCGTTCCAGCATCGCCGGCAGCGCGGCCGGCGCCACCGCCTCCGGCCCCTCCGGCGCCGCATCCTCGAGCGCCGCGAGCAGATCGGCGGCGGCGCGGCCCGCCGGCCCGGCCCACACATCGTCGCCGCCCAGCGCCCGCGCGGCCTCGCGCAGGGCGGCGAGCAGTCCGGCAAGGCCGCCCTCCGCCCCGAACGCCTGTTCCAGCGGGCGCAGCAGCGGCGCCGCGTCCTCCCGCCACCAGCTTGCGGCATCGCCCGCCAGAGCGCGGGACAGGCCGTCCAGCCCGGCCGGCGGGCGCGGGCCGCGCAAGGCGAGATCGAGCGCGCGGGCGCCGTCGAGCCAGGCAAGGCGCCCCTCCCCGGCCTTGACCAGCGGATGCTTGAGCAGCGCCAGCAGCGGCACCGGCGCGAACCGCTCGGCGGCGGCGGCGGCGAGCGCGAGCAGCAGGGTGCCGGGCGGAGTCTGCGAGAGCGGGCGGCCGGCGCTGTCGTCGGCCTCGATCCCCCAGCGCTTCAGATGCGCGGCGACGCGCGCCGCCAGCGTCCGGTCGGGCGTCACCAGAGCGGCGGTGCGGCCGGGCGTCTCCAGCGCCTCGCGCAGCGCCAGCGCGATCGCCTGCGCCTCCTCGGCCGGATCGGCCGCCTCCAGGCCGCGCACGCCGGTGAGGCGGCGCTCGGCGGGGCGCAGCGCCTGCCACTTCTCGGTGAAGGCGGGCGGCGTCATCGCATTGGCGACGGCCCGGCCGCGCGCCGCCGGGGCGTCCCGCCCGCCGCCCCAGCGCCAGGGCGTCACCTCGCCGCGCGCGACGTCCATCCTCTCGAGCAGCAGCTTCAGGTGGAACTGGGGATGGGTCTCGATCGACCGCTTGCGATGGCCGGTCTCGGGATCGGGCGCGTGCGGGCCGAGCGCGTCCCATTCCGCGTCCGGCATGGCGAGATCGAGGCCGGGCAGCACCACCATCCCCTCCGGCAGCCGCGCGATCGTGCGCAGCAGCCGTCCCAAAGGCCGCGCCCCGGTGGTGATCCCGGCGGCGCAGACGAAGCCGGCGGGCGGCGCGTCCCGCCAGCGCCGGGCGAGCGCGTCGATCAACCGGTTGCGGCGCTCGGCGAGATCGATCCGGCCGCGCTCCGCCAGCAGCCGGGGCCAGTCGTCGAGGATCGCGCCCAGCCGGTCGAGCGAGGTCTGCCAGTGCGCGGACAGCTCCGCGCTCTCCTGCGCGAAATGGCGCAGGCGCCCGGGGTCCACCTCCTCGACGATGAGCTGGTCGAGCGTGCGGGCGAGATCCCCGGCGAGGCGCAGCGCCTCGGCGGCGTCGGGGGCGTGGTGGCGCTGGACGAGCCGGGCGAGCAGCATCAGCCGCTCGGTGGGGTCGATGGCGGGCGGGACCGGATCGGCGCCGTCGAGCGGCTCCAGCGCGCCGCCGATCCGCTCGTCCAGCTCGGGATCGCCGACCGGCACGAGGCGCGGCAGCAGGAGGCCGCCGCCCGCCCGGCGCACGAAGGCGTCCTGCACGGCGCGCACCGCGCGGCTGTTCGGCAAGAGCAGCAGCCCGCGCGCGAGGCCGGTCTTCTCCTTGCCGTGGCGCGCGATCAGCCCGGCGGCGAGCGCATCGGCGAAGGCGCGGTGGAGCGGGATGGTGAAGACGGCGGGTGTCACGGCGGGGAGACTAAACCGGCGCGCGCCAAAGTCGAGCGCGGCGGCCGGAAAGCCAGCCGCAGGCGGCGGTGTCGCCGCCGCGATTCAGAGGGCGAAGTTGTCAAAGTTGACAGGGTCGGGGTGTTTCCCGGCTTCCCGGGGTGGAAAGCCACGGCGCGAAACTTCACCATCTTCGCCCATTTGCGCGATGGTGTGCCGCGAGATTCTTTCGCGGGGAATGGACGATTCAAGGAGCCGGCGAACCGAAGCCGAGACCCCGAGTCGCGGGCGAGCCTGACAGAGGGTTTCCTACATTGCCAGCGGGCGGCGGGGGCCTGCTTTCGAGCCGTTGCGGGCATTCGTCAGCCCGAGATGATCGTCACCCATTCGGCGCTGACCCACCCCGTGCGGCAGTGGACGGAGCGACGAATGTCGAGGCCATCTGCATTCGCCCCGATGCAGCGCGCCCCTGGTCCCGCGAAGGCGATCCCGAACCAATGATGTCCCCCGTTTTCGGGACGCCGCCTCGCCTCATTGCAGATGAACATTGTCGTCCCGGCTCGCAGGCTTCCCACCACCGAGTAGCCGGGGCCTGGCCCTGACCGTACGCGGAGCCGCCGCTCACGCCTCAGGCCGCTCACGACTGCAATGTTACAATTGTTTCCCTTCGCGCTCTCCGGTGGTGGCAACGTCCCGCTCCAAACCGGCACCTCACCTCGCTCCGTCCCTCTCGCGGCGGTGACGGCGGCGACTGCGACGGCAGCGGCGACGATGACAGCTTTTCTCATCTGCCCACAATTAACGCGGCTACAGATGGGCGCAACGTCCGCTTTCCATCTGTGGCGGACGCGCCCTACCCCTCCCGCAATATCTCCTCGGTCATGCGGATGCTTTCCGGGCGGCCGACGTCGAACCAGAGGCCCTGGTGGCCTGTGCCGTAGCAGCGGCCGGCTTCGATCGCGCGGTCCCACAGCAGGTTGGTGGAGAAGGGGCTGTCGGGCAATTCGCCCGCGAACAGGCGCTTCGAGACCATCTGGATGCCGGTATAGACGAAGGGCGCGACGCCGCCCGGCTTGCGGCGGCGGAGCTTGCCGGTGGCGCTCATGTGGAAATCGCCGCGCCCGGCATGGCAATTGGCGCGGGCGAGCGGGACGAGCAGGAGCAGCGCGTCCATCCGCGCATCGTCCCAGCCCGCCGCGAGCAGCTTCAGCGCGTCGACCGGGCCGTCCACCCACAGATTGTCCGAATTGACGACGAGGAAGGGATCGGCGTCGATCAGCGGCAGCGCCCGGACCAGCCCGCCGCCGGTTTCGAGCAATTGCTTGCGCTCATCGGAAACAGCGATTTCAATGCCTTTCACGCGATTCTTCAGATGCGCTTCGATCGCGTCGGCGAGATAGTGGACGTTGACCACCGCCTTCTTCACGCCCGCCGCGCGCAGCCGGTCCAGCGCATGATCGATCAGCGGCTTGCCGGCGACCTCGACCAGCGGCTTGGGCCGGGTCGCGGTGAGCGGGCGCATCCTTTTGCCCAGACCCGCCGCGAGCACCATCGCGGTGTCGGGGACGGCGATGCCGGGATCGGGACGCAGCGCCAGCGGCTTCTTGTAGCGGCTCATGCCGGCAGCCCCTTCGCCCAGGCGGCGGCGCGGGCCGAAGCGGGCACGTTGGCGTCGAACCAGTCGCGCACCGGCGCCAGCGCGGGATGCGCCAGATCGCGCTCCAGCAGGCCCCACATGCGCGGCTGGAACCCGCCATAATGGGGCTTGCCGTCGCGCTTCCACAGGCGGGTGAAGACGCCGAGGATGCGGGTGTTGCGCTGCGCGGCGAGCGCCCAGTAAGCGGTTTCGAAATCAGTGTCCTGGTCGGTCATCTTCATATAGCGTTCGAGCATCCGGCGCTCGATCTCCGGCGCGACGTCACGGCGCGCGTCCTCCAGCACGGAGACGAGGTCGTAAGCCGGATGGCCGGCCACCGCGTCCTGGAAATCGAGCAGGCCGAAATGGCGCACGCCGTCGCGCCCGGCGACCAGCATGACATTCTCGGCATGGAAATCGCGCAGCACCGTGACCGGGCCGCGGCGATCGGCGGCGACCGGCGCGAGCACCGCGCGCCAGGCGGCGTCCCACCCTGCCTTGTCCACATCCAGGCCGAGCGCCGGGCAATACCAGTCGGGGAACAGCGCCAGCTCCTCCAGCCACTGGTCCAGCCCGTGCGGCCGGAGGCCGGCCATGGGCGGCCGGGCGTGGAGATGAGCGAGCAGGTCCACGGCCAGCGCATAGAGCTCCGCCTCGCGCTCCGGCGCGTCGTCGAGCGTCTCGCGCAGCCGCGCGTCGCCGAAATCGTCGAGCAGCAGCAGCCCGCGATCGAGATCGCGACCGAGAATGGCGGGCGCCGAAAGCCCCGCTTCGGCCAGCCATTCGGCGACGGCGACGAACGGGCGCGGATCCTCGTGCGGCGGCGGCGCGTCCATCAGCACCGCCGTCTCCGCGCCCTTGTGGACCCGGAAATAACGGCGGAAGCTGGCGTCGCCCGTCAGGGGACGGATGTCGGCGCCCGCCCAGCCGCAGGCGGCGAGGAAATCGGGGGCGTGATCGGGGGGAATCATCTCGGCGGCCACCGGCTTCCCCAAGCGGGCGGCACCCGCGCTGTCAAGGCGCGCGCGCCGCCGGCGGCAGCCAATGTCAGCCGCAGCGCGTGCGGCCACAGGACGGGCAGCCGCTCCGGCCATTCGATCAGCAGCGCGCCGCCGTCCAGCATGTCGTCCAGCCCCAGCTCCTCCAGCTCCGCCGAATGCTCGATCCGGTAGAGATCGACATGGGCGACCGGCAGGCGCACGGCGGGCGGCTCGTAGGGCTGGACGATGGCGAAGGTCGGGCTCGGCACGTCGCCCTCATGCCCGAGCCCGCGCAGCAGCCCACGCGCCAGCGTCGTCTTGCCCGCGCCGAGCGCGCCGTAAAGGGCGATGACGTCGCCGGGCCGGATCAGCGGCGCGAGCGAGCGGCCGAAGGCTTCGGTGGCTTCGGGGGTCGGGAGGGGGATCATCGCGGATCGCCGGCCGGAGCGCAGCCAACAACCGTCATTCCGGCGAAAGCCGGAATCCATCTTTCTTCTCTGCGATCTCTGCGTCTCTGCGCGAACTCTCTATTTGTGCGCGCAGAGACGCAGAGACGCAGAGGAAAGGGAGAAAGGAAGACAGGTGGATTCCGGCTTTCGCCGGAATGACGGGAGGTGGGGATTATGCTCATTCCGCCTCGCCCGGCGCCGGGTAATCGGCCTGCTGGCCGGTGGTGCGGGGCAGGCGGATGGTGACGGCGGTCCCCTGCCCCGGCTCGGAGCGGAGCGCGATCCGGCCGCCATGCGCCTCGACGAACTGGCGGGCGAGCGGCAGGCCGAGGCCGACCGCGGCGGCGTCCTCGGTGCGGCCGTCGGCGGTGCGGTGGAAGCGATCGAAGACGCGCGACTGATCGGCCGGCGCGATGCCCGGGCCGTTGTCGGAGACGATCAGCCGCGCCTCCCTGGCGTCGCCCTCGGCGCGCAACGTCACCTGGCCGCCCTCGCCGGTGTAGCGCAGCGCATTGTCGACCAGATTGGCGAGCGCCTGGCCGAGCCGCCGCGTGTCGCCGGTGACGATGCCGACGCTGGCGTCGATGTCGGCGACGAGGCCGATCCTGCCGCGCGCCGCCTGATCGCGGGCCGCCGTCGCCGTCTCCTCGCACAGGATGGCGAGATCGACCTCGTCCTCAGCGAGCAGGAGGCTGCCCATGTCGCTCTGGGTGAGATCGAGCACATTGTCGATCAAGGCGGAGAGACGCGCGACGCTGTCGAGGATCGCGGCGACATAGTCGGTCGCCTGGTCCGGCAACTCCCCGGCATAGCCCGCCGCCAGCATCTCGGCGAAGCCGCCGATCGAGGTGAGCGGGGTGCGCAGCTCGTAGCTCATGTTGGAGACGAAGGCGGTCTTGAGCCGATCCGCCTCCTCCAGCGCGTCGGTGCGCTCGCGCAGCGCCGCCTCGACCTTCCGGCTGTCGGTGATGTCGAGCATGATGAAGAGCGCGTTGCCGTCCGGCAGCGGCACCGAGGCGAACTCGAACTCGCGCCCGTCGATCAGCGCGACCCGGCCGGTGCGCTGCTTGCGCTCCTGCGTGGCGCTGCGCACCAGCTCGCGCACCAGCCCGGCATGGTTGGAGCGCCTGAGGCGCGCCGCCAGATGCGGGGTCAGCGCATCGACGCGCGGATGGGCGGCGAGCGTCGCCTCCTCGAACCCCCACAGCTCGCGGAAGCGGTTGTTCCACAGGCTCAAGCGGCCGTCCGAGGAGAAGACGGCGATCGCCTCGAACAGATTGTCGAAGGTGGCGGAGCGCACCCGCAGCAATGTGTCGCGCGCCGAGGCGAGCTGGATCTGCTCGGTGCGGTCCTCGAAGATGATGAGCAGGCCGCCGTCGGGCAGCGGCTGGGCGACGACGCGCAGATGCTTGCCGCCGGGCAGCAGCCATTCCTCCTCGTCGGCGGACGGGCCGCTGGTGAACCAGCCGCGATGCTCCGCCTTCCATTCGGGAAAATCGCGCACCTCGGGCAGGTTGCCCGCCTCGCGCATCGCATCGATCACCCGGTCGAATTCCGGCCGGTCGGCGAGGAAATCGGCGGGCAAGGCGAACAGGCGGGCGAAGGGCTGGTTGAAGAAGATGAGGCCGCGATCACGCCCGAACTGGGCGACGCCGGCGGAAAGCCGGTCGAGCATGTCGCGCTGGGCGCGCACGAAGCGGACCAGCTCGGCACGCGCCTCCTCCTGATCCTCGACGTCGATCGCATAGCCGGCGACGCCCGCATCGCCCAACGGCACCTCGACGACGCGCATCGTCCGGCGCTGGCCGGCGATGGTGACCGGCACGGTGCGGTGCGCCGCCTGCTGCCGATCGCGCACCTCGGCGGCGTCGAGGCGGGGGCTGCGCCCGTCCGCCTCGTCGATCAGCTCGGTGCCGGCGCGCACGACCGCCGCCGCGTCCTCGGCCTCGACCGCCGCGACATAAGCGGAATTGACCATCGCCAGCGTGAGGTCCGGCCCGCGATGCCAGACCGGAAAGGGCGCGACCTCGATCAGCCGCGACAGCGCGTCGAGCGCCGCCGTGCGCCGCTCCAGCCGGGCGCGCAGCACGGCCGCCTGCCCCTCCGCCTCGGTCACGTCGAGGAACCAGAGCAAGGCTGCGCCGGCCGGGCATCCCGAAGGCGCCGGCCCGGCCTCGATCCGGAAGATGCGCTGCGCGCCCTGCGGGCGCAGCGTCGCGCCGAACCGCTCGCCGGCGGCCGCCGCGGCGATGCCCGCCTCGAGCAGGGCCGCGTCCTCCGCCGACCAGGGGCCGCCCGGCGCGGCGAGATCGCGCCACGTCTCCGGCAGCGCATCGAGGCCGAGCGCGGCGGCCAGCCGGTCCGGGCCTTCCAGCCGCCCGTCCGCATCGACCAGCAGCGGCACCGCCGCGCCGGCGCCGAGCAACGCGCCGAGCCGCCGGTTCTCGTCCAGCACCGCGCCCGCCGCCACCGTCCGCGCCCGCGCCCGCAGCGTCGCCCACAGGGCGACGGCGAGCCAGGCGCCGGCGACGAGGGCGAGCGCGGCCGCCGCGAGCGTCGGGATCGCGATCACGAGCGGTGCGGCCCGGCCGGCGGCCCGGGCATCCCGGCGAGAGCATGGCCGGCGGGGACATGGAACGGCATCCGCCCTGCTTACCCGGCGTCTCCGGCTTTCGGAAGCCGATCGTGCGCGCCCCGCCGATCAAAAAGAAGGGGCGGACCCGAAGGCCCGCCCCGAAGACTTTGGACTGCTTCCCTGACTGACCTAGCGGAAGTTCACCGTCGCGCCAGCATAGAAGAAGCGGCCGGTGACCGGGAAGATCGAGCTTCCCGCGCCGGTGCCCGTCAGATCGAAGGGCGGCTTGCGGTTCAGCAGATTGTCCACGCCCGCATAGAAGCGGAACCGCTCGGTCGCGTCGAAGTTCACGCGCAGCGCGTGATACATCACGTCCGGATAGCGGCTGAACGGATAGGCGTCCGGATTTTGCGGCGGCCGGCCCTGGTGCGAATTCTGCACCTCCCACGCATCGACCGTCTGCGGGCCGATATAGCGCAGATTATAGCCGATATCGAACTGGCCGAAGTCCAGGTTCGCATTCAGGCTCGCCGCCCAAATCGGATCGCCCAGCGTCCCGTGAATACGGGTCGATTGCTCCGGAGCGGTGATGAACGTGAAGTTTTCGCGATTGAGGTTGAGCGAAGCGATGCCGCGCAGCGACAGCATGACGCCGCCGCCCAGCTCGGTCCGGTAGGTCAGATCGAAGTCGATGCCTTCCGCCTTCAGCGCCGCGAAGTTGAACGGCTGATTGAGGAAGGCCGGGCCGAGGACCGGGAAGTTCAGCGTCGGCTCGCCCGGCGCGGGGATACGGTTCCCCTGACCGTCGAAGGTGAAGTCGATCAGCGGGTTCGGATCCCGACGGCGGAAGACCGCGTCGCAGAACGGGTTGTTGATGCTGACCGGATCATCATAGCAGCGATTGATGATCGCCTGACCGGTGAGGCCCGAGATCACGTTGGTGATCTTGACGTTGTAATAGTCGATCGTCAGCGCGAGGCCCGGGATGAAGCGCGGCTGAAGCACCACGCCGACCGTGAAGCTCTCGCCGACTTCCGGCACCAGATTGGGATTGCCCTGGTTGAAGCCGGAAACACCCGAAGCCGCCGTATTGATCCACGGAATGGTGCCGAGCCCGGGCACATTCAGCGTCGTGGGGATGCCGGCCTCCGCGCAGTTGCGGGCGCGGTTCGGATTGTTGTTGATGACATTCTGGCTGCACGGATCGACCAGGCCGTTCGCGAACGTCTGGCTTTGCGTCGCGAACAGGTTGCCCAGATTCGGCGCACGCACCGAACGAGCATAGCCGGCGCGGATGCGGATGTCGCGGACCGGCGACCAGATGCCGCCGACATTGTAGGCCCAGACACCGCCGACATTGCCGCCATAATCGGAGTAGCGCGCGGCGCCTTCCAACGACAGCTCCTCGGCGAACGGCTGATTGGCGACGAGCGGGATGCGAATCTCGCCGAACAGCTCCTTGATCTCCACCGCCGGCGGATCGAAGGTCGCGATCGCGTTGAGGAAGGTCGCCCCCGACTGGGTGAAATCATCATAGTCGGAAAAGGCGTCTTCGCGGCGATATTCGGCACCGAACGCGAAGCCGACCGGGCCGCCGGGCAGGTTGAAGAAACCGCCCGTATCGCCCGAGATGAAGGCGACGGCGTTGATCTGCTCCGCCCATTCCTCGCGCGAGGAGGTGTAGAGCACGTAATCGATCGCCGCCTGCGACGGCGCGCCGAAACCGAACACGTTCATCGGAACGCAGGCCGGATCGTCATTGGCCGGATTGGCATCCGCGTTGACCGCACAGACGATCTGCCCAGAGCCGTTGAGCACCGCGTTGGTCGCCCGGTTGAACCGCGCCACGTCCACGTTGCCGCCCGTTTCATAGAAGGTCTCGGTGCGGCCGTAGTTGAACGCGATTTCGTAGCGCAAATTACCGGTCGCGCTGATATCGCCGCCGACACCCGCCACGATCCGGTAGGTCTCGCGCTCGTGATCCTCGGCGCGGGTGCCGATATCGATGTTGAAGCGCTGCATCTGGAACGCCGCCGCGCCGCCCGTGATCAGCGCCAGCGTGTCCCGCGCCTGCTGCGTCAGGAACGGATTGCTGGTCGAGAAGATCGGGTTCAGCGCGCCCGCGATGAAGGTCGGCTGGGTCGAGGTCTGATTGGCGACGACCCGGACGAACTTGGCCTCTAGGAACGGCTGGAAGGCCGGGCTGATATCGGCGTTTAGGAACAGGTTCCCCGAGACGCGCTCCAAGCCCGGCAGCAGCATCGCGCCTTCGAGGCCCGACGCGCCGAGGCCGAACAGCGGCGAGCCGCCGGCGGCGCGATTGTCGACGAGACCGTTGGCCGGGTTGTTCGCGATCAGGTTGCCCTGTGCATCGAAGGCATAATTGTAGGAGAAGCGCCCGCCCGACGTCGGCGAAAGCTCGCCGGTGCAGACCGCAGCCCGGCGCGCCGCGTTCGTGCCGTCATCCGCCGGACAGGTGGTCAGCACCATGCCGCCGAGCGACACCGTGTTGAAGGTGAAGCCGAACGGCAGGAAGCGGGTGTTGGGAACACCGTTATCGTTGCGGTTCGGAACCGGCGTGGGAACGCCGTTGACCAGGCGGAAGGTCGGCTCGACCGTCTCGAATCCGGGAGGGCCGACGCCTTCCGCGGCGCCCGTCCACGGACGATCGATGAAATAGACCGCTTCCGAGCGGGAATATTCGACGGCCAGAGCGACGTTCAGACGATTGTCGAAGAAGTTGCGGCCGAAGATGCCGCTGACGAAATAGGAGCCGCGATCGTTATAGGTCGAGGCGCCCGCCTGCCCGCGAATGCTGATGCCTTCATAGTCGCGGCGCATGATGAAGTTGACGACGCCGGCGACGGCGTCCGAGCCGTAGATCGCCGAGTTGCCGCCCGTCACGATGTCGACGCGCTCGAGCAGGTCCGACGGGATCGTGTTGATGTCGACGTCATAGCCGCCCGGGCTCGACGTCACGTGCCGGCGGCCGTTGACGAGGACCAGCGTGCGCTCGGTGCCGAGGCCGCGCAGGTCGAGTCGGTTGATGCCGGCCGTGCCGATGAAGCGGGTCGAGTTCGCCTGGCTGAAGGTCGCGCGCAGCGACGGCAGCTCGTTCAGCGCGTCGCCCAGCGACAGATCGCCGCGCTCGGTGAGCTCGGTCGGCCCGACCGAGGTGATCGGCACCGCCGAATCGAGGTTGGGGCGACGGATGCGCGAGCCGGTGACGACGATCGTGCCCTCGCCGCTGTCGACCTCGGAGGCTTCGGCGAAGGCCGCGTCGTCCTGGTCGTCCTGGGCGTAGGCAGCGGCCGGGAAGCTCGTAAAGGCCAGTGCGAAAAGAGAAGCAGTGCCCAGAATCCGGGCGTGGGTACGGCGCATTTATCTATCCCCCAACTAGATACAAGTAGAACGCCCAACATTGCAGGCTTCCGCCGAAAAGCAAATGCCAACCCGTTCCGGACACATACTAACTTTCGATCTGTTACATTAATGCCACATTCAGCCGCGCGGCCGGGGACGCGGGCTTGTCCGGCGCATCGCCTGCCCCGGAAACGCGAAAGAGCGGCCTCCCGACCGGGAGACCGCTCTCGCGAACGGGCCGAAAAACCCCGGATATCCGGGGATCAGTAGCGGTAGTGATCCGGCTTGAACGGCCCTTCGACCTTCACGCCGATATAGTCAGCCTGCTTCTGATTGAGCGTGGTCAGCTTGACGCCCAGCTTGTCGAGGTGGAGCGCGGCGACCTTCTCGTCGAGATGCTTGGGCAGGACGTAGACCTCGTTCTTGTAGGTCTCGGCCTTGGTCCACAGCTCGATCTGGGCGAGCACCTGGTTGGTGAAGCTGGACGACATCACGAAGCTGGGATGGCCGGTGGCGCAGCCGAGGTTCACCAGCCGCCCCTTGGCGAGCACGATGATCTTCTTGCCGTCCGGGAACTCGACCTCGTCGACCTGCGGCTTGATCTCCGTCCACTTCATGTTGTTCAGCGCGGCGATCTGGATCTCGCTGTCGAAGTGACCGATGTTGCACACGATCGCCATGTTCTTCATCGCCCGCATGTGATCGAGCGTCAGCACGTCCATGTTGCCGGTGGCGGTGACGAAGATGTCGGCGCGGCCCGCGGCCTCCTCCATCGTCACGACCTCATAGCCCTCCATCGCCGCCTGGAGCGCGCAAATGGGATCGACCTCGGTCACCAGCACCCGCGCGCCGCCGTTGCGGAGCGAGGCGGCGCTGCCCTTGCCGACATCGCCGAAGCCGGCGACGCAGGCGACCTTGCCGGCCAGCATCACGTCGGTGGCGCGGCGGATCGCGTCGACCAGCGATTCCTTGCAGCCGTAGAGATTGTCGAACTTCGACTTGGTGACGCTGTCGTTGACGTTGATCGCCGGGAAGGGGAGCTTGCCCTGCTTGGCGAGCTCGTAGAGGCGGTGGACGCCGGTGGTGGTCTCCTCGGAGACGCCCTTGATCGCCGCGACGGTCTTCGTGAGATAGCCCGGCCGCTCCTTCAGGAAGCGGTTCAAGGTCGCGACGAAGACCTCCTCTTCCTCGTTGGTCGGCGCGAACAAAGTCTCGCCCGCCTCGACCCGCGCGCCCCAGAGCGCGAACATGGTGGCGTCGCCGCCGTCGTCGAGGATCAGGTTGCAGGTCTCGTCCTGCCCCCAATCGAAGATGCGGGTGACGTAATCCCAATATTCCTCGAGCGTCTCGCCCTTGACGGCGAAGACCGGGATGCCGCGCGCGGCGATGGCGGCGGCGGCATGATCCTGGGTCGAGAAGATGTTGCACGACGCCCAGCGGATCTCGGCGCCCAGCTCGGCCAGCGTCTCGATCAGCACGGCGGTCTGGATCGTCATGTGCAGCGAGCCGGTGATGCGCGCGCCGGTCAGCGGCCTGGCCGCGCCGAACTCGTCGCGCAGCGCCATCAGGCCGGGCATCTCGGTCTCGGCGATCTCGATCTCCTTGCGGCCGAAATCGGCGAGGGAAATGTCGCGGATCACATAATCGTCGAACGAAGTCTGGGCCTGGGTCGCCACGTCACAATCTCCTGAAAAGCCAAAGGGCCGCGCACGGGCGGCCTCGTGCGCCCGCCCCTAGCCGGAGCGCGGCGCGGATGCAAATATAAAGATATCTTTATATGTGCAGACTTCAACCCGCTTCGGGTTCCAGATGCCGCAGCTTGTCCGGATTGCGCACGACATAGATGCCGGCGATGCGGCCGTCCTCGATCAGCAGGGCGGTGGTCTGGAGGATGCCGTCCGCTTCGCGCGTCACGAAGCCCGGCAGGCCGTTGATCATGCGATAGCCGACCAGCGTGTAGCGGCCGCGCCGCAGCAGCCGGGCGATGGCGGCGAACACCTTCGTGACCTCCTCGATCCCGACGAACGGGCGATAGCCGGCCACCCGCTTGCCGCCGCCGTCGGAATAGACCGCCACGTCCTCGGCCAGCATGTCCCTGAGCGCGGCCATGTCCCCTTCCCGCGAGGCGCGGAAGAAGGCGGCGGCGATCTCCAGCCCGCGTTCCTTCGGGACCGGGAAGCGCGGGCGGCTGGCGCGGACATGGCCGCGCGCCCGGGCGGCGAGCTGGCGGCACGCTTCGGGCGTGCGCTCCAAGGTCGCCGCGACCTCGTCGAACGGCACATCGAAGACGTCGTGGAGCAGGAAGGCGGCGCGCTCCAGCGGCGAGAGGCGGTCGAGCGCCATCAGCAGCGGCAGCGTCACCTCCTCGTCCGCGCCGAACCCCTCCTCCGCCTCGACCACCGGTTCGGGCAGCCAGGGGCCGACATAGAGCTCGCGGCGGCGGGCGGCGGACTTGAGCTGATCGAGGCAGAGCCGCGTCACCATGCGGCGCAGGAACGCCTCGGGATTGCGGACCGCGTCGCGATCGGTCCTGAGCCAGCGCACGAACGCCTCCTGCACCACGTCCTCGGCGTCGGCGAGCGAGCCGAGCATCCGGTAGGCGATGCGCGAGAGGACGGGCCGCAGCGGCGTGAAGCCCGCCGCGGCCCGATCGGAGGCGTCCGTGCCCGCGCTCATGCCGCCGCCGCGACCGCCGTCGTCGCCCCGGCGTCCGGATTGAACATCCGGAAGCCGACCGCGAGCCGGTTCCAGCCGTTGATGACGTTGATGAGCAAGGTGAGCTTCACCTGCTCCTCCTCGCTGAACGCGGCGGCGAGCGCGGCGTGGGTCGCGTCGTCCGGCGATCCCTTCAGCGCCAGCAGGGTGAGCGCGTCGGTCCAGGCCAGAGCGGCGCGCTCGCGGGCCGAGAAGAAGGGCGCCTCCTCCCAGGCGGCGAGCACATGGAGCCGCTGCTCGCTCTCGCCCGCTTCGCGCGCCGCGCGCGTGTGCAGGTTGAGGCAGTTGGCGCAGCCGTTGAGCTGCGAGGCGCGGATCTCCACCAGATGGACGAGGCTTTCCTCCAGCCCGTCGGCGATGGCCTTCTGGCTGTAGGCCAGCCAGCCGCCCATGGCGGGGCGGGCGGCCTCGAACGGGTTCAGTCTCGGGTTCATCGTCTGTCCTTTCGTCTTGCGTGACGCAGCCAAGACGAGACGGCGGCCGGGAACGTGACATCCCGCCGCGAAAAAAATCAGGCCGTGCCCGATTCCGCCGCCAGCAGCCGCGGATCGACGCCGGCGCCGCGAAACGCTTCCGTCCAGCGCGAATCGACATGGCAATCGTAAAGCAGCCGGTCGTCGCCCGGCGTCACGAACCAGCCGTGGCGCGCCAGCTCGCCGTCGAGCTGGCCACCGCCCCAGCCGGCATAGCCCAGCGCCACGACCCAGCGCGACGGCCCCTTCCCGGCCGCGATCGCCTTCAGGATGTCGAGCGTCGCGGAGAGTATCCAGCGGTCCGCCACCTGGATGCTGTCCACGCCGCCCCAATCGGCGCTGTGCAGGACGAAGCCGCGCTGCGGCTCGACCGGGCCGCCATGATGGATGGCGACATCGGGCGCCTCGCCGGGTTCGATATCGAGCTGCTTCAGCAGCGCGTGCAACCCGAGCCGGGGAATGACCCGCCCCAGCCCGATGCCGAGCGCGCCCTCCTCGTCATGGACGCACATCGCGATCACCGCCTTCTCGAAGCGCGGATCGCCGATGCCCGGCATGGCGAGCAGGAACTGGCCGGTCAGGAAGGGTGGCGCGTCCATATGACGAATATAGCCCGCCGGCCGGTTGCGGCCCAGCCCCGCGCCCCTATCTCGGAGCCACCCGGCTTGCTATGGCGCCGGTCCAACGCCTCCGGGCAAGAAGGAGAGAAGAGAGATGACGATCCAGGTCGGCGACCGCATTCCCAGCGCGACGCTCATCAAGGCGACGGCGGACGGCCCCGAGCCGGTCGAGACCGACGCCTATTTCGCCGGCCGCACGGTCGCCCTCTTCTCGGTCCCCGGCGCCTTCACGCCGACCTGCTCGGCGCGCCACCTGCCCGGCTATGTCGAGAAGGCCGGCGAGATCAAGGACAAGGGTGTGGACGAGATCGCCTGCGTCGCGGTCAACGACGCCTTCGTGATGGGCGCCTGGGGCAAGCAGGCCGGCGCCGACGGCAAGGTGACGATGCTCGCCGACGGCAATGGCGATTTCGCCCGCGCGATCGGTCTCATCATGGACGGCAGCAAGTTCGGCATGGGCGAGCGCGGCCAGCGCTGGTCGGCGATCGTCGAGGACGGCGCGGTCAAGGAGCTGAACGTCGAGGAGCCCGGCGCGTTCAGCGTGTCGAGCGCCGAATATCTGATCGACCAGCTTTAGCTTCGTCAGGGCTGCGGCCGCGCCGGCGCGCTTGCCGGCGCCGGCCGCAGCACCTCAACCGCGAACCGCTCCGCCTGATTGGCGAAGACGAGCAGGTTCACCGCGAGATTGCCCCGGATGAAGCCGTAATCGGCGGTGAGATAGCGTTGCAGCGCCGGGCGGCCGTCCTGCGTCACGAAGGCGCGGGAGAAGGCGTAGCGCCGGTTGAAATTCTGGATGCCGCTGGCGAGCCGCTCGGCCGGCAGGGCGTCGGGCCGGGTCCAGACCGACTGGATGCTGATCGCCTTGCAACCCTGCGCCTCGCAGCTCCCGAACAGGATCGCCGCCTGGCGATTGTTCGGGAAGGTGACGGCGAGCGCCGGGCGCTCGGCCGTGCCGCGCCGCTCGAAGCGCGCGCCGATCTGGGTCAGCACGCCCTCGACGCTGGCATAAGTGAAGGCCGGCACGACCTGCCGGTTCTCCGGCGCGGCGGGGTTGAATCGCCCGGCGGCGACCTGCGCGGCGGCCGGGACGGCGGAAAGCAGAATGAGCGCGGCGACAGCGGCCCGCATGCGAAATCTCCGTGTCTGGGGGTGGCGGACGCATGCCGCCCGCCACCTTTACCCGCGATTTACGGCGCGGCGGACGGTGCCGCCGGCGCCTGCCAGCCGCATTGCCGGCCCCTGTTCTGCTCCTCCAGCCAGCCGAGCAGCGGCCGGAAATATTCGACCATCGGCTCGGCCGACATCTCGCGGGTGCCGGTGAACGCCTCCAGCGCCTCCGGCCAGGGCCGCGAGGCGCCCATCTCCAGCATCTCGTTCAGCCGCCGGCCGACCTCGCGATTGCCGTAGAAGGAGCAGCGGTGGAGCGGCCCCTGCCAGCCGGCCATGTCGCAGGCCGCCTTGTAGAACTGGAACTGGAGGATGCGGGCGAGGAAATAGCGGGTGTAGGGCACGCTCGCCGCCGTGTGATATTTGCCGCCCGCGTCGAAATTCTCCTCGCTGCGCGGGCTCGGCGGGACGATGCCCTGATATTGCAGGCGCAATTCGTCCCACGCCGCCTGATAGCGATCCGGCGTGATCTGGCCGGAATAGATGCCCCAGCGGTAGCGGTCCATCAGCAGGCCGAAGGGCAGGAAGGCGATCTTGTCGAGCGCCTGCCGGAGCAGCAGCGCGCGGTCCTGCGTCTCGTTGGGCATCCGGTCCTGCTGGAGCAGGCCGATCTGGACCAGATAGTCCGGCGTCACCGACAGCGCGATCGTGTCGCCGATCGCCTCGTGGAAGCCGTCATTGGCGCTGTTGAGGTAGAGGTAGGAGAGCTGGTTATAGGCGCGCTGATAGTAATTGTGGCCGAGCTCGTGGTGGACGGTGACGAAATCGTCCGCGTTCACCCGGGTGCACATCTTGATGCGCAGATCGTCGACATTGTCGACGTCCCAGGCGGAGGCGTGGCAGATCACCTCGCGGTCGCGCGGCTGGGTGATCATCGAGCGTTCCCAGAAGGTCTCGGGCAGCGGCGCGAAGCCCAATGAGGAGAAGAAGCTCTCGCCCTGCCGCACGATCCGCTCCGGCGTGTAGTCCGCCTGCTCTAGCAGCCGGGTGAGATCGTAGGGCGCCTCCCCGTCCGCGCCTTGCGGCGCGACCACGTCGTAGATATTGCCCCATTCCTGCGCCCAGAGATTGCCGAGCAGGTCGGCGCGGATCGGCCCGGTGGCGGGCTGCACCTCGTCGCCATAGGCCCGGTTGAGGCCGGTGCGGGCGAAGCAGTGGATCTGCTCGTAGAGCGGGCGCACCTCGGTCCACAGCCGCTCGGTCAGCGCCGCGAACTCGTCCGGCCCCATGTCGTAATTGGAGCGCCACATCGCGCCGGTGTCGGCGAAGCCCAGCTCGCGCGCGCCTTCGTTGGCGATCTCGGCCATGCGGGCATATTGGGTCCGCATCGGCGAGCCGACAGCGTCGTTCCAACTCGTCCACATCTCCCGGAGCTGCGCGGGATCGCGGACCGTGCCCATCCGCGCCTCGATCTCGTTGCCGGTCAGCGTCTCGCCGGCCATCGTGCCCCGGCCCCGGCCATATTGGGAGGAGAGATCGGTCGAGATGCGGTTCAATTCGGCCGCCGCGCCCTCGGTGGTCGGCGCCGGCAGGGTGATGCCGGAGCGCAGCATGTCCAGCTTGCGCCGCGTCTCGGCATCGAGGCCGGACGCCGTCGCGTAGCGCGCCGCCTCATTGGCGAGGCGCACGCTCATCTCCGTCCCGATCGTGCCGAAATAGGCGGCGAGCG
>CAZTPD010000007.1:0-30408 GCA_964614625.1 uncultured Sphingosinicella sp. | reverse complement strand
AGCTCAGCGCCGGCACGATCCTGATCGCGACCGGCGCCCATCCGGTGATCCCCGATTTGCCCGGCGCGGAGCACGGCATCACCTCGAACGAGGTGTTCCACCTGGAGACGATGCCGAAGCGGGTGGTGATCGCCGGCGGCGGCTATATCGCCAACGAGTTCGCCGGCATCTTCCACGAATTCTCCTGCCACGTCACGATCGTCAATCGCGGCGACCGCATCCTCAGGCATTATGACGAGCAGATCCGCGACCGGCTGCTCCAGATCTCGCTGACCAAGGGGATCGATTTCAAGTTCAACGCGCCCTTCGAGAAGGTCGTGAAAAAGAAGGACGGCGCGCTGCGCATCCATCTCGCCGGGCAGGACCCGATCGAGGCGGACCTGCTGCTCTGGGCGGTCGGCCGCGCGCCGAACACGGCCGGGCTGGGGCTGGAGGAAGCGGGCGTGAAGCTCGGCAATAACGGCGCGGTGCTGGTCGACGAGGACAACCAGTCCTCGGTGCCGAGCATCTACGCGATCGGCGACGTGACCGACCGGGTGCAGCTCACCCCCGTGGCGATCCGCGAGGGGCAGGCCTTCGCCGACACCGTGTTCGGGAACAAGCCGACCCGGGTCGATTACGAGAACATCCCGTCCGCCGTGTTCAGCCACCCGCCGATCGCCGGCGTCGGCATGACCGAGAGCGAGGCGCGCGACAAGCTGGGCGAATACAAGACCTACACGTCGGATTTCCGCCCGATGAAGAACGTGCTGGCCGGCCGCAACGAGCGCGCGCTCTACAAGATCATCGTCGACGAGAGCAGCGACAAGGTGGTCGGCCTCCACATGATCGGCCCCGACGCCCCCGAAATCCTCCAGGCCGCCGCGATCGCGGTGAAGGCCGGCCTCACCAAGGCCCAGTTCGACGAGACCATCGCGCTGCACCCGACCATGTCGGAGGAACTGGTGCTGATGCGGTGAGGGAATGAGGAACGCGGTGCCTCAATCCCACCAAAAATACCACCAGTCGGATGACATGAGTATGGAGCCCAGGGCGGCCAGGGTTTCGACACCCTGATCGACGATGTCCGGACAATAGCGATAGAGTTCGTGCGCCAGCATCAGCGCTTCCTCGCGGCTTTGCGGGCGACGCGCGACGCGCAGGTTCATCGTGTCGCCGTTGATGCCCACAAGTTCGGCGCCGTAGCGCTCGTGCCACGAACGCAGCGCCGCGACGTGATATTCTGGCGGCGGGCAGGCGTTCCAGTTGCCCCACCGCAGATAGGCAGGCACCTCCCATCCGGCCTGGGTGGGAAATTGAACGATATGGACTTGCTCGAACGGCACGCCGGTCAGGATGTCGGTGGCGACCGTGAGTTCAACCCCGGCCTGTTGCGCTTCGTCCGGCCAGTCTCCCACGGGCGCACGCAAATCCTCGTCACGATAGGCGCCGGCCCATTGCGAGAGGTCGTTGGGGAAATGCAGATCGGCGGACGCGCGGATAATTTGGTCCGGAGCGCGCGGTTCCTCCCCGAATGATGCGCCGCTCACCGCGGGGTCTTCCATGCTGAACTGGTCGGCGAGGCGTTCCAGGGCTTCGTCGTCGCCGATGATGACGGGCCATATGCGGCCCGCGGCTTTCATTCGGTCCCATTCGGTCAGGGCACGATCGCCGGATATGGTTGTGCGCTCATAGGAAAATGCCGACATCATCCGGGCATGCATCGCTTCGTAGCTGGCGCGTTGCTCCGGCGTGAGATGGCTGAGGTCCGGCTGTCTGCCCATGACTTGCTCCGGTCGTGTCGCAAGCCCGAGGCCCGCCGCCAATAATCCGCCGAGAATCGCTCGCCTGCCAATGGCCGGATTGGGTCGTGATGAGTTCGCCGACTGCATGCCGTGCTTGTATAGGAATGTTGTGGAAAAGCACTACGACGCGGACAGCTTTCAGGCCGCCGCGATCGCGGTGAAGGCCGGGCTCACTAAGGCCCAGTTCGACGAGACGATCGCGCTGCACCCGACCATGTCGGAGGAACTGGTGCTGATGCGCTAAAACCCTCCCCGTTCGGGCTGAGCCTGTCGAAGCCCTGTCCTTCCTTTCGGCTGCAAGAAAGGACAGCCCTTCGACAAGCTCAGGGCGAACGGAAGTGTGCTTCAACGCTGTCGGATCAAACTCTACGGCGTCCGTTCGTAGCGCCCCTGCGGCGGGGCGCCGGCGGGGCCGAGGGCGAAGGCGGCGGCGATGCCCTGCCGCGCCTCGAATTCCAGCCGCGTCGCCGGGCTGCTTTCCAGCGCGAAGCGGTCGCCGCCGAGCGGGATGAGCGCGATGCGGGGGCGGTCCTCGACCTGATAATAGAGCCGCCCGTCCTCGGCCGTGAGGCGGCGCGCGCCATAGGTGCCGGCATAGGCCTCCAGCGGATGCGCCGGGGCGCGCGGCTCCAGCCGGGCCTCGATCGCTTCGGCGAGCGCGGCGCGCTGGGCGCGCTGCGGCGCCGGCCCCTCCGCCGCCAGCCGCCGCAGCGCGTGGAGCTGCGCGACTTCGAGCGTGTTTTCGATCTCGGTCGGGATTGTCGGCGCGATGCCGGTCGTCTCCCAGTCGCCGCCGGTCGCGGCCAGCACCGGGCGGCCGACCGAGACGCTGAGCACGAAGCCGCCGGCGACCGCCTCCAGCTCGTTGCGGAAGGCGGCGCCCGCCGTGGTTTCGCCGACCGTCTCGCCGAGCCGGAAGCCGGCGACATGGCCGGCGAACTCCTCCGCCGCCGAGGCCGAGCCCGCGCTGGTCAGCACGTAGAGCGGCTTGCCGATCATCCGCCCGGCGGGCAGCTCGGCGAGCGTCGCGCTGCGCTGCGGCTCCGCCTGCCCGCTCATGTGAAATTCGGCCAGCGGCCGGTCCGGCGGCAGGAAATGGCTGACGACATACTGGACGGCCTGCGGGCTGCCGCCGCCATTGTAGCGCAGGTCGATGATGATCGCCTCACCCTGGCCGAGGAAGCGCATCGCCTGCTCCAGCGCGGCGGCGCTGTCCGGCCCGGCCCACATGAAGCCGGTATAGTTCATGTAGCGGATGTTGCCGGGCAGCACGCGCAGCTCGCTCACGCCGTGATTGATCGCGCGGGCCATGTCGCGGAAGGCCTCCGGGTTCGGCGGTCCGCCTTGCGGCGCCTGGCTCAGCATCGCGGCCTGCCGGGGATTATATTGGAAATTGAGATGCTTGTCGTTGCCGGCTTCGGCGAGATCTGAGGAGATGCGGTCGGCGAGGATCGCCGGGTCCGCGACATCGTAGCGCCCGGAGGCGAGGCCCCGCGCGAGGATCGCGTCGAGCGCCGGGCGCCGTTCGGGGAGCACATAGCGTTCGGCGATGATCCGCCGGACCTCGGCGACGACGGCGCGCGGGTCGACCTCGGCGGCGGCGGCCGGCGGCCGTGCCGGCTGCGCCATCGCGCCCGCCATCGTCGTCAGGCCCAGACCAAGCCCGGCCAGCAAAATCGAAACGCGCATTTTCCACTCCCGCGACATTTGTAACAGCGCCTTATCGTGCCGGGCGCGCGGCGGTTTCGCGCAAAGATGGATTGGCGCTTGCCAGATTCTGGCAAATCGCGCGAAGAAGGCGCCATGCCGGCTCACCGCCTCGATCCGCTCGATCTCAGGCTGCTCGCCTGTCTCCAGCGGGACAATCTCCAGACCGCCGACCGGCTGGCCGAGCAGGTCGGGCGCTCGCCCTCGGCAGTGGCGCGGCGGCTGCGGCGGCTGCGCGCGACCGGCGCGGTGGCGGCGGACGTGGCCCTGGTCTCGGAAGCGGCGGCCGGCCATCCGCTCTCCGCCATCGTTCATGTCCAGCTCGAGCGCCACGCGCCGCAGGAAGGGGATCGGCTGCGCCGCCGCCTGGTCGCCAGCCCGCATGTCCAGCTCTGCCTCGACATTGCGGGCGCGTTCGACATCCTGCTGCTCGTCGTCGCGGCGGACATGGACGATTACAACGCCTTCGCCGACGCGACCCTCGCCGACCATCCGGCCGTCCGCCGCTTCGAAAGCACCTTCGTCAAGAAACGCGTGAAGGCGACGCTCGCGGTGCCGCTGCCGGGCGTGGGATAGGCGCGGCGCTGGTGCGCGCGGAGAAGGCTGACTAGTATCGCGCGAAAAGGGAGAGGGGCCTTGCGGACAGGATGGATCATGCTGGCGGGGGCGGCACTGGCTTCGGCTCCGCTGGCGGCGCAAGGCGACCCCACTTCCGTTGCCCAGGCGGCGACCTCCGATCAGTGGCAAATCGACTATGGCGAATATCGATGCACCCTCTCCCGCTCGTTCGGCGAGGCCGCGCCGATCAGCGTCGGCATCCGCATGGTGCCCGGCGACGAAAACGCCGATCTGATCATCGTCAATCCGGCCTGGGCGCGCGAAACCCCCTTGCCGCAGCGTGTGGAAGTTGTTTTCCGTCCGTCTGGAGCGCGTTTTGGCGCACGGGCGCTCAGCGGCCCGGCCCCCTCGACGGGACACCGTTTCATGCGGGTGTCGGCGGTCGATCGCAGCTTTTTCGAGGAGTTCGCCGGGGCGGCGGGCATGTCCCTCGAAGGCTGGGGCGGAGAACTCCTGTCGGTCGACCTGACGGAGACGGAATCCGCGCTACGCGCGTTGCGGGCTTGCCATGACGACCTGATGCGCAGTTGGGGCGTCGATCCGTCGGTCATCGCCGGCGTGAGGCAACGCCCGGAGCCGCTCGGCAGGACGGCGGCGATGATGGCGAGCGAAGAACCGCTTTCGGCGCAGGACACGCCTTCGTCTTTCTTCGTCATCATCCGCTATACCGTCGGCACGGACGGCCGCGTTCGCGCTTGCGATGTCGTGCGAACGGGCGGCTATCCGCAAGCTGCGGGGATGTTGTGTCAGCGAGCAAGGTCGGAGGCCCGCTATCGGCCGGCGATCGGATCGGATGGCCAGCCGGTGGCCGTCCAGTTCATCCAGACCACCACCCTCTTGCGCCGCCCGTAAGCCCGGCGAAAAGGGACTCGTGGAATGCGAGAGGCCGATTATAGCGTGCCGATGCCGTCTACGCAGAGCAGCGACATCCTCATCATCGGCGCCGGGCATAACGGCCTCGTCTGCGCCTTCTATCTCGCCTCGCGGGGCCTCAAGGTCACCGTGCTGGAGGCGCGCTCCGTGGTGGGCGGGGCGGCGGTGACGGAGGAATTCCATCCCGGCTTCCGCAATTCGACGGCGAGCTACACGGTCGGGCTGCTCAACCCCAGGGTGATCCGCGACATGCGGCTCCACGCGCAGGGCCTGAAGGTCGTGCTCCGGAGGATCGACAATTTCCTGCCCACCCTCGGCGGCGACCATCTGCTCGCCGGGCGCGGGGGGCTGACGAAGCGGGAGATCGCGCGCCTCTCGCCCGCCGACGCCGAGTATTACGACGCCTATGCCGCCGCGCTGGACGCGGTGGTGGGCGTGGTGCGGCAATGGCTGCTGCGCGCGCCGCCCAATGCCGGGGGCGGGATCGGCGACCTGATGGCGCTGCTCAAGCTCGGCGGCGGGGTGGGGCGGCTCCCGCTCAACGACCAGCGCCATATCGTGGATTTCTTCACCAAATCCGCCGCCGACATAATCGGCCGCTATTTCAGCCACGATCTGGTCCAGGCCCTGTTCGGCTTCGACGCGGTGGTCGGCCATTATGCCAGCCCCCATGCGCCGGGCAGCGCCTATGTGCTGCTCCACCATGTCTTCGGCGAGGCGGCGGGCGTGGCGGGCGCCTGGGGCCACGCGATCGGCGGCATGGGCGCGATCACGCAGGCGATGGCGAAGGCGTGCGGGCAGGCCGGCGTCGAGATCGTGCTCGACGCGCCGGTCGAGGAGATTATCGTCGAGCGCGGCAAGGCGGCGGGCGCCGTCGCGGGCGGCAAGGCGTATCGCGCCAAGGCTGTCGCGGCGGGCGTCAATCCGAAGCTGCTCTTCGATCGCCTGCTCCCCGCCGGCGCGGTCGCCCCGGAGATCGGGCGGCGCATGGCCGGCTGGGCCAGCGAATCCGCGACCTTCCGGATGAACGTCGCGCTCTCCGAACTGCCGCGTTTCGTCTCAAGGCCCGAGCCGGGCGATCATCTCACCGCCGGGATCATCATGGCCCCGTCGCTCGATCATATGGACCGGGCGCATCTCACCGCGCGGACGGAGGGCTATTCGGCCGAACCGATCGTCGAGATGCTGATCCCCTCGACGCTCGACGACAGCCTCGCGCCGCCGGGCACTCATGTCGCCAGCCTGTTCTGCCAGCATTTCCCCTATGCGATCGACGGCGGCTGGGACGCGCGGCGCGACGAGGTCGCGGACCACATCATCGCCTATGTCGACCGCTACGCGCCGGGCTTCGCCGCGTCCGTCATCGGCCGCCTCGCCCTCTCGCCGCTCGATCTGGAGCGCCGCTTCGGCCTGATCGGCGGCGACATCTTCCACGGCAAGATGGGGCTGGACCAGCTCTTCTCGATGCGCCCGATGCTGGGCCACGCCGATTACCGCATGCCGCTGCCCGGCCTCTACCTCTGCGGCTCCGGCGCCCATCCCGGCGGCGGCGTCACCGGCGCGCCGGGCCACAATGCGGCCCACGCGATCATCAAGGACCGGCGGCGGCTGGGGCTTTAGCCCCTTTCTACCTCTTGGTGGCCTGGGCGTAGGCTGGATTGGTTCGCGCAGAGACGCAGAGGCGCAGAGAGGTCCGAGCGAATTCGACGACCGCGTTCATTCGCTGAGGCTGGGAAGGTCGCTGACCCTCTGCGCCTCTGCGTCTCTGCGCGAACCCTTTACTGCGCGACGCTGCGCGCCATCGCTCAAATGATCGGGTGGCGCTCCCAGTTCGCCTTGTCGGCGCGGCCGTGCAGGCGGCGGTGCAGGCGGTTCATCGTCTCGCTGCCGGTGCGCACGAACAGGAAGGGGAAGATCGCATGGATCAGGCAGGCGATGCCGCCGCCGATCATCCGGACGCCGAACCAGGCGGCATGGCCGAAATGCCGACCATAGCTCTCGCCGACCTCGCTCGGGTGATGCGTAAAAGGATTTTGCGTCATCTCCGCCCTCTTTAGAAGAAATCGTTCGTATTTGAAACAAATAATAGAACATTCATAGCGCGAACCGACGAGGCCTTCCAGTGCCTAATTGAACCTTCTATATCCCCTTGACGTAAACGTAAGGGAGGGGAGCCCCGCCATGGCCGAAGCTTATATCGTCGATGCCGTCCGCACCGCCGGCGGCAAGCGCGGCGGCGCGCTGAAGGACTGGCATCCGGCCGACATGGCCGCGCGCGTGCTCGACACTCTGGTGGCGCGCACCGGCGTCGACCCAGCCGCCGTCGAGGACGTGATCATGGGCTGCGTCAGCCAGGCGGGCGAGCAGAGCTTCCATGTCGGCCGCACCGCCGTGCTCGCCTCGAAGCTGCCGCAGAGCGTGCCGGCCGTCACCATCGATCGCCAGTGCGGATCCTCGCAGCAGGCGATCCATTTCGCCGCGCAGGCGGTGATGTCGGGCACGCAGGACATGGTGATCGCCGCCGGCGTCGAATCGATGACGCGCGTGCCGATGGGCCTGCCCTTCACCCTGCCGATGCAGCAGGGCATCGGCACCGGCCCGTTCCCGAAGAGCGTGCAGGAGCGGTTCGGCGTCGCGATGTTCAGCCAGTTCGACGGCGCCGAGATGATCGCGGAGAAGCACGGCTTCACGCGCGAGGAGCTGGACGCCTTCGCGCTGGAGAGCCACCGCAAGGCGGCGCGGGCGATCGCGGCGGGCGATTTCGGCGACGAGATCGTGCCGCTGGAGGTGGACGGCGGCATGCATGTCGCGGACGAGGGCGTGCGCCATGACGCGACGCTGGAGGGCATCGCCTCGGTCAAGCTGCTGCGCGAGGGCGGCCGGATCAGCGCCGCCAACGCCTCCCAGGTCTGCGACGGGGCGAGCGGCGTGCTGATCGTCAGCGCGGCGGCGCTGAAGGCGCACGGCCTCACCCCGCTGGCGCGCATCCACAACCTCACCGTCACGGCGGGCGATCCCGTCATCATGCTGGAGGAGCCGATCCCGGCCACCGCCCGCGCCTTGTCGCGTGCGGGCTTGGCGATCGGGGACATCGATCTCTACGAGGTGAACGAGGCCTTCGCCCCCGTGCCGCTCGCCTGGCTCAAGGAGACGGGCGCGGACCCCGACAAGCTCAACGTCAACGGCGGCGCCATCGCGCTCGGCCACCCGCTCGGCGCGTCCGGCGCGAAGCTGATGGCGACGCTCGTATATGCCTTGAAGAACCGCGGCTTGCGCTACGGCCTTCAGACCATGTGCGAAGGCGGCGGCATCGCCAACGTCACCATCGTCGAGCGCCTCTGAGCAAAAGCCCACCACCTCCCCGTTATTCCAGCGAAAGCTGGAATCCACCTTCCTTCTTCGTGCCTTCGCGCCTTCCCGCGAAGCGGGCATATCCTCCTTTTCCTTCTCCGCGCCTCTGCGTCTCTGCGCGCACAAAAAATGGGTTCGCGCAGAGACGCAGAGGCGCGGAGAAGGGAAGAAAAGGAAAGTTGCTTCCGGCTTCGCCGGAAAGGAAGTTAGCCCCGCGCGATGCGGGCCAGCGCCTCGTCCAGCGCCGACAGGAAGCGCGAGCGGTCGGCTTTCGTGAAGGGCGGCGGGCCGCCGCCGATCCCGTCCGCGCCGGCGCGCAGGTCGGCCATGATCGCCCGGGTCGCGATCGCCCCGCCGATCGAGGCGGTGGTGAAGGGCCTGCCGTTCGGCGCGACCACCGCCGCGCCCGCCTTCAGGCAGCGGTCGGCCAGCAATATGTCGGCCGTGACGACCACCGCGCCGTCACGCGCCTGCTCGGCGATCCAGTCGTCCGCCGCGTCGAACGCATCCGAAACCACGATCCGCTCGATCAGCGGATGCTCCGGCACCCGAATCCGCGCATTGCTGACGATCCGCACCGGCACCCCGCGCCGCCACGCGACCTTGTACACCTCGTCCTTCACCGGACAGGCATCGGCATCGACCAGGATGATGGGGGAGGACATGGCGGGCGCTTAGCCGGTTTGGGCGGGAGGGCTCAATATCGGTTGTGGGTGGTTAGCTGCCGCCAATCCCCCTCCCTGAAAGGGAGGGGCTAGGGGTGGGTAGGCGCGTAGCGCCTTTCTCTCAATCCCCGGCGCGACCCCGCCGCTTTTCAAGGTTCGCGCAGAGGCGCAGAGGCGCAGAGAGGCCCCGCGAGACGGTGCGTCCTCGGATATTCGCGGCTGTCGGGAAATGTTCGGACTCTCCGCGCCTCTGCGTCTCTGCGCGAACAGAATCCGGCCTATGGCCGCCCACTTCCAATGTAGGAAATGCTCTGTCAGGCTCGCCCGCGACTCGGGGTCTCGGCTCCGGCTCGCCGGCTCTTTGAAATGCGCGGCCCGATCGGCCCGGAAGCGCTCCCGTGTAACACCCCCGACCCTGTAAACTTTGTAAACTTAGCAGAGGGAAGACCGGCGCGGCCCGTTCGTCCGGATCGCGCGCGAATCGCCGCGCTTCAGCCGTCCACCCAGCCCGTGCCGTTGGACCAGCGCGGATGCTTCCCGCTCTTGCGGCCGAAGCCGGGGCGGCGGGTGTCGCCGGCATTGGGGGCGGGCATGTCGGGCGCGCTGGTGAAGGCGTCGAGCGCCGCGTCGTCCAGCATCTCCTCGAACTCGATGCCGGCCTGGTTGCCGGAGACCCAGGCGACCGCGCCGAACACGTCGCTGTCCCCGCGCTTCAGCATCACGTCGGTGCCGACCATCGGCAGCTCGGCGCCCTCGACGCGCGCGCCGCCGGAGGAGAGATCGCGGATGCGCACCGGATAGTCGTTGGTGACGGTGCTGAGGCGCGCCGACAGGATCATGAGCTGACGCGGCCATTGCCGGCGGCAATCGCGGCCGTTCTCGAACACCAGATTGAGGATGCGGCTGCTGCCCACTTATCGTTCCCCGTGAAATTGCGATGCCGTGGTTTATGCTCCGTAAACCCTAATCCCGGGTTAAATACGGACCCGAAACGTCGTTCGCGCGCGCGAGGCTCTCCACTTCCGTTCGCCCGAACGGTTTAGGGAGGTATCCGGACTTGCCGGATTCGCCGCCTTGCCTCTAGGGATCGGGCAAAGGAGAATTGCACATGAAGCTCGATTCCTCGATCGCCGCCGTGGTCACCGGCGCCGCTTCCGGCCTCGGCGAGGCCACCGCCCGGGCGCTGGCCGCGAAGGGCGTCAAGGTCGCCGTCTTCGATCGCGACGCCGATCGCGGCGCGAAGGTCGCCGAAGAGATCGGCGGCATTTTCGCGCAATGCGACGTGACCTCCGACGAAGCCGTGGACGCGGCCTTCGCGGCGGCGCGCGCGGCGCACGGGCAGGAGCGGATCTGCGTCAATTGCGCCGGCGTCGCCAATGCGGTGAAGACGGTCGGCCGCGACAAGGAGACGAAGGCGGTGAAACGCTATCCGATCCACCAGTTCGAGCTGGCGATCCAGATCAACCTGATCGGCACCTTCCGCGTCCTCGCCGCCTCGGCCGCCGGCATGGCCGATCTCGATCCGCTGGAGGACGGCGAGAAGGGCCTGATCGTCAACACCGCTTCGGTCGCCGCGCAGGACGGGCAGATCGGCCAGGCCGCCTATTCGGCCTCGAAGGCCGGCGTGCTCGGCATGGCGCTTCCGATCGCGCGCGACCTGATGGGCGAGGGCATCCGCGTCAACACGATCCTGCCCGGCATCTTCAAAACGCCGATGATGGCGATGATGCCGCAGAATGTGCAGGACGCGCTCGCCGCGCAGGTGCCGTTCCCCAAGCGGCTCGGCACCGCCGAGGAATATGCCCGCCTCGCCGTGTTCATGGCGGAGAATGTCTATCTCAACGGCGAACATGTCCGCCTCGACGGCGCGATCCGGATGGCGCCGCGCTGAGCCACGCGTCAGTTCGAGGAGCCCTGAAATGCTGAACCTCTCCCGACGCTTCGCCTATGGCGAGGAGCACGACCTGTTTCGCGATTCCGTGCGCAAGTTCTTCGATCGCGAGCTGACGCCGCACCTCGAGCGGTGGGAGGAGCAGGGCGAGATCGACAAGGGCTTCTGGCGCAAGGCCGGGGAGGCGGGCCTGCTCTGCCCGAACGTGCCGGAGGCCTATGGCGGGCTGGGGCTCGACTTCGGCTACAATGCGGTGATCAGCGAGGAGCTGGGCTATCTCGGCTCGACGGCCGGGATCGGGCTGCATTCCGACATCGTCGCGCCCTATCTCGTCCACTACGGTTCCGAGGAGCTGAAGCGGCACTGGCTGCCCAGGATGATCTCCGGCGAGACGCCGGGCGCGATCGCGATGACCGAGCCGGGCGCCGGCTCCGACCTCCAGGGCGTCCGCACGACGGCGATCGAGGATGGCGACGACTACGTCCTCAACGGCTCCAAGACCTACATCACCAACGGCCAGCATGCCGAGCTGATCGTCGTCGTCGCCAAGACCGATCCGGCCGAGGGCGCGAAGGGCATCTCGCTGATCCTCGTCGAGGCGGACCGGCCCGGCTTCCAGCGCGGGCGCAACCTCGACAAGATCGGGCTGCACGGCCAGGACACGTCGGAGCTGTTCTTCCAGGACGTGCGCGTGCCGAAGGGCAACCTGATCGGCGCGGCGGGGGCGGGCTTCGCCTATCTGATGAGCCAGCTTCCGCAGGAGCGGCTCCAGATCGCGATCGGCGCCCAGGCCTCCGCGCAGCGCGCCTTCGACGAGGCGGTCAAGTTCACCCGGGAGCGCAAGGCGTTCGGCAAGACGGTGTTCGAGTTCCAGAACACCCGCTTCACGCTCGCCGACCTTCAGGCCAAGCTCCAGGTCGGCTGGGCGCATCTCGACTGGGCGCTGAAGCGGCACATGGCGGGCGCGCTCACCGCCGACGAGGCGAGCGCCGCGAAGCTGTGGCATACCGAGCTGCAATGGGAGGTGTGCGATGCGAGCCTGCAATTGCATGGCGGCGCGGGCTATATGAACGAATATCTGATCGCCCGCCTCTGGCGCGACGCCCGCGTCACCCGCATCTTCGGCGGCACCAACGAGATCATGAAGGAAGTGGTGAGCCGGGCGATCTGAACTTTCCTCCCCGGCATTTGCCGGGGAGGGGGACCAGCGAAGCTGGTGGAGGGGCAACTTCAGGGGCCTGTGCCGAAGGCCCCTCCACCGTCCTTCGGACGGTCCCCCTCCCCACGAAATCGTGGGGAGGAAATCAGGCGCCGTGCTCTCTCTGGAACGCCACCGCCGCGCCGAGCAGGCCGGGCTCCGCATGGGTCGCGAGCACGACCGGCACGCGCTGCATCCGCTCCCGGTAGCGCCCCTTGGCGGTGAAGCGGGCGGCGAAGGCGGGGGCGCGGAGCAGGTGGGCGATACGGTTGGCGAGGCCGCCGGTGATCGCGACGCCCATCGCGCCGTGGGCGAGGCTGATGTCGCCCGCCGCCGCGCCGAAGCAGCGGACCAGGATGTCGAGCGCATGGGCGGCGATCGCGTCTTGGCCGTCGATCGCCGCGCTCCACAAATCGCCGGCATTGTTCGGGCCGATCTCGGTCGCGCCGCCGAGATGGCGGTAGATGTCGATCAGGCCGGGGCCGGAGACGACCCGCTCGACCGAGGCGCGGCCGTACAGCTCGACCAGCGCGTCGGACAGCTCCTCCTCCTCCGGATCGAGCGGCGCGAAGCCGATATGGCCGGCTTCCGTCTCGATCACCGCCGCCTTGCCGTCGCGGCGCGCGAACAGGGCGACGCCCAGCCCGGTGCCGGGGCCGAGCACGCTGACCACGCCCTTGTCCGGCAGCGCCGTCGGACCCGTGACCGGCTCCAGCTCCTCCGGCCCGAGCACGGACACGGCATGGGCGACCGCGCCGAAATCGTTGAGCAGCAGCAGCCGGTCGAGGCCGAGATCGTCGCCGATCGTGAAGCGCGGGATGCGCCACGCGCTGTTCATGAAGCGCAGCGTCTCGCCCTCGATCGGCGCGGCGACGGCGAACGCGGCGTCCTTCGGCAGCGGCTCCCCGCATTCACCGGCGAAGCGCGCCCAGGCGGCTTCCAGCCCGTCATGCTCGCGCGTGCGGTAACGCTTCATCGGGCCGATTTCGGGGCGGCCCGCGCCGAGCGTCGCGACGGCGAAGCGGGCGTGGGTGCCCCCGATATCGCCGACGACGATCTTCATCAGCGGTTGCGGCGCCCCTCGATCAGTGCGTCCACCAGGCTCGGATCGGCGAGCGTCGAGGTGTCGCCGAGCGATCCGAACTCGTTCTCCGCGATCTTGCGCAGGATGCGGCGCATGATCTTGCCCGAGCGCGTCTTGGGAAGGGCGGGCGTGAAATGGATCAGGTCGGGCGAGGCGATCGGGCCGATCTCGGTCCGGACATGGGCGCGCAGCTCCGCCTCCAGCTCGGCGCTGCCCTCCTGGCCGGCGATCAGGGTGACGTAGCAATAGATGCCCTGGCCCTTGATGTCGTGCGGGTAGCCGACCACGGCGGCCTCGGCGACGAGGTCGTGGCTGACCAAGGCGCTTTCGACCTCGGCGGTGCCCATGCGGTGGCCGGAGACGTTGATGACGTCGTCCACCCGGCCGGTGATCCAGTAATAGCCGTCTTCGTCGCGGCGGCAGCCGTCGCCGGTGAAATATTTGCCCTTGTAGGCGCTGAAATAGGTCTGGGCGAAACGTTCGTGATCGCCATAGACGGTGCGCATCTGCCCCGGCCAGGAGCCGGCGATGCACAGATTGCCGGAGGCCGCGCCTTCCAGCACGGCGCCGTCGGCGTCGACCAGCTCCGGCGCGATGCCGAAGAAGGGCCTGCCGGCCGACCCCGGCTTCATGTCGTGCGCGCCGGGCAGGGTGGTGATCATGATCCCGCCCGTCTCGGTCTGCCACCAGGTGTCGACGATCGGGCAACGCTCGTCGCCGACGACGCGGTGATACCACAGCCACGCCTCCGGGTTGATCGGCTCGCCCACCGTGCCGAGCAGGCGGATGGAGGAGCGGTCGTGCTTCTTCACCGGCGCCTCGCCCTCGCGCATCAGCGCGCGGATCGCGGTCGGCGCGGTGTAGAAGATATTGACCTTGTGCCGCTCGACCGTGTCCCAGAAGCGGGAGAAATCGGGGTAATTGGGCACGCCTTCGAACATGAAGGTCGTCGCGCCGTTGGCGAGCGGGCCGTAGACGACGTAGCTGTGCCCCGTGACCCAGCCCACGTCGGCGGAGCACCAGAATATCTCGCCGGGCCGGTAGTCGAACACATAGTGGAAGGTCGCCGCGGTCCAGACCGCATAGCCGGCGGTCGTGTGCAGCACGCCCTTGGGCTTGCCGGTCGATCCCGACGTGTAGAGGATGAACAGCGGGTCTTCCGCGTTCATCGGTTCGCAGGGGACGTCCGCGCCGCCCACGGCGATCTCATGATACCAGCGGTCGATATCGGGGTTGAAGGCGATCTCGTTGCCGAGATGGCGCACGACGATCACCGCCTCGACCGGCGTGTCGCCATGGGCGAGGGCGGCATCGACATTGGCCTTGAGCGGGACCAGCTTGCCGCCGCGCATCCCGCCGTCGGCGGTGATGACGAAGCGGCTGGCGCAATCCTCGATCCGGCCGTGCAGCGCCTCGGGCGAGAAGCCGCCGAAGACGACGCTGTGGACCGCGCCGATCCGCGCGCAGGCGAGCATCGCGATCGCCGCCTCCGGGATCATCGGCAGATAGAGCGTGATCCGGTCGCCCTTGGCGGCGCCCAGCTTCCTGAGCGCGCCGGCCATCCGCACGATCTCGGCATGCAGCTCGCCATAGGTCAGCTTGCGGACCATGTCCGGTTCGTCGCCTTCCCAGATGATCGCGACATCGTCCGCGCGCTCCGGCAGATGGCGGTCCACGCAATTGTGGCAGAGATTGAGAACGCCGTCCTCGAACCACTTGATATCGACCGGATCGTAGGACCAGTTCGAGATGCGTGTCGGCGGCTTCACCCAGTCGAGCCTCTGCGCCTGCTCGGCCCAGAAGCCGTCCGGATCGTCGAGCGACCGGCGGTACAGCTCCTCATATTGGTCGGCGGTGCAATGGGTGGCGGCGCGCGCGGCGGCGGGGGGCGATATTCTCTCGGACATGGCCCGACCCTAACCGCTCCATTTCGCCTGCGCCAGAGCCACGCGCGCCCGGCCCTTCATGTTGCGGACAGGTGGCGCTATATATATGTGTGTTATATGAATATGACAGTTCGATCCCCCGGAGCGCGCGGATGAGCGCCGCCATGGTCGATCCGGCGCCCGCGCCGGGCGATGATCGCGTCGCGCGCCGGCTCTGGTGGGCGGTGCCGTTCGTCGCGGCGATGCTCGCCTTGTGGATCGCGACCGTCGCCGGCCTCGCGCTGCGCGATCCGGCGGCCGACGCGGCGCTGGCCGAGGCCGCGCCGGCGCCCGTCCAGCGGCTGCGCGAGGAGGTGGCGGCGACCAGCGCGACGCAATTGCGCGAGGTGGCGCCGCAGGACGCGGTGTCGATCAATGCCGGCATTCCGGTCGCCGACGTCGCCAATCCCGCCGCGCGCCCCTTCATCCCAACCGGCAATGGGGCGGACCGGCTGCGCTCGCTCGATTGCCTGACCGCCGCCATCTATTACGAGGCGGCGCGCGAGACGGCCGACGGGCAGCGCGGCGTCGCGCAGGTGGTGCTGAACCGGGTGCGCCATCCGGCCTATCCGTCCACCGTCTGCGGCGTCGTCTTCGAAGGGTCGCAACGCTATACCGGCTGCCAGTTCTCCTTCACCTGCGACGGTTCGCTGCGCCGCGCGCCGATGGCGGGCTATTGGGAGCGCGCGCGCGCGGTCGCGGAGGCGGCGCTCAATGGCTATGTCCACGCGCCTGTCGGCTGGGCGACCCATTATCACGCCAATTATGTCGTGCCCTACTGGGCCTCCAGCCTGGTCAAATCGGCGACGATCGGGACGCACATCTTCTACCGCTGGCGCGGCGGCTGGGGGCGGCCGGGCGCGTTCCTCAGCCGTTACGGGGGCGCGGAGCCGGCGATCGCCTGGCGCGGCGGCTTCGGCCAGCCCGACGCGGCTACGCGCCTCGCTTCGGGCGATGCCTCGGGCCGCGACGCGGCGGCGGCGGAGGCCGCGCGGGAGGCGACCGGCGGGCACAGCGTGGACAGCTTCCAGCGTTCCGTGCTGCGCCGCTACGAGCCGCTGGCGCGCGAGAGCGCGACCGAGGTCATCGCCCAGCGCGCCCGCGCCGACCGGACGATGAGCGCCAGCCAGCGCTGGGCGCTGACCGGCGAGGAGGAAGCCGAGGCGCCGCCGCAGCGCCCGCTCGGCCGCTGGGGCGTGGCGCCGCCGGAACGGCCCGCGCGGGTGGCGCCGCCGCCTCCCGCATCGGCGCCGGCTCCCGCGCCCGAGGCGGCGGCGAGCGAGACGGAGGCCGCGCGCTGAACCCGCTCTTCGCCGAGATGCCGACCACGATCTTCGAGCATATGTCGGGCCTCGCGCGCGAACATGGCGCGATCAATCTGGGGCAGGGCTTTCCCGATTTCGGCTGGCCGGACGATGTGATCGCCAGGGCCGCCGAGGCGCTGACCGCCGGCTCCAACCAATATCCGCCGATGCGCGGCCTGCCGGAGCTGCGCGAGGCGGTGGCGGCGCATTACCGGCACCATCAGGCGATCGAGGTCGATCCGGACCATGTCGTGGTCACGTCGGGCGCGACCGAGGCGCTGGCCGCCAGCCTCCTCGCGCTGATCGCGCCGGGCGACGAGGTGGTGCTGATCCAGCCGCTCTACGACGCCTATCTGCCGCTGGTGCGGCGCGCCGGCGGGGTGCCGCGCCTCGTGCGGCTGACGCCGCCGGACTGGCGGATCACCGGGGCGGCGCTGGCCGAGGCGTTCACCGACCGGACCCGGCTCGTCATCCTCAACAATCCGCACAATCCCACCGCGCGGATGTTCGACGCGGAGGAGCTGGGCCTGATCGCCCGGGCCTGCGTGACGGCGGATGCGGTCGCGCTGACCGACGAGGTGTGGGAGCATGTCGTGTTCGACGGGCGGCGGCACGTGCCGCTCGCGTCGCTGCCCGGCATGGCGGCGCGGACCGTGAAGGTGGGATCGGCCGGCAAGATATTCTCGCTGACCGGCTGGAAGGTGGGCTGGGCGGTGGCGCGGCCGCCGCTGATCGACGCCGTGGCGCGCGCGCACCAGTTCCTCACCTTCACCACGCCGCCCAACCTGCAAGGCGCGGTCGCCTGGGGGCTGGGCAAGAGCGACGATTATTACACCGCGATGTGTGCCGGCTTCGCCGAGGGGCGCGATCGGCTGCGTGCGGGGCTGGAGGCGGCGGGCTTCGCGGTGCTGACGGCGGAGGGCAGCTATTTCCTCACCGTCGATCTCGCCGCTTCGGGCATCGACGCCGACGACATGACCTTCTGCGAGCGCGCGGTGCGCGAGGCGGGGGTGGCGGCGATTCCCTTATCGGTGTTCTATGCCGAAAATCCGGTGCGGAACGTGATCCGCCTGTGCTTCGCCAAGCGCCCGGACGTACTGGACGAAGGCGTGGCGCGGCTCAGCGCCGCGCGTGCACTTTTTCAGTAAATCCCTTCCACCGTTCGGGCTGAGCCTGTCGAAGCCCTGCCCTTTCTTACGGCAGAAAAGAAGGAGAGGGCTTCGACAGGCTCAGCCCGAACGGGAGAGAGGAGAATCCGCCTTCCGCCCCATCGATCCGGCGATCCAGGCGCCGGCGACGAGCTGGATGGCGTGGAAGATCATGATCGGGACGATCACGATGCCCGCCATCGGGCCGGGAAAGAGGATGCGCGCCATCGGCACGCCGCTCACCAGCCCCTTCACCGAGCCGCAGAACAGGATCGCCGCCCGGTCCTCATGCGAGAAGCCGCCCCAGCGCCCCACCGCCCAGGCCAGCGCCAGCACGAAGGCGAGCAGGGCGGCCATCATCGCCGAGAGCAGGGCGATCTCGGCGGGTGGGATGCGGCTCCAGACCCCTTCGACCGTCGCGGCGGAAAAGGCGCCGTAGACCGCGAGCAGGATCGTGCCCTTGTCCACGATCGTCGTCAGCTTCGGCCAGCCCGCGATGCGCGGCGCGACGAAAGGCCGCGCGGCATGGCCCAGCACGAAGGGCAGGAAGAGCAAAGCGACGATCCGCCAGATGCCGCCCAGCGCGATCCCGCTGCCCTCCGCCTGGAGCATCGCCGCGACCAGAAAGGGCGTCAGGAACACGCCGAGCAGGTTGGAGAAGGCCGCCGCCGCGACCGCGCCCGCGACATTGCCGCGCGCGATCGAGGTATAGGCGATCGAGGTCTGCACGGTGGAGGGCAGGGCGCACAGATAGAGGATGCCGGTCCACAATTCCGGCGACAGCAGGCCGGGAAAGGCGCGCGCCAGCGCGATGCCGATCAGCGGGAAGGCGATGAAGGTGAGCGCCAGGATGGCGAGATGCAGCCGCCAGCCGGTGATCCCGGCGATCAGCGCCTCGCGCGGCAGGCGGGCGCCGTGCAGGAAGAAGAGCGAGAAGATCGCCGCATAGGTCAGCCAGTCGAGCATGGCGGCGTCCCGCCCCGCGACCGGCAGCAGCGCGGCGAACGCGACCGCCGCGATCAGCCAAAGGATGAACTTGTCGGGAAGCAGGCGATCGAGCACGGGAGCGGATTAGGCGGAAAGCCGCGCGCGCGGCAAGTCGCCTGACGCCCGCCGACCTCCATGGCGAAATTCACGTCATCGCGCGCGTCCGTGCTAAGATGCTGGCCAAAGTGTGATTGGAGAAATCGGCTTGAAGATCTCTACCTTCATTCTCGGCGCCGGCCTTTTTGCTCGCCGGCTGCGACGCCGGCGCCAACCAAGCCGCAGCGGAAGAGCAGCCTGAGGGCCGTGCGCCGGTGACAGAGGCGATTTCAAGATTCGAGCCCGCCGCAGTCGATCGAGCGCGCGCCGCTATAATGGCGGAGGCCCGAGTCCGCGATGTATTGTTCGACGATTCTCCGCTTTCGGCAACTTGGCAGGTCGGCACGGTCGGCGTCGACGGGCCGGCTTTTGGCTATGCCGAATATATTTGCCTGTTGCTGCGCGAGCAGGGCGTTTTCGATGATCGAACCAGCGTCCGCGTTGTCGATCTCACTAGCCCGGCTGCCCGTGAAGGAGATTTCCGCGCAGCGAGCCTCGGTTGGGTCGATTGTTCTAGCGGCGAGCGCGCCGCGATCTGACCGAAAATGGTCCAGCTTTCGACGTCGGTTTCGCCCGAATATCGTCTTCCCAGAGGCCTCTCATTCGCCTGTTTTTCTCGGATAAGAGCCGTTTTTGGCGCCACTCCGGCGTCATCTCTCAACCGCGCCTGACTCCAGAGAGTCCTGTCACCTAACACCGCCTATGGTTAGGGAACGGATTGTGATCACACCAAACCGCTCATCCTGAGTAGCCGTTGAGCCCTTCGACAAGCTCAGGACATGCTTGTCGAAACGGCGTATCGAAGGACGCAGGGACTCTCCGGATGGTCCTTCGATACGGGCCTTCGACTTCGCTCAGTCTCTACTCAGGATGAGCGGAACGTGGGGCTGTGTGATCACAACCCGCCTAATCCCCTTTCAGATCGCCGTCCTCCCGATAGCGCGTCTCGATGAAGCGGCTTTGGGTCTCGAAGCTCAGATGCCGGCCGCTGCTGGCGCGTTCGAGGAGGTGGTCGAGCTCTCCGGCGACGATGTCGAGGCTTTCGCCGAAACGCTTGCTGCTTTCGGACCCCGGCGCGCGGGTGCTGGCGGGCAGCTCCAGATAGGAATCGACCAGGCGCGGCAGATGCTCGCCGATCAGCCGCCGCGCATCGCCGCCGACCGGGGAGGCGGGATCGAGCGCGGCGAGGTCCGGCTGGAGCTCGGCGAGGCGGGTGAGGATGCGGTCGGCGGCGGGCAGGGCGCGGCCGGGCAGCTCGCGGCGGCGGTCGAGCAGCCCCTCTTCGGCGCGGGCCGCCAGCGTGCCGAGATCGATCGGGCGGCGCGGATCGTCCTGCCGGCGGGCGTGCCGGGTCGGCCAGAACAGGCTGATGAGGGCGAACAGGAAGATGGTCGGCAGCGCGACGATCCAGGTCAGCAGGGGCACGGGGACCAACAGGCTCCAGGCGATCAGCAGGCCAGTGACGGCGACGAACAGCAGCCCCGCGCGGCGGGTGCGGCGCACCGCTTCTTCCCAGGCACGCCGGGCCTTGCGCTTCTTCGCCTCGCGCGCGGCGGACGAGCCGAGGCTGCGGCGCAGGAAATCCTCGGTGTCGTAGAGAATCCGTTCAAGCTCGAACGCCATCGTCATTCGCTCTTGATCGTGCCGTCGTCCTTGTAGCGGCTTTCGAGGAAGCGGCCCTGCGTCTCGAAGGCGTCCAGATCCTCGCGGGCGAGCTTGCGGCCGAGATCGTCGAGCGCGGTGCGCGCGGCGTCGAGGCCCTGGACGAGGCGCTCGTCCACCGTCAGCCCCTCGCCGTCGCGGTCGCGGCGATACTGGGCGGGGACGCGCTCGTAACGCTCGATCAGCTCGGGCAGGTGGCGGCCCATCAGTCGGCGGGCATCCTGCGCCAGCGGATCGAGCGTCGCGGTCTCGGCGAGCCGGTTCTCCAGCAGGGGAAGCTGCGCGCTGATCGCGTCGAGCCGGCTGGCGGCGGGGGCCGGGAGGGCGGCGCGCTTGCGGTTCAGCAGGCTGTCGAGCCGCTGCACCACCGCCTTGTTCGGCATCGAATCCTTATATTCGACGATCGGTTTTTCGCCCGACCAGAGCGAGAAGACGATGACGGCGAGGAACATCAGCGCCATGACGATGAAGACGCCGGTGATGCCGATCCCGTTGAGCACGATCCCGGCGACGATCGCGCCGAGCAGCACCACGCCGAGCGCGATGCCGACATTGGTCGCGCGGCGGGCGACCTGGCCGGCATAATGCCGCGTCCGCGCCCGATCGGCCGCGCGCGATTCGGCGGAACGGGCCGACGCGGTGCGGTCGATCCGCCCCATCACTTCCTCGAAGCGGGCGATCGCCTGATCGACGCTGCGGGGATGGTCCGGCATGGGCAGCGCGCTCCCCTCAGCCTTCCAGCGCGGTCAGCGGGGATTCGCTGGGGCCGGAAAGCTGGTTCTGCGCCACGCCCTCGGCGCGGGCGATATAGCCCCGGCTCTTCTCGACCTCGCTGCCCAGCGTCTCGACCGTCTGCTTCATGTTGCCGAGCGCCTCGATCTTGAATTTGTCGATCGTGTCCATCGTGTCGTAGATGTTCTGGAAGGCGCGCTGGAGCGTCTCCAGCGGGATCGTCGCCGAGGCGGCCTGCTTGTGGATCTCGCCGGACTGCGTCTTGAGCAGCTCGCCGGTGCCCTCGATCATGTTGGCGGTGGTGGTGTTGAGCGCGGTGATCTGCTCCAGCACCAGCTTCTGGTTGGTCAGCGCCTGCGCGACGGTGACGGCGGTTCGCAGCGCCGCGACGGTGGTGGTCGACGCGCGGTCGACGCCCTTCACCAGCTCGACATTGTTCTTCTTGACCAGATCAAGCGCCAGATAGCCCTGCACCGTCACCGCCATCTGGGTGAGCAGATCGGTGGTGCGCTGGCGGGTGTAGAAGAGCGCGGTCTCGCGGATCGCCTTGGCCTTGGCCGGCTCGGTGGCGTCCAGCTCGGCCGCCTTGTCCTCCAGCTTCTGGTCGAGCGCCTTGGAGATGTGGATCATCTGCTCCAGCTTGCCCATCGTCTTCCACATGTTCGCGCGCTCGACGTCGATCGCGGCATTGTCCATGAGGAGCTCGTCCTTGCCGCTGGCGAGGGCGGCGAGGATCGACGAGATGTGGGTCTGGGCCGACTGGTATTTCATGAAATAGCCGCGCAGCCGGTTGCCCATCGGGATGATGCCGAACAGCTTCCTGGGCTTGGCGAGCGCGCCGCCCCGGCCGGGATCGAGCGCCTCGACGGTCTTGCGCAGTTCGGTCAGGTTGGCGCCGATGCCGGTGTCCTTGTCGATCGCCTTCACCGGCCGGTCGAGGAAGCGGTTGGAATGGCCGGCGGCCTCGGCGATCTCCTTGCGGCCCATCGAGGTCAGCTGATCGACCTTCTTGCCGAAATCGGGCGAGTTGGCGTCGAGCGCCACCAGATCGCTGACGAACTGATCCACCCGCTCCTCGAGCTGGCTCTTCTGCTCGTCCTTCAGGGGCACGAGGCCGGCCGCCTGCTCCGGCTGCACGGACTGGAGCGGCTGCGGCGGATCGAGCGTCAGCGTCGGCGCGCCTTCGATGTCGGTCTGCGTTTCGGTCTGGGTGGCCATGGTTCGTTCCCGTCCTTGCGGTTTCGGAGCGAGATTGGGGCTTCGCGGAGCCGAGCGCAAGGGAGATCGTGTATTAATCCGCTAACTCACCTCGCCCGCCGCCCAAGCTGAACGCCGCCTAACCCGGTGATTCAGAGGCGGCTCAGGCGCGCGCCGCTAGAACCCGAATCACCGGCGGACCCGCTCCGCCCGAGATTGAAGGGAGTTTGTCATGCGTACGATCATCCTCGGCACCGCCGCCGCGCTGATGGCGGTCCCCGCCGTCACCATCCCCACGGCCGGCGCCACGGCCGAGGCCCAGAGCCGCTACGATCGCTATGACCGTTACGATCGCCGCGACCATCGCGATCGCCGCGCCTACAGCCGCTATTACGACCGGCGCGGCTATTATAACGGGCCGACCTGGCGCGGACGCGACGGGCGCTATCATTGCCGCCGCAGCGACGGCACGACCGGCCTGATCATCGGCGGCGCCGCGGGCGCGCTGGCCGGCCGCGCGATCGACGGCGGTCGCGACCGCACCACCGGCACGATCATCGGCGCCGTCGTCGGCGGCCTGGTCGGCCGCGAGATCGACCGCGATGGCGGCCGCCGCTGCCGCTAGACGATCTTCCGCGCCCGGCGTGTCCCCTTCGCCGGACCGGATGCAAAGGACGCCCCGGCCTTCCCCCAGGCCGGGGCGTTTCCTATGAGGGCCGTCCAATAAGGCTGCGACGGAGAATCGGGGACATGCGAAAAGTGATGATGGCGTCGGCGACGCTGCTGGCTCTGGCCGCCGCGGCGGCCTGCAACCGCGCGGAAGCGCCCGTCACCGCGAACGAGACCGCCGGGGCGGAGGGCGACGACAGCGTCGCCGGGACGATCCGCGCGCGCCAGGCGAACTACAAGGAGATGGCGCGCGCCTCCAAGGCGATCGGCGACCAGCTCAAGGCGCGCAACCCCTCGGTGGAGGAGATCCAGGCGAGCGCGCGCGTCCTGGCCGATCATGCGCCCCGGATCCTGACCTGGTTCCCGGAGGGCAGCGGCCCGGAAAGCGGCGTGCGGACCCGCGCCAAGGCGGAAATCTGGACCGATCAGGAAGGATTCGGCGAGGCGGCGGCCCGGTTCATCGCGACGGCCGAAGAGTTCAGCACGATCGCCGGGACCGGCGACATCGAGGCGATCCGTACCGCCCAGGCCGATCTCGGACCGAGCTGCCGCAACTGCCACGACCGGTTCCGGGCGCCGGAAGACGAATGACGGCTTCCGTCCGCGCCCCGGTCTGGGATCTGCCGACCCGCATCTTCCACTGGACGATCGTCCTGCTCGTGCCGTTCCTGTGGTGGAGCGCGGAGGAAGGACGGATGGACCTGCACATCCCGGCCGGAATCGCGATGTTCGGGCTGCTCGTTTTCCGGCTGCTCTGGGGGCTGATCGGCGGGTCGACGGCGCGCTTCGCCGGCTTCGTGCGGGGGCCGCGCGCGCTGCGCGATCACCTCGCGCGGCGCGCCGGGCCGGTCGCCGGGCACAGCCCGCTCGGCGCGCTCAGCGTGATCGCGATGCTGCTGGCCCTCGCCGCGCAGGTCGGCCTCGGCCTGTTCGCGACCGACGAGGACGGACTCGCCTCCGGCCCGCTCGCCCATCTGGTGAGCTACGACCTGTCGGAGCAGCTCACCGAGATCCACGAGACGTGGTTCAACCTGCTGGCCGCGCTGATCGCGCTGCACGTCGCGGCGATCCTCTTCTACCTGGTCGCGCGGCGCCGCAACCTGACCCGGGCGATGGTGCTGGGCGATGGCGATGTCGCGGCGCAGGCCACGCCGCTGCGGCCCGCCCCGGCCTGGCGCTTCTGGGCGGCCGCCGTCATTGCCGGCGGCGCGGCGCTCTGGATGGGCGGGTTCATCTAGGCACGAGGCCCGCCTTCGCGACGGGATTGATCGATCTTGCGAATTCGTCGCCGCGACGTGCTACATTTGTAGCCAGTCAGGCAAGGTTCATCTTTGTCACGGCACATGCGACCTATTCGAGTAACACACAGGTCGAAATGTCGAGCCATTTCACGATCATGGACCGCCACCTCGAGGCGCCGCGCGCGCCGGGCGAGGTCGGCAAGCTCGTCCTCTCCCGCCTGAAGCCGGGGTGCTCGCCGCTGGGCACCGCCGCGCCGTCGCTGAAGATCGTCCTCGAAGGCGAGTGCTTTTACGACGTGGACGGCGCCTCCCTGCGCGTCCGGCCGGGCCAGTTCCTCTATCTCGACAGCGGCGTCGGCTGCGTCGCCTCGCATCGCGCGGACATGGTGGGCCTGTGCCTGGTCCTGCCGTCGCGGGAGAGCGCCGACTCCGGCATGGCGGGGGAGGCGCCCTTGCTGGGGCGCTCGCTCGTCCTGTCGACGCGCGCCAGCGGCGTGGGCCGTGCGTTGGAGGATTTCGGTCGTCGCATCGCCCGCGATCCGGCATTCGGCCATCGCATCGCCGACGGCTTCGTGCGCCGCATGGGCGCGGCGATCCAGTATCCGCTCGGCGAGAGCGAGGCCGCGATGGCGCGGCTGAAGGCGGTGAAGGCCTCGACGCGGCGGGCGCTCCTTCAGCGGCTGGAGCGCGCGCGCGGCCATCTCCACGAGAATGACGGCCGCGCCGTCGCGCTGGCCGAGTTGGCCTCGGTCGCCGGCCTCTCGCAATTCCATCTCGCCCGCTATTTCAAGCTCGCCTTCGGCGCGGCGCCGATCGCCTATCATCGCGCGCTGCGGCTGGAGCGCGCGGCCCGGCTACTGCTCTCGGACAATCATTCGCTGATCGAGGTCGCGCAGCGGACCGGCTATTCCGACGAGGTCGCGCTCAGCCACGCCTTCCGCCGTCACTATGGGCGCCCGCCGCAGCTCTGGGCGAGCGAGCGCCGCCGGAACCGGTCGTAAAAGCTCAGACCGGGATCTCGGTCGTGTATTTCACCTGGCGCAGCGCGAAATTGGAGGCGGCGTTGGCGACGCTGGGATGGGCGAGGACGCCCTGGCGGATGAAGCGGTCGTAATCGGCCACGTCCTTCACCGCGATGCGCAGCAGATAGTCCCATTCGCCCGACATGGCGTAGCATTCGACGATCTCCTCGCGCCCGGCGATGAACCGCTCGAACTCGTCGCGCGCGTCCATCGTCTGGCGGGACATCCGCACCTGGCACATCACGTTGACGCTGCGCCCGAGCCGCTCGGCGCTGGCGAGGCGCACCGATGCGCCCAGCACGCCCTCTTTCTCGAGGTTGCGCACGCGCCGCCAGACCGACGCCGCCGACGCGCCCACATTTTCCGCCATCGCCGCGTGGCTGAGGCTCGCATCGCGCTGGAGCGCGCGAACGATTCGCCGGTCAACGGTATCAAGATGATATTCTTCACTCACATATATCGAGTATCATGAAACATATGTTTCGGCAACGCGCGATATCCCGCGATATCTGATGCGTTTTTGCGTGCGCGGGCCGCTACGCATAGAGCCGCCTTCTCGGAAAAACGTGAAGGACAGGGGACGACAGTGAGCGATCGGACGTTGCTGGACAGGCTTGAGGAACAACCGGCGGACGCGCTGCTGGCGCTGATCGCGCTCGCCAATGCCGATCCGCGGCCGGAGAAGATCGACGTCGGCGTCGGCGTCTATCGCGATTCCGACGGCGGCACGCCGATCCTGCGCGCGGTGAAGCAGGCCGAGCGTATCCTGTGGGAGACGCAGGCCACCAAATCCTATCTGGGCTCGCAGGGCGATTCCCGCTTCGTCGAGCTGATCAAGCCGATTGTGTTCGGCGCGGGCGCGGCGGATGACGACCGGATCGTCGGCGTGCAGACGCCGGGCGGCTGCGGCGCGCTCCGGCTCGGCGCGGACCTGATCGTCAAGGCGGACCCGTCCGCGCGCATCCTGGTCGGCACGCCGACCTGGCCCAATCACGAGCCGCTGATCGGCGCCGCCGGCGTCGCGATGGTCGATTATCCCTATTACGACAAGGCGGCGACGGCGATCCGCTTCGACGCGATGGTCGATGCGCTCAACGGCGCCAACAAGGGCGATCTCGTCCTGCTCCACGGCTGCTGTCACAATCCGACCGGCGCCGATCTCGATCTCGACCAGTGGCGGGTCGTCGCCGACATCGTCGCGAAGAAGGGCCTGATCCCGTTCGTCGACATCGCCTATCAGGGCCTGGGCGACGGCCTGGAAGCGGACGCGGCGGGCACCCGGCTGGTGGTCGAGGCCGCCGAGCAGGCGCTGATCGCGCAAAGCTGCGACAAGAATTTCGGCTGCTATCGCGACCGGCTGGGGGCGCTGTTCGTCAAGATGCCGACCGCCGCGGGCGCGCAGAAGGTGCTGGGCAATCTGCTCGGCCTGGCGCGGACCATGTGGTCGATGCCGCCCGATCACATGGCGGCGACGGTGCGGATCATCCTGGACGACGAGGGCCTCGCCGCCGACTGGCGCGCGCAGCTCGTCGAGATGGGCGCGCGCATCCGGTCCCTGCGCGACCGGCTCGCCGCCGCCGATCCGCGCCTGGCCTATATCGCCGGGCAGAAGGGCATGTTCTCGATGCTGCCCATCTCGCCGCAGCAGGTGCTGAACCTGCGCGAGAAGCACGGCATCTACATGGCCGGCTCCGGCCGGTTCAACGTCGTGGGGCTCTCTGATGACAATGTCGATCATTTCGCCGCCGCGGTCGTCGGGGAGCTCGATGGCTGAGGCGCTCGCCGGTCGCAAGCCGGGGCGGGCCAACGCGCCCGACCCCGCCTTCGACTGGCGGCGCATCGCGCATCTCGTCCAGGTCAGCCGGGCGATGGACCGGCTGGAGGAAGAGCGCCTCGTCCCCGAGCGCAAGGTGCTCTACCAGTTCAGCGCGCGCGGGCACGACATGGCGCAGGTCATGTTGGGCAGCCGACTGACCCACGCCCATGACGGCGCCTGCGGCTATTACCGCTCACGCCCCTTGCTCCTCTCGCTCGGCGTGCCGCTCGCCGACGCATTGGGCTCCGGCATGGCCCGGGAAGGGGGCTATTCGGACGGCCGCGACATCGGCGTGGTGTTCAACTATCCGAACCCCAACGGCTGCCCGGCCTTGCCGATGTGCGGCGGCGTCGGCGCCCAATATACGCCGACCGCCGGCTGGGCGCAGGCGATCACTTATTATCGCGACGTGCTGGGCGACGCGGCCTATGAAGGCGCGATGGCGGTGGTGCTGGGCGGCGATGCGTCCTGCGCCACCAACGGCTTCTGGGCGGCGCTCACCATCGCGACGACGCAGAAGCTGCCGATGCTCTTCTATGTCGAGGACAACCAGTACGGCATCTCGGTCCCGTCCACTTTCCAGACGCCGGGCGGGAACATTGCCCGCAACCTTTCGAGCTTCCGGAATCTCGAGATCATTTCCGGCGACGGCACCGAACCGGCCGAGGCGGCGCGGCTGATCGCCGAGGCGAGTGATCATGTGCGCGGTGGGCAGGGGCCGGCGCTGCTGCGCCTCACCGTGCCGCGCCTGCAGGGACACAGCTTCCAGGACACGCAGACCTACAAGGACGAGGATTTCGTGCAGTCCGAATGGGCGCGCGATCCGCTGCCCAAGCTGAAATCGTATCTCGTCGGATCGGTGATGGACGAAGGCGAGTGGGACGCGATCGCCGCCGCCGCCGAAGCCGAGGTCGAGCAGGCCCGCGCGGAGGCGGAGGCGCGCGGCGTCTCCGATCCGGAAAACGTCACCGCCCACGTCTTCTTCGACGGCGAGATGCAGCTTATGGGCGGGCAATGGGCGCACGGCTACCAGCCGCCCGAGGCCACCGACGTCCCCCGGCCGGAGGGCCAGCGCATCAACATGGTGACGGCGATCCGCCGCACGCTCGATCAGGAGCTCGGCGTCAACCCGCGCATGCTGCTGTTCGGCGAGGATATCGGCCCCAAGGGCGGCGTCCATGCGGTGACGCTCGGCCTGCAGGACAAATATGGCGCGGCGCGGGTGTTCGACACCAGCCTGTCCGAAGAAGGCATTATCGGACGCGCCGTGGGCATGGCGCTGGCCGGTCTCTTGCCGGTGCCGGAGATCCAGTTCCGCAAATATGCCGAGCCGGCGCTGGAGCAGATCAACGATTGCGGCACGATGCGCTGGCGCACCCACAACCGCTTCGCCGCGCCGATGGTGCTGCGCATGCCGGTCGGCTTCTTCAAGTGCGGCGATCCCTGGCACAGCCAGACCAACGAGGTGCAGTTCGTCCACAATCCCGGCTGGCGCGTCGCGGCGCCGAGCAATGCCGAGGACGCGGTCGGTCTCTTGCGCGCGGCGCTGCGCGGCAACGACCCCACCGTCTTCTTCGAGCATCGCGCGATGCTCGACGACGTCTGGGCGCGCCGCCCCTGGCCGGGCGACGAGTTCGTCCTGCCCTTCGGCAAGGCGAGGAAGACGCGCGAGGGCGATCAACTCACCATCGTCACCTGGGGCGCGATGGTGCCGCGCTGCGAGGCGGCGGCCGAGGGCATCTCCGCCGACGTGATCGATCTCAGAACCCTGATGCCGTGGGACCGCGACATGGTGCTGGACTCGATCCGCCGCACCCGGCGCTGTCTGATCGTCCATGAGGATCTGCGCACCGGCGGCTTCGGCGCGGAGATCGCCGCCGTGGTTGCCGACGAAGCCTTCCTCGACCTCGACGCGCCGGTCGCCCGGGTGACGATGCCGGACATCCCGAGCCCCCACAATCCGGCTTTGCTCGAATGGGCGGTGCCGTCGGTCGAGCGGATCAGGGCGAAGATCGACGAATTGCTGGGATTTTGAACGTGATCGACGTGCTGATGCCGATGGAGCAGGAAGGCACCAAGGCGGTGGTGCGCGCCTGGCTGAAACAGGTCGGCGAGCGGGTCGAGGAGAACGACCCTCTGGTCGAGCTGGAGACCGACAAGGTCGCGATGGAAGTGCCCGCCCCGGCGTCCGGCGTGCTGGCCGAGATCGTGCTGGCCGGCGATGCCGAGGCGGTGCCGGGCGCGGTGCTGGGCCGGATCGATCCGGCGGGTGAGGGGGCGGAAGACTCCGCTCGTCCCGAGCGCAGTCGAGGGGCGCCGGCACGGAGTCATCACGAGCGCCCCTCGACTTCGCTCGGGACGAGCGAGGGGGGAAAGGAAACCCGCCTCTCCCCCTCCGTGAAGCGCGCGCTGCGCCAGCACGGTCTCGATCCGTCCGCCATCGAAGGCACAGGGCGTGACGGCCGCATCACCCGCGCCGATGTGGACCGCGCCGTCGAAACAGGTGCGAAGGCCCCCGTCGAAGGCGTCATCCCCGCCGCGACCATCGATATCCGCTCCCATTCCGTCCCGCACGACCGGATGCGCCTCGCCATCGCGCGCAACATGCAGCGTTCGCTCCAGGACGCGCCGCACGTCACGGCGGTGTTCGAGGCGGATTTCAGCGCCATCGCCGCCCACCGTGCCGCGCACAAGGACGCCTGGGCGAAGAAGGGCGTGAAGCTCACCTACACCGCCTATCTGGTCGCGGCGGCGGCGGAGGCGATGAAGGTCGCGCCCGCGATCAACAGCCGCTGGCATGACGACCGGCTGGAGCTGTACGACGACATCGACATCGGCGTCGGCACGGCGCTGGGCGACAAGGGGCTGATCGTGCCCGTGCTGCGCAAGGTGCAGCAGCTCAACCTCAAGGGCATCGCCGCCGGGCTGGACGTGCTGGTCGAGAAGGCGCGCAAGGAGAAGCTCACCGCCGCCGACGTGAGGGGCGGCACCTTCACCATCTCCAATCACGGCGTCTCCGGCTCGCTCTTCGCCGCGCCGATCATCCTCAACGGGCCGCAATCGGCGATCCTGGGCGTCGGCAAGCTGGAGAAGCGCGTCGTGGTGCGCGAGGTCGGCGGCGTGGACACGATCCAGATCCGCCCGATGGCCTATGTCAGCCTCACCATCGACCACCGCGTGGTGGACGGCCACCAGACCAACGCCTGGCTCAGCCGCTTCGTCGAGCTGCTGGAGAGTTGGCCGGCGGATTAGAGGTGGGTTTCTCCCTCCCCCGTTCGGGCTGAGCTTGTCGAAGCCCTGTCCTTCTCTTCTACAGCAAGAAAGGACAGCCCTTCGACAGGCTCAGGGCGAACGGAGTGTGATTCAATGCTGCCGGATCAAACTCTAGAGCGGGATGACATTTGGTTGAATCGCGCGGGGATTCCCTTTTTGTTGGAA
>CAZTPD010000006.1:0-35660 GCA_964614625.1 uncultured Sphingosinicella sp. | reverse complement strand
CGGCGACGGTGATCGTGGTCAGCCCCGATTATGTGAACGTGATGACGCTGATGCCCCGGGCCGAGGACCGCACCCTGGTCGAGAATTTCATGCTGATCCCGGAGCCGCCGAAAACGCCGGAGGCCGAGGCGCATTGGGAGAAGAGCTGGAAACTGCTCGACGAAGGCACGTTCGGCGCCGAGGATTTCCGCGCCGCCGCTTTGGGCCAGAACGGCCTCGCCTCCGGATCGATCGAAGCGGTCACGCTCGGCACGCTGGAAACCGGCATCCGCGATTTCCACGACACGGTGGAAAAGGCGCTGGGCTGAACCACAGGCCGCCATCATCTTTCAACATCGGCTGAAAACTGGTCGGAAGCGGGGACTCCGCCGATAGGCTTGCAGAGTGTTAAGTTGACAAAGTTGTCAGGGTGAGGGGTGTTTCCGCGGGGCGCCGTGCGGACGATCGCACGGCGCATTTCAAAGAGCCGGTGAACCGGGGCCGATCCCCGAGTCGGGGGCGAGCCTGACAGAGCATTTCCTACATTGGAAGCGGGCGGCCGGAGGCCGGATTCTGTTCGCGCAGAGACGCAGAGGCGCGGAGAGTCCGAACATTTCCCGACAGCCGCGAATATCCGAGGACGCACCGTCTCGCGGGGCCTCTCTGCGCCTCTGCGTCTCTGCGCGAACCCTGAAAAGCGACAGGGTCGCACCGGGGATTGAGGGAAAGGCGCTGCGCGCCTACCCACCCCTAGCCCCTCCCTTGCAGGGAGGGGAACTGACGGCCGCCAACCACCCATAACGGACCTCACGCCTCCTCCGTCGGCGCATAGAGCGTGAGCTGGCGGGGCGCCCTGCGCGACTTGCCTTGCAACCGCGCCTCGATCGCTGCGAGGGCGCTCAGGAGCACCCGGTCCGAATAGGGCTTGGCGAGGCAGCCGACGGCGAGGGTCTCGGCCTCCGCGCCGCAATTGCCGGTGGCGAACAGGACGGGGACGGCCTTCGCGCCGGCCGCGCGGGCGACGTCCATGCCGTCGCCGTCGCCGTTGAGGGCGATGTCGCTCAGCACCAGATCGAGCGGCTCGGCCGCGATCACGTCGCGGGCGGCGGCATAATTGTCCACCGTGGCGACCACCTCGTAACCGGCCTCGCGCAGCAGGCGCTCATTGTCGAACGCGACCAAAGGCTCGTCCTCGACCACCAGGATTCGCCGGATCAGCCTTTCGCGCTTGCCGAAGAGCATGTAACTGGCCCCCATTCGTCATCTGGTTCAAAGGCGTAACGAGCGATGGCGGCACTGGTGCCGCGCTTCGGCTCGGCTTATCCCGAAAAGCCATCGGCCCCCGCCGGAGACCTGCCATGCCCCCGCCCCGCGACACCCGCGAAACGCATCGCATCGCCAAGCTGCTCGCCCGCGCCGGCATCGCCTCGCGCCGCGAGGTCGAGCGGATGATCGCGGAGGGACGGATCGCGATCGACGGGCAGGTGGTGGAGACCCCCGCGACCCTGCTCGCCTCCCTCCACGGCGTCACGGTGGACGGCAAGCCGGTCAAGGCCCCCGCCCCCGCCCGCCTCTTCCGCTTCCACAAGCCGGCGGGCCTGCTGACCACCGAGCGCGATCCCAAAGGGCGGCCGACCATCTACGACCGCCTTCCCAAGGGCCTGCCCCGGGTGATGCCGGTCGGGCGGCTCGACATGAACACGGAAGGGCTGCTGCTGCTCACCACCGACGGCGGGCTGAAGCGCCAGCTCGAGCTGCCGTCGAGCGGGGTCGAGCGCAGCTATCGCGCGCGGGCGTTCGGCGAGGTTTCGCAGGCGCGGCTTGAGGCGCTGATCGAGGGGATCGAGATCGACGGCATCCGCTACGGCGCGATCGACGCCAATCTGGAGCGGCGCACCGGGCGCAACCAGTGGATCGAGATGAAGCTGACCGAAGGCAAGAACCGCGAGGTCCGCCGGGTGCTGGAGCATCTGGGGCTTCAGGTCTCCCGCCTGATCCGCACCGCCTACGGCCCGTTCGCGCTCGGCGACCTGCCCGCCGGCGCGGTGGACGAAGTGCGGCAGCACGATCTGGTGGCGTTTCGGAAAACCCTTTCCTCCCCACGATTTCGTGGGGAGGGGGACCAGCCGAAGGCTGGTGGAGGGGCTTCTCCGAAGCCTCGAAAAGGCCCCCTCCACCATCGTTCCGATGGTCCCCCTCCCCGGCAAAAGCCGGGGAGGAAATAGCGCATGCGCATCATCGCCGGCCAATGGCGCGGCCGTCCCCTGCTCGCGCCGCCGGGACAGGCGACCCGCCCGACCAGCGACCGGGCGCGCGAGGGGCTGTTCTCGATGCTGGCGAGCCGGATCGGGAGCTTCGAGGGGCTGGCCGTGGCGGACCTGTTCGCGGGGACCGGCGCGCTCGGGCTGGAGGCGCTGTCGCGCGGCGCGGCCTTCTGCACGTTCTACGAGAAGGACCGGAGCGCGCTCGACGTTCTGAAGCGCAATCTGGACAAGCTGGGCGCAGCGAACCGGGCGGACATCCGCGCGCAGCCGATCGAACATGCCACGCCGCCGCGCGCGCCGTGCGACCTGATCCTGATGGACCCGCCTTATACCGGCGGGCTGGCGCAGGTCGCGCTCGACCGGATCGGCGCGGGCGGCTGGCTGGCGCCGGGCGGCTGGCTCAGTATCGAGACGGCGGGCGAAAGCCTCGCCATCCCCGCCGCCCTGAAGCCGGAGACGGAGCGACGCTTCGGCAAGGCCCATATCCTGCTGCTCAGCGCCGCCTGAGCCGCCGCAATCCCGCTTTCCCGACCCGTCCGCATCCGTTATCGTTCCGGCGCCAACCAACCGGGAGGATGTATCCGATGGCGCACAAGTTCACGATCAAGAAGGACAAGAAGGGCGAGTTTCGCGCCTATTTCAAATATAATAGCGAGACGATCTTCTGGACCGAGGGCTACACGTCCAAGGCCAGCGCGGTGAACGCCATCGAATCGATCAAGAAGAACGGCCCCGGCGCCCCGACCGAAGACGAGGAATGAGCGCCCGGCGCCCGGCGGGCCTCAGCGCGCCGGGCGCCGCCGCAGCATCAGCAGGGCGGCGAGGCTGAGCAGCGACGCTCCGGCCAGATAGAGGCCGACCCAGATCAGCCCGCCCCGATCGGCGAGCCAGACCGCCGCGATCGGCGTCAGCGCGCCGCCGAGGATGCCGGCGACGTTGAACGACAGGCTCACCCCCGTATAGCGCACCCGCGCCGGGAACAGGCCGGGCAGCCAGGCGCCGAGCGGCCCGTAGACGAAGCCCATCACGAACAGGGCGAAGCTCAGCCCCGCGAAGATCGCCGGCAGCGAGCCCGATTCGAGCGTCGGCGCGAGCAGGAGGCCGGCAATCGCGGCGGCGACGCAGCCCCAGGAAAGCACCGCCGCCGGGCTCCATTTGTCCGAGAACCACCCCGCCAGCACGATCCCCACCGCCATGCAGCAGATCGCGCCCAGTTGCATGAGCAGGAAGACCTGCCGGTCGATGCCGAGCGTGGTCGTGCCGTAGCCCAATGCGAAGGCGGTCGCGAGATAATAGACCGCGAAGCAGGCGACCGCGCCGAACGTGCCGCCCAAGGTCACCAGCGCATGGCCGCGCATCAGCTCGGCGAACGGCACCGCAGGCGGCGGGCCTTCCTCCAGCACCTCCCGGAACGCCGGCGTCTCGCCGAGCTTCAGGCGCACCCACAGGCCGAGGGCGACCAGCACGATCGAGAGCAGGAACGGGATGCGCCAGCCCCAGGCGAAGAACTGCTCGGTGGTCATCACCAGCCCGAGGAGCAGGAACAGGCCGTTGGCGGCGATGAAGCCGATCGGGGCGCCCAGTTGCGGCACCATGCCGAAGCGGCCGCGCCAGCCCGGCGGGGCGTTCTCCACCGCGAGCAGCGCCGCCCCGCCCCATTCGCCGCCGAGGCCGAAGCCCTGACCGAAGCGCAGGATGCACAGCAGCAGCGGCGCGAGCCAGCCGGCCATCGCATAGGTCGGCAGGAAGGCGATCAGGAAGGTCGAGACGCCCATCAGCATCAGCGAGGCGACGAGCGTCGACTTGCGCCCGATCCGGTCGCCATAATGGCCGAACGCCCAGGCGCCGACCGGCCGCGCGACGAAGGCGACGCCGAGGCTGGCATAAGCGGCGAGGAGCTGGACCGACGGGGAGTCCGCCGGGAAGAAGAGCGGCCCGAACACCAGAGCGGCGGCGGTCGCGTAGATGTAGAAATCGTAGAATTCGACCGAGGTGCCGACGAGGCTCGCCGTCAGCACCCGCTTGTTGGCCCGGACCGGATGCGCCATGTTCCTCCCCCGCTTCCCGCCGCGCGCGACTGCACGGCGGCCGGCGGGAGGTCAAGCTTCGCTTGCCCCCGGGCCGTGCGTTCCCTACCTGTTCGCGCGTGACCCAGCCGCCCGCCCCCGTCCCCGAACCGCTTTACCTTTCCGGCCTCAACGCGCCGCAGCGCGAGGCGGTGCTGACCACCGAGGGGCCGGTGCTGGTGCTCGCCGGGGCGGGCACGGGCAAGACGGCGGCGCTGACCGCGCGGCTGGCGCATCTGATGGCGACGCGCCGCGCCTGGCCGAGCGAGATCCTCGCCGTCACCTTCACCAACAAGGCCGCACGGGAGATGCGCGAGCGCGTCGGGCGGCAGATCGGCGAAGCGGTGGAAGGCATGCCCTGGCTCGGCACCTTCCATTCGATCGGCGCGAAGATGCTGCGGCGCCATGCCGAGCTGGTCGGGCTCAAGAGCAATTTCACCATCCTCGACACGGACGACCAGCTCCGGCTGCTCAAGCAGATCATCCTCGCCGCCGACATCGACGAGAAACGCTGGCCGGCGCGGCTGCTCGCCGGGATGATCGACAGGTGGAAGAACAAGGGCTGGACGCCCGACCAGGTCGATGCCGGTGAGGCCGAGGGCTATGCCAACGGCAAGGGCGCGCAGCTCTACAAGCTTTATCAGGCCCGGCTGCGCGATCTCAACGCCTGCGACTTCGGCGATCTGCTGCTCCACATGCTGGTGATCCTGCGCACCCACCGCGACGTGCTGGAGCTGTATCAGCAGCGCTTCAAATATATCCTCGTCGACGAATATCAGGACACCAATCAGAGCCAGTATCTCTGGCTCCGCCTGCTCGCGCAGGAGCGCAGGAACATCTGCTGCGTCGGCGACGACGATCAGTCAGTGTATTCCTGGCGTGGCGCAGAAGTGACCAATATCCTGCGGTTTGAAAAGGATTTTCCCAACGCCGTGATAATCCGGCTGGAGCAGAATTATCGCTCGACGCCGCACATTCTCGGCGCCGCATCGGGTCTGATCGCGAACAACGCCACGCGGCTCGGCAAGACGCTCTGGACCGAGGCGGACGAAGGCGAGAAGGTCCAGGTGATCGGCGTCTGGGACGGGCCGGAGGAGGCGCGCCGGGTCGGCGAGGAGCTGGAAAGCCTGCAACGGCGCGGCGGGCGGCTCGATCGGGCGGCGATCCTGGTGCGCGCCCAGTTCCAGACCCGCGAGTTCGAGGACCGCTTCATCGCGATCGGCCTGCCCTATCGCATCGTCGGAGGGTATCGCTTCTACGAGCGGGCCGAGATCCGGGACGCCCTCGCCTATCTACGCGTCATCGCCCAGCCGGCCGACGATCTCGCCTTCGAGCGGATCGTCAACACGCCCAAGCGCGGGCTGGGCGACAAGGCGGTGGCCAAGCTGCACGCCCTCGCCCGCGCCGAGGGCATCCCCCTGTCGCTGGCCGCCGCCCGGATTCTCGACACGGACGAGCTGACCCCCGCCGCCCGGCGCTCGCTCGGCAACCTCGTCGCCGATTTCGCCCGCTGGCGCGCGCTGGCCAATTCCTCCCCTGCCTTTGCAGGGGAGGGGGACCGTGCGGAGCACGGTGGAGGGGCCACTTCCCAAACCACCCTCCCCCATCCCGAACTCGCCCGCCTCGTGCTCGACGAGAGCGGCTATACCGCGATGCTCCAGGCCGACCGCTCGACCGAAAGCGCCGGCCGCCTCGAAAACCTCGCCGAGCTGACCCGCGCGATGGAGGATTACGAGACGCTCGGCGCCTTCCTGGAGCATGTCGCCTTGGTCATGGACAATGATGCGGCCGGCGAGACGGACAAGGTCACGATCATGACCATCCACGCCGCGAAGGGGCTGGAATTCGACACCGTCTTCCTCGCCGGCTGGGAGGAAGGCGTCTTCCCCTCGCAGCGTGCGCTCGACGAGGGCGGCAATGCATCACTGGAGGAGGAACGCCGCCTCGCTTATGTCGCGATCACAAGAGCGCGGCGCAAATGCTTCATCTTCCACGCCGCGAACCGCCGCATCTACGGCCAGTGGACCTCGTCCATCCCGTCCCGCTTCGTCGCCGAATTGCCCGAAGACCATCTGGAGCAGGAAACGACGATGAGCGGCGGCGAATCGCTCTGGCGCGCCAACTGGTCGGAGCGCGTCGACCCCTTCGCCAATGTCGCGCGCGGCACGGGGCGAGGCCCGGGCTGGCAACGCGCCGCGACCGGCGGCGGCTTCGAGCGGACTCCCGCCAAGGTGATCGAGGCTCGGGCCAGCGCCGTCAGCTTCGGCAATCCGGGCCGAAGCGACATCGCGGTGGGCATGCGCGTGTTCCACTCGAAATTCGGTTATGGCGAGGTGGCGCAGATCGAAGGCAACAAGCTGGAGATCGACTTCGAGCATTCGGGGCGCAAGCGCGTGCTGGATAGTTTTGTCAGCGTGGCCTGACCTCCCTCCCGTCATTCCAGCGAAAGCTGGAATCTCCCTTCCTTTCCGAACTCAGGCCACCGCGATCTCCTCCCACAAGTCCCGCCACTCCGGATTGGCCCGCTCGATCAGTTCGATCTTCCATCGCCGTTGCCATGTCTTGAGCAGCTTCTCCCACCGGATCGCGTCGTCGATGCTGTCATGGCGCTCGGCGAGCATGAGACGAGTCAGCCGGTAGCGCCGGCAGAATGCCGCGCCTTCTCCGGCGCGATGCTGCGCGATCCGGGCCGGCAAGTCGGCGGTAACGCCGATATAGAGCACGCCGCGAACATGGTTGGTCATGATATATGTCCACCCGCCGCGCATGCCCAACCTCCGAAAGTTCAAAGAGATTCCAGCTTCCGCTGGAATGACGAGACATGGCTTTGCGTCATCCCGGCGAAAGGGGGATTTCCCTTCACAAATCCTCTCTTAACATGCCAGGCATCATAGAACAAAAAAAGAACTTTTTACAGCTTCCGCATCCATCATGAGCTGGCGGATGGACGACTCCCTCCCCGACGGCCTCGCCCAACTCGGCCTGGCCGTTGACATCCCTTCACCTTTGTCGCCTTCCTTGCGGAAAAAGGCCCGTTCGGAGGCTAATCGTGCGCGCACACGCCGTGCGCCGCGATAATCCTCCAATCCCCTACCCCTTTGTTGCCGCCCGGCGGGCGCCGTCCTAAGGGGCGGGGCTGATGTCCGCCGTCGCCGCCTCCTCCCCCTTCCATTACCGGGACTATCGCGCCTTCTGGTTCGCGCGGCTGGCGAGCACGATCGCGAACACGATGCTGATCGTCGTCATCGGCATCCATGTCTACGACATCGCCCGCGAGACGATGAGCATCTACGAGGCGAGCTTCTGGCTCGGCATGATCGGGCTGGCCCAGTTCCTGCCGCTGCTGCTGCTCGTGCTCGTCGCTGGCTATGTCGCCGACCGGATCGACCGGCGGATGATCGTGCTGCTGGCGCTGGGCGCGGAGATGCTGTGCGCCCTGTGGCTGGCGGCGCTCGTCTGGTTCGACGCGATGAGCCTGGTGCCGCTGTTCGCCGTCTCGGTGGTGCTCGGCATCGGCCGCGCCTTCGCCGGGCCGGCGCTCGCCGCCTTCGCGCCCAATCTGGTGCCCGCCCCGCTGCTGCCCAGCGCGATCGCGCTGAACTCGATCGCCTGGCAGAGCGGCGCGGTGGCCGGCCCGCTGATCGGCGGCGCGGCCTATGCGCTCTCCATCGCCCTGCCCTACGAGCTGTCCGCCTTGCTGTTCGCCCTGTCGGTCGGCGCGATGCTGATGGTGAAGCGCATTCCGCGCGGCAATGCCGGCGAATCGAAGCCGCTGCGCGCGGTGATCGAGGGGCTGGCCTATGTCCGCGACAACAAGATCGTGCTCGGCGCGATCACGCTCGACCTGTTCGCGGTGCTGCTCGGCGGCGCGACCGCGATGCTGCCCGTCTATGCCCGCGACATCCTCCATGTCGGATCGGAGGGGCTGGGCGCGCTGCGCGCCGCGCCGGCGATCGGCGCCGCCTTGACCGCCGCCTTCCTCGCCCGACGGCCGTTGCAGCGCCATGTCGGCAGGAAGATGTTCGTATGCGTCGGCATCTTCGCGGCGGCGACGATCCTGTTCGGCGAGAGCCGCTGGATGTGGCTGTCGCTGGCCAGCCTGTTCGTGCTGGGCGCCGCCGACATGGTCAGCGTCTATGTCCGTTCCTCGCTGATCCAGATCCACACGCCGGACGCGATGCGCGGGCGGGTCTCGTCGGTGTCGGGCCTGTTCATCTCCACCTCCAACGAGCTGGGCGAGTTCCGCGCCGGGCTGGCCGGCGCCGCGTTCGGGCCGGTCGCCGCCGTGGTCGGCGGCGGCGTGCTGGCGCTCGCCGCCACCGGCCTCTGCGCCTGGGCGTTCCCGGCGCTGCGCAAGGCCGACCGCTTCGTGCCGCCCGACCCGGAAATCCTCGACGCGGCGCCGGGAAAGGGCCAACCTGACGTCGAGCCGCCCCCGCTGGTCGCGGACCAGAGACTTGAGACCGAGAAAGGATAGCAGATGAAAGCCGCCAACATTCTCGAGACGATCGGCGACACGCCGCATATCCGCATCAACCGCCTGTTCGGGGACGCCGAGGTCTGGATCAAGTCGGAGCGCGCCAATCCCGGCGCCTCGATCAAGGACCGGATCGCGCTCGCCATGATCGAGGACGCGGAAAAGAGCGGCAAGCTGCGGCCCGGCGGCACGATCGTCGAGCCGACCAGCGGCAATACCGGCATCGGCCTCGCCATGGTCGCGGCGGTGAAGGGCTACAAGCTGATCCTCGTCATGCCGGAAAGCATGAGCCTGGAGCGCCGCCGGCTGATGCTGGCCTATGGCGCGAGCTTCGATCTCACGCCCAAGGAAAAGGGCATGAAGGGCGCGATCGCCCGCGCGCAGGAGCTGATCGAGCAGACGCCCGGAAGCTGGATGCCGCAGCAGTTCGAGAATCCCGCCAACCTGGAGGTCCACCGCCGCACCACCGCGCAGGAAATCCTGGACGATTTCAGCGATTCGCCGATCGACATTCTCATCACCGGCGTCGGCACCGGCGGCCATATCGGCGCCTGCGCCGAAGTGCTGAAGAAGGCGTGGCCGAACCTCCAGGTGCTGGCGGTCGAGCCGACCCTGTCCCCGGTTCTCTCCGGCGGCCAGCCCGGCCCGCATCCGATCCAGGGCCTCGGCGCCGGCTTCATTCCCGCCATTCTCGACACCGGCCTGCTCGACGGCACGATCCAGGTCGAGGCCGACGACGCCAGGGAATGGGCGCGCCGCTCGGCCCGCGAGGAGGGGCTGCTCGTCGGCATCAGCTCCGGCGCGACGCTCGCCGCCATCGCGCAGAAGCTGGCCGAGGACGGCGCGGGCAAGCGCATCCTCGGCTTCAACTACGACACCGGCGAACGCTACCTCTCGGTGCCGGACTTCCTGCCCGAAGCCTGAGGCCCGCCGGTCAGCGCGCCGCCGCCATCTCGTAGAGCATGTCGGCGTACATCAACGCGGCCTCGTCGAGGCCGGCGACACGCGGGTTGTTGCTCTCGATCAGGAAGAACTCGTTGGGCGCATGGGCGCCGCCGCCATGGCCGATGCCGAAATGGCCCGCCGGCTTGCGCAGCGGATCGCCGGTGAAGACCACGCCCGGCCACGAGCCGGCGCTGCGCGGGAACAGCGAATAGGGCACCTCGGCGCGGGTGAACACCGCCTGCTGGGCGCGGAGCAGGCGCGAATCCTCCGGCGTCTCGGTCGGATCGTAGCCGCCGCTCATATTGACCTCGATGTCGCCGAAGCCGTTCGCGGCGAGATGGGCGCGCAGCTTGGGCAGGCAATCGGCCACCGTCATGTTCGGCACGAGGCGCAGGTCGAGCTTGGCGAGCGCGCGCGCCGGCAGGATCGTCTTGCCGCCCGGCCCGGTATAGCCGGCGATCATCCCCTCGATGTTCACCGTCGGCTGGGAGGCGAGCCGTTCGAGCGATTCGCGCCAGGGCAGATCGTCGATCCAGCGCGGCACGCCGAGCAGCCGCCTGGCCTCGCCCTCGTCGCGCACCCGGGCATTCTCGGCGATCAAGGCGCGCTCGCGCTCCGTCAGCGGCCGGACATGCTCGAACCAGCCCTCGATCGCGGGCGTGTTGCCGCCGTCGCTGACCAGGCTGCCGAGCGCCATGACGAGGTGCCAGACCGGGCTGTCGACCTGCGCCTTCAGGCTGGAGTGGATGTCCTGCGCCGGGCCGCGCCCCCAGCGCGCGCCGCTGGCGATCAGCTCCAGTTCGATGATGCCCTTGGAGCCCAGGGTGATCATCACCTGCCCGTCCGGCCCCTGGCTGGCGAAGGGGATGAACACGCCCTCGGCCCGCCGGAACGCCCGCAGCACCTCGGTGTCCTGGAACACATTGCCGAAATTGGGCGATCCGATCTCCTCCTCGCCCTCGGCGAGCAGGACGAGATTGACCGGCAATTGGCGGTTCGCGGCGCGGAAGGCGTGGAGCGCGGCGAGGAAGGCGCCCTCCGGCCCCTTCTGGTTGACCGCGCCGCGCCCGCGAATCGCGCGGCCGAGCGGGTGATCGAAGAACTGCGCCTCGAGCGGCGGGCTGGACCATTCGGACGGATCGAACTGCTTCACATCGTACATGAAATAGATGCCGACGGTGCGCGGCGCGCCGGCGTCGAGCACGCCGAACACGGCCGGGATGCCGCCGGTCGGCACCTTGCGCACCCCGGTGAAGCCCGCCTCGGACGCGAGGCGCATCATGTGGTCCGCGCCGGCATCGATGTTGAGCTCCTCGGCGGCGATGGTCGGCAGCGCGATCCACTCGCGGATGCGGGCGACGGACTCGTCATGGCCGGCCGCGATCGCGCGGCGCAGCGCCTCGCGGTCGCCGTCGCGGCGGGGCTGGGCGAGCGCGGCGCCGGGGGCGAGGAGCGCGGCGGACGCCGCCGCCCCCTTCAGGATGTCGCGGCGTTCGACGGACGAGGGCTGATCGGTCATGGCTTTCCCCTGTTCTGGCGGTCCCGAGTGAACAGCCGCGACGCCCGTCTGTCCAGTGCCCGCGCGATGCCCGGCCGGAACCGCTCGCCGAACGGCCGCGTTCTGGACCCGTAATCAGGGAGCTTCGCATGGACGAGCAACAGCGACCGGTCGAGCGCGAGACGACCGTCATCCACACCCGCGAAGGCGGCGGCGGGGGCGTGGTCGCCGCCGTCGTGCTGCTGTTCGTGATCGGCGCGATCGCCTTCTTCTTCTTCGGCGGCTATTTCGAGAAGGCGACCGAGGACGTGAACGTGAACGTCACTATCGAGACGCCCAAGGTCGAGCTGCCCGACGTGGAGATCGCCCCGCCCGCCCCGGCGCCCGCGCCCGCCAACGGCAGCTAGTTGCGCGGGGCCTGCCGCCGATAGCTCAAAGCTTCGGCGACATGGACGCGGCCGACCTCCTCCGCCCCGGCCAGATCGGCGATCGTGCGGGCGACGCGCATCACCCGGTGATAGCCGCGCGCGGAGAGGCGCATCGCCTCGGCGGCCTGGGCGAGCAGGCGGCGGCCGGGCTCGTCGGGCGTGGCGACCGTGTCGAGCAGCTCGCCGTCCGCCTCGGCATTGGTGCGGGGGCCTTGCCCGTCATAGCGGCCGGTCTGGACGGCGCGGGCGGCGGCGACGCGGGCGGCGACCTCGGCCGAGCCTTCGGCGGGCGGCGGCAGCGCGAGATCGGCGGCGGCGACGGCGGCGACCTCGACATGGAGGTCGATCCGGTCGAGCAGCGGGCCCGAGACCTTCGCTTGATAATCGGCGGCGCATCTGGGCGCGCGGGCGCAGGCGAGCGCGGGGTCGCCGAGATGGCCGCAGCGGCAGGGGTTCATCGCGGCGACGAGCTGGACCCGCGCCGGAAAGGTGACATGGGCGTTGGCGCGGGCGACCTGCACCAATCCCGTCTCCAGCGGCTGGCGCAGCGAATCGAGCGCGGCGCGCTGGAATTCGGGCAGCTCGTCGAGGAAGAGCACGCCGAGATGGGCGAGGCTGACCTCGCCGGGCCGGACCTTCAGCCCGCCGCCGACCAAAGCCGGCATCGAGGCGCTGTGGTGCGGCGCGCGATAGGGCCGGGTGCGGATCAGGCGGCCGCCCTTCAGCTCCCCGGCGACCGAGGCGACCATCGACACTTCCAGCGCCTCCGCCGGGTTCAGGTCCGGCAGGATGTCGGGCAGGCAGGCGGCGAGCAGCGACTTGCCGGCGCCGGGCGGGCCGCTCATCAGCAGATTGTGGCCGCCCGCCGCCGCGATCTCCAGCGCGCGCTTGGCGGTCTCCTGCCCCTTCACCTGGGCGAGATCGGGACCGCGACCCGGCGGCTCCGCCTCGCCCGGCGCGGGCGGGGTGAGCACCGCCTGCCCGCGCAGATGGTTGGTGAGCGCGATCAGGTCGGGCGCGGCGATCACCTCGACATCGCCGGCCCAGGCGGCCTCGCTCCCCTGCGCGGCCGGGCAGATCAGCCCCAGTCCCCGCGCCGAGGCATGGAGCGCGGCGAGCAGCACGCCGGGCGACGGCGCGACGCGGCCGTCCAGCCCCAGCTCGCCGACCGCGACATAGCCGGCCAGGGTCTCGGCATCCACCGCGCCCATCGCGGCGAGCAGGCCGAGCGCGATGGGCAGATCGTAATGCGAGCCCTCCTTGGGCAGATCGGCGGGCGACAGGTTCACCGTGATCCGCTTGGGCGGCAGCGACAGGCCGATGGCGGCGAGCGCGGCATGGACCCGCTCGCGGCTTTCGCCCACCGCCTTGTCGGGCAGGCCGACGACGAGGAATTTGGGCAGGCCCGGCGCGATCTGCACCTGCACCTCCACGGCGCGCGCCTCCAGCCCCAGAAACGCCACCGTGGCGACATGCGCGACCATAGAGCCCCTCTCCCCCTGCCCGCACATTGACGGCAAGACGATGGGAAGTCGAGATGGTCAGACCGGCCGAATAAGGTCGCGCGCCGCCAATGCTTCGAAGAACAGGCGCACGTCCTGTTCGATCTCGGCCGGATCGCGATCGGGAAAAGCGCCCCGGACGATTGCGGCGGCCTCGCCGGCGCCGATCGGCTCGGCTATCAGGTTCCAAAGGCCGAAGGCGAGATCGTCGAGCCGATAGACGCCGTCGGTGCGCGGACAGGCCAGATAGCGGACGCCGTCCACCGCATGGACGGCAACGCCGGGCGCGGGGCCGAAACGCGGCTCGTTCGGGCCGGACCAGACCGGACGTTCGCCCGACGGCGCGGGCGGCGCGGGGCGATCCGGCGCCGTCCACATCGCACCGCCGCGAACCGCCCGCGCCAGCACATCCGCCGCCGCGTCGAGATCGGAATAATGGAGGATGTGACAGGGCACGGCCTCGATCAGCGCGGCGATCCGCCCGATCGCATCGCTCGCGCCGATGCGCGGCGACAGGTTCTGGAGGAGCAGGGTCTCCGCGCCCTCGCCGCGCGCGGCGGGTTCGAGACGCGCGCCCGGCGCGCCGCGCTCCAGCAGGACGATCGCGCCGATCGGCGCGGTCTTGCCGAAGCGCGGGCGGATCGCGTCCGGAAGATCGAGATAGAGATAATCCTCGTCGCCCGGCCCTTTATGCGCGGCGAGGAAGGCGCGGAACGTGTCGCCGATGCCGGGCGGCAGCGGGCGGCGCAGGCGCGGCGCGATGCCGAACGAGCCGCCGGAACGCTCGTCCGCGCCGCCCAGGATCAGCATGTCGTCGGCGAAGATGTCCCAGCCGGCGGCGGCGAGGCGCGCGGCGAGCGTGCTCTTGCCCGCCCGCGCCGTGCCGGGGAAGACGACCAGTCGGCCGTCCAGCGCCGCCGCCGCGCAATGCAGCGTCAGCCGGTCCGGATTCTCGGCCAGCCAGGCTTCGGCGAGGTCGACCGCGAGATTGGCGGCGGCGCGGAACGGGTCCGGCTCGACCACCGGCGCATCGAGCCAGGGCGCATCGATATGGAAGGCGCCGTCGCGATGGGCCACGAACAGCGTCGCTTCGCCCTCATCGGCCGCCGGACCAGCGGCCCAGCCGTCGCAGATGCGGTCCAGCCAGCCGATCAGGCTGTCGCCGCCGCCTTCGAACGACACCGGCGCCGAAAGCGGCGGGAAGGAAAGCCTCACGCCTCCCCAAGCCCTGCCTCAAACCGGGTCACCACCGATAATAAGACCGCCGGGGACGCGACGGCCGCGAGGGCCGCGAGAAACGGCGATAGCTCGCCTGGCGCCGCCGCCAGCGCTGGCGCGCGCGGGGACGCGACGGGCGGGATGGACGGGACGGGCGCGAAGGCCGCGACCAGGAACCGCCGCGCCGTTGCGCCTTCGCTTCACTGATGCCGAGAATGGCGGGACCGGCATAGGCGGCCAGCGCGCCGAGGCCGAGCAGGCCCAGCATGCGGCGGCGCTCCGGATGCTTGATGTCGTTCTCGTCGCTCATCGATTCCTCCCGATACGCATCACATTGTTCGGTGACGTCACCTGACCGTTTCGCGACTGAACCCATTCTTAATCCGGCGGCAGGCGCGATGAACCGCCCCGCTCGCGGGTGGAACCGATCCCGTCCCGGCTCGCGTGCGTCCGGCGGCGCGACTTGCGCGGACGGGCGAAGCTGCCCAGATGGAACGGATGACGCCGAGGCAGAAATGGCTGGCCTGGGGCCGCGTGCCGATCGTCAGGCAATGCCTGTTCCTCCTCGGCTGCTTCCTGATCGTGATCTCGCCGATCGTCGGCGCGATCCCGGGGCCGGGCGGCGTGGTCGTCTTCGCCTTCGGGCTCGGGCTGGTGCTGAAATACAGCGAATGGGCGAAGCGCAAATATGTCGCGTTCAAGCGCCGCCATCCAAACAAGGGGCGCTGGGCCGATTGGGGCATGCGCCGGCGCAGCGCGGCGCGGCGCGAGGAAATCCGCCAGCAGAACGGCGAAAATGACGCGGCCGGCGATTGACTTTGCGGCCGCCCTTGCCTATCGGCGCCCTCAACGAGGCCGCCTTCGGGCGGCCCTTTTCATTCGAACCGAATTACGAGGAATGAGCGATGAAGCGCACCTTCCAGCCGAGCAATCTCGTGCGCAAGCGCCGGCACGGCTTCCGCGCCCGGATGGCGACCGTCGGCGGCCGCAAGGTCCTGACCGCCCGCCGCGCCCGCGGCCGCAAGAAGCTGTCGGCGTAACCAAGCCCAAAATCGGCAAGCTGACCCGCCGCGCGGAATTCCTGGCCGCGAACGGCGGGTTTCGCGCGCCCACGGCCGGATTCGTGCTGCTCGTCCGGCGCCGCAACGACGGCGACGACGCGATGCGGCTCGGCCTCACGGTATCGAAGAAGGTCGGCAACGCCGTGGTCCGCAACCGGATGAAGCGCCGCTTCCGCGAGCTGGCGCGCGCGATCCTGCCGGAACGCGGCATCGCCGGGGCAGATCATGTCCTGATCGGCCGGATGGGCGGGATCGAACGGCCGTTCGAGACGCTGGCCGCGGATCTGGAACGCGCGCTTGCCAAGGCGGCGCGATGATCGCGAAGGCGCTGATCCTGATCGCGCGCGGCTGGCAATTGGGGCCGTCGCGCGTGCTGCCGCCGAGCTGCCGCTACACGCCCAGTTGCTCGGCCTATGCAATCACCGCGCTTTCCCGCTATGGCGCGCTGCGCGGAAGCTGGCTGGCGCTCAGGCGGCTGCTGCGCTGCCACCCCTGGGGGGGCTCCGGGCACGATCCGGTGCCGTGAACGACATTGACATGATGAGGGGCAATAGGTGACCGATCACAAGAACATGATCCTGGCGATCGCGCTGTCGGCGCTCGTGCTGATCGGCTGGACGGTGATCGCCGACACCTGGTTCCCGCCCGCCAATCCGCCGGTGACCACGATCGAGCAGGGCCGCGAAGTGCCCGTCGACCAGCCGACGGTCTCGGCCGCCGCCGAAACGCCCCAAGCGATCCGGGAGCGCGCGACCGTGCTCGCCGAAACCCCGCGCATCCGGATCGAGACCCCGCGCCTCGCCGGCTCGATCAACCTGGCCGGCGCGCGGATCGACGATCTGGTGCTCGTCACCGAGCGCGAGGGCATCGGCAGCGATTCGCCGCCGGTGCGCCTGTTCTCGCCGGCCGGCTCGCCCGACGCCTATTTCGGCACGTTCGGCTGGACCGGCGACGGCCTGCGCCTGCCCGATGCCGAGACGGTCTGGCGCGCCAGCGGCGAGACGCTGACGCCCGACACGCCGGTGACGCTGAGCTGGGACAATGGCGAGGGCCAGCATTTCGAGATCCGCCTGTCGGTAGACGCCGGCTACATGTTCGCCGCCGAGCAGCATGTCGTGAACCGGGGCGACGCCCCGATCGCCGCCCGCCCGTTCGCGCTGGTCAGCCGCGTCGGCGTCTCCGCCGATCCGGACTGGTGGACGATGCATGTCGGCCCGGTCGGCGTGTTCAACGGCATCGCCGACTATGACAACAACTGGAGCGACGTCGCCGAGGCCACCCGGACCTTCTCGACGCGCGGCGGCTGGCTCGGCTTCACCGACAAATACTGGCTCGCGGCGCTCATCCCCGATCAGTCGCGCACCCTCGAAGCGGCGTTCCGCCACAATCGCGGCAGCGACAGCTACCAGGCCGATTATACCAGCGCGCCGACCATCGTCGCGCCCGGCCGGGGCCTCCAGACCACGACGCACCTGTTCGCCGGCGCGAAGGAGGAGGCGCTGCTCGCCACCTATACCGACGCGCTCGGCACCCGGCTCGACAAGGCGATCGACTGGGGCTGGTTCGAATGGTTCATGCAGCCGATCTTCAAGCTGCTGCTCTGGCTGTTCGCCCATGTCGGCAATTTCGGCCTGGCGATCATCCTGCTGACCGTGATCGTCCGCCTGCTGCTCTTCCCGATCGCGCAGAAGCAGTTCGCCTCGATGGCGGCGATGCGCGTCGTCCAGCCCAAGATGAAGGCGATCCAGGAGCGCTACAAGGACGACCGCGCGAAGATGCAGGAAGAGATGATGAAGCTCTACCGCGAGGAGAAGGTGAATCCCCTCGCCGGCTGCCTGCCCATCTTCCTGCAGATCCCGATCTTCTACGCGCTCTACAAGGTGCTGATGCTCTCGGTGGAGATGCGGCACGAGCCGTTCTTCCTGTGGATTCGCGATCTTTCGGCGCCCGATCCGCTGACCCCGGTCAACCTGTTCGGCTTCCTGCCCTTCACGCCGCCCTCCTTCCTCGTCATCGGCATCCTGCCGATCCTGGTCGGCGTCACGATGTGGCTCCAGATGCGGCTCAATCCGGCGCCGATGGACCCGATCCAGAAGCAGGTCTTCGCGATCATGCCCTGGGTGCTGATCTTCATCATGGCGCCCTTCGCGGCGGGCCTCCAGCTCTACTGGGTGACCAACAACATCCTGTCGATCGCCCAGCAGAAGCTGCTCTACATGCGTCACCCGCAGCTCAAGGAGCCGCTGATGGGCGCATCGCCGGCGACCGCGCCGCCATCTCCGCCGCCACCGCCGCCGGCCGATCCGGCGCCGAAGGCGAAGCCGCGCCGCCCGCGCGCCAAGTGAGCGACGAGGATCTCCAGGAGTCGGCCCGGAAGCTCTTTTCCGGGCCGGTCTCGTTCCTGAAATCGGCGCCGGAGCTGAAGTTCCTGCCCGATCCGACGGTGCCGGAGATCGCCTTCGCCGGGCGCTCGAACGTGGGCAAGTCCTCGCTGCTCAACCGGCTGACCAACCGATCGGGGCTGGCCCGCACCTCCAACACGCCGGGGCGCACGCAGGAGCTGAACATCTTCGAGGTCGGCGATCCGGTGCGCCTCAGGCTGGTGGACATGCCGGGCTACGGCTTCGCCAAGGCGCCGAAGGAGCTGACCAGGAAGTGGCGCTTCCTGGTCAACGACTATCTGCGCGGCCGGCAGGTGCTGAAGCGCACCCTGCTGCTGATCGACAGCCGGCACGGGATCAAGGAGATCGACCGCGAGCTGATGAAGATGCTCGACGACGCGGCGGTCAGCTATCATCTCGTGCTCACCAAGGCCGACAAGATCAAGGCCACCGCGCTCGACGAAGTGACCGCGCGCACGGCGGAGGAAGCCCGCAAGCACCCCGCCGCGCACCCGGAGATCATCGCGACGTCGAGCGAAAAGGGGCTGGGCATGGACCGGCTGCGCGCGGCGGTGCTAGAGGCGGCACTGATCTGACCCGCAGCCCGTCATGCTGAACTTGTTGCAGCATCCAGCATCGAGTGCTGCTGCGGGTGGAGAACTGGACCCTGAAACAAGTTCAGGGTGACGATCGGAGGACGGCCGCCTTGCTCAAGCTCATCATCGGCAACAAGGCCTATTCCTCCTGGTCGCTGCGCGGCTGGCTGGCGGTGAAGCAGTCCGGCCTGCCGTTCGAGGAAATCACCGTGCCGATGTTCGACGCGGACTGGGACAAGCGCGCCGAGGGCGACGAGTTCGCCCCCTCCGCCGGCAAGGTGCCGATCCTGTGGGACGACCAGACGGTGATCTGGGACAGCCTGGCGATCGTCGAATGGCTCGCCGACCGGACCGACAAGGCGCGCTACTGGCCGCGCGACGACACCGCGCGCGGCATGGCCCGATCGATGGCGGCCGAGATGCATTCGAGCTACCCGAACCTGCGGCGCGAATGCGGCATGAACGTGCGCAAGCAGTTCCCGACCGCCGAGCTGTCCGACCCGGTGAAGGCGGAGATCCTGCGCATCCTGGAGCTGTGGGCGCAGGCGCGGGCTCGGCACGGCGGCGGCGGGCCGTATCTGTTCGGCGATTTCGGCGCGGTCGACATCATGTTCGCGCCGGTCGTGACCCGTTTCGTCACCTACTCGATCCCCGTGCCCCGCTTCGCCGCGGCCTATATGGAGACGATCCTCGACCATGCCTGGATGCGCGAGTGGATCGACGCGGCGCAGGAGGAGCCCTGGGTGATCGAGCAGTATGAGACGCCTCAGGCCTGACGAGCGATGACCGACGCCACCGACCCAGTCGCGCTGACCGAGCGCCTGATCGCCTGCCCCAGCGTCACGCCCGCCACCGGCGCGGTGTTCGACGTGCTGGAGGCGGCTTTGGTGCCGCTGGGCTTCGAGGTGCACCGCTTCATCGCGGGCGAGGCGCCGGACGGGCCGGTGGAGAATCTCTACGCCTCGCGCGGGAGCGGCGGGCCGCATCTCGGCTTCGCCGGGCATCTCGACGTGGTGCCGCCGGGCGAGGGCTGGGCGAGCGACCCGTTCGTACCGGAGCTGCGCGGCGGGCTGCTGCACGGGCGCGGCGCGGTGGACATGAAGGCGAGCATCGCCGCCTTCGCCGCCGCCTGCGCCGATGTGCGCGAGCATCCCGGCACGATCAGCTTCATCATCACCGGCGACGAGGAAGGCCCCGCCACCTATGGCACGCCCAGGCTGATCGAGTGGATGGCCGAACGCGGCATCCGCCCCGACATGATCCTGATCGGCGAGCCGACCAGCGAGGTGCGGCTGGGCGACGTGGTGAAGATCGGGCGGCGCGGATCGGTCAATATGTGGATCGACGTGCCGGGGACGCAGGGCCATGTCGCATATCCCCATCGCGCCGACAATCCGGTGCCGAGGCTGGCCAAAGTGATCGACGCGCTGGAGGCCATCCATCTCGACGACGGCAGCGACGCCTTCCAGCCCTCCAATCTGGAGATCACGGCGATCGAGACCTCCAGCAACGCGACCAACGTCATTCCCGGCCGGGCGCGGGCGCAGCTCAACATCCGCTTCAACAACCTCCACAGGGGCGCGGACCTGGTCGAGCTGGTGCGGCGGACCGCCGAGGCGGCGGCGCCGGGCGCGACCGTCGAGGCGAAGATTTCCGGCGAGGCCTTCCTGACGCCGCCGGGGCCGATCCACGACATCGTCAGCGAGGCGATCCGGGAGGAGACGGGCGTCGCGCCCGTGCTCTCCACCAACGGCGGCACCTCCGACGGCCGCTTCCTGATCGCCGTCTGCCCGGTGATCGACTTCGGCCTGCCCAATGCGACGATGCACAAGCTCGACGAGGCGGCGGCGGTGGAGGACATCCACGCGCTCCGGCGTATCTATGCGCGGGTCATCCGGTCGGCACTCGGCGTCTCCTGAGGACGATGTAGAGCGCGCCGCTGCCGCCATGGCGGGGGGCGGCGTTGCGGACGGCGGCGATGTCGCCGGCGTGACGGGAGGCGGCGAGCCAGTCGCCCACCGCCGCGCGGATCGCGCCGCGTCCGCCGGAGCCTTCGGCGCGCGGCTTGCCGGTGACGAGCAGGACGAGGCGGTCGCCCGCCATGACAGCGGCGTCGAGCCTCTCGTCGATCATCGCCCAGGCGGTGGCGAGATTGTGGCCGTGGAGATCGACCGTGCGATCCGGCATGACCAGGCCGCGCGACAGGCGGCGGTCCCAGCTTCCGTCCAGCGTCGTGCCGGGCCGGATGGTTCGCGGAACGGGCGCGGCGGCCGGCTTCGGCGCGGCGGCGGCCCTTCGCCGGGCCGACGCGAAGGCCTCCGATGACGGACCGGGCGGCGGGACGCGGCCTTCGAGCGGGCTGACCGTCTCGACGACCTTGCGCCAGAGCGCGCGCTCCTCAGCGGTCAGCCGTCGCACGCGCCCTTATCCGCTCGATCGCGCCGCGCGGCAGCAGCAGCAGCGCCCGGCCGCGCGCCTGCATGCCGCCGGCGATGGCGGCGGCCTCGGCGCCCGCGCCCCAGAAGGTGTCGAAGCGGTTGGCGCCCCGGATGGCGCCGCCCGTGTCCTGCGCGATCCACAGGCCGTCGGCGCGCGGATCGTCCATGCCGGAGAGGATGACGGGCGCGCCGAGCGGCACGAAGCGCGGATCGGCCGCGACGGTGGCGCGCGGGCTGACCGGCAAGCCGAGCGCGCCGAGCGGGCCGGGGCCGGTCAGCTCGCGGAAGAAGACGTAGCTCCGGTTCTCCCGCATCAGCGCCCGGCCCTCCTCCGGGTGGGCGCGCAGCCAGTCGACGATGCGCTGCATCGTCACCTGCCCCTCGATCAGCCCGCGCTCGCGCAGGAGACGGCCGATCGCGACATATTCGCGGCCGTTCTGGCCGGCATAGCCGATCCGCATGACGCCGCCGTCCGGCAAGGCGAGCCGCCCGGAACCCTGGATCTGGAGGAAGAAGAGGTCCACCGGATCGGCGGCCCAGGCGATCTCCAGCCCGCGTCCGGCGAGCGCGCCCTCCTCGATCGCGGCGCGGTCGTGATAGAGGACATAGGCGCCGGTCTCGTCCACCCGGCCCCTGCCCCGCTCGCCGGTTTCGGGATCGGCGTCCATGAGGTCCGGCGGCACGGCATGGACCGGGACGGCATAGCCCGGCGCCCGGACGCGGGAACCGGGGATTTCCGGCTCGAAATAGCCGGTGGCGAAGGCGGCGGCGTCGCCGACCCGCACGGCCTCGAAATGGGCGCGGAAGAAAGCGGCCGCGTCGGTGGCCGTGGCGGCGGCGTCGCATGCCGCGCGCCAGTCCTCGGGCGCGGCAAGGCCGCTCGCGTCCGGCCGCGTCACCAGCGACGGACAGGAAATGCGGAAAGCCGCCAATGCGGCTTCGGCGGCCCGGTCATCGAAGGCCGGCGGCGATGCCGGGCGCGCGCCGGCCTCCAGCGCATTGGCGGGCGGCGGCGCCTCGGCTTGCGGCGCGGGCGCGCGGCCGGGCGTAACGCAGCTCGCCGACAGAACCAGCGGCGCGAGACAGGAGAGCCACCGCGCCGGAAGTTTCATAAGTTTCAGCTTCCCAAGGCTCGAAAAAGCCCTCCCTCGGCGACGGGCGCCGCTCGAGGGGGAGACGGCATCGGGCACGAGGGATTCGGCGAGGCGCATGTCCCCGCATAACCCGTCGGGTCCGCTGTAGGAAAGCCGCGCGGAAACGCGAGCGGTCAGTCGGACGCTTCGTCGGTCTCGACCAGCAGCCAGTTGAGATCGCCGCTCTTGAGGTCGCGGCGGAAGGTCCAGATATCGTGGGTCGGGATCGCGTCGCTGAGCGAGCCGGCGACCACCTCGCCTTCGGCATTGCGCGTCACCGCCGCGACGAAGGCGTCGAAGCGCACCTCGATCTCGGCCTGCGCGCCGTCGAGCCGCGCATCCTCGATCACCGCCCGCTCGATCGCGACCAGACGGTTGTCGAGCGTGTGGCCGGCGGCCTCGCGCTCCGCGATCGCCGCCTCGAACGCTTCGCGGACCTCGGGCGCGGTGAGATAGCCCAGTTCCTCGCGATCACCCTTCCAGAAGGCTTCGAGGACCATCCGGTAAGCGCCCTGCGCGCCCTCGAGGAAGCGGGCGACGTCGAAGCTCGAATCCGCCGCGATGATCGCGCGGATGCCGCCGGACGCGCCTTCGCCGAACACCATGCCGGCCGGCTCGCTCGCCGGGGTCGATACGTCGGCCCGCGCCGGCGCCGCCTCGACTCCCGGCGCGGCTTCGGGCCGAGTCACGGGGCGCTGCTCATGCCCGGTGCGCTGGCCGAGCACGGCATAGAGCCGCAGCCCCACGAACAGGGCGATCATGGCCAGCAGGACGATACCGACAGTCAACGCGTGTCTCCTTGCACAGCCCGCTACATAGGCCTGTTCCGGGCCGGTTTCAAATGCCGTGAGACGTAACGACCCGCGCGCGCGGATGTTGCGCCGGCAGGCACCGGCTGCTACCCGCGCTGCGCACGGCCGCGCCATCGGAACCTTCCGGGGCCGGCCGCCTGTTATTCCACATCCAGATCGAGGTTTGAAGAGATGGCCGAAGAAAATGGCGCGAACGGCGCGGGCGAGGCACCGGTCGGCGCGGAATCGCAGCCGCAGGTCGCCGTGATCGCGCAATATGTGAAGGATCTGTCCTTCGAGAACCCGAACGCGCCGGCGGTCTATCAGTGGCAGGGCCAGCCGCAGGTGGACGTGCAGTTCAACATCGGCTCGCAGGCGGTCGGCGACGACCTGCACGAGGTGGCGCTGAAGATCGAGGTCTCCTCCAAGACCAATGACGGCACCGTCTTTTCGATCGACCTGCTCTACGGCGGCCTGTTCGCGCTCAAGAACATCCCGGCCGAGCAGCTCCAGCCCTTCCTGCTCGCCGAGGCGCCGCGCATCCTCTTCCCGTTCGCGCGCCAGGTGCTCGCCGACGCCAGCCTCCAGGGCGGCTTCCCGCCCTTCCTGCTCGATCCGATCGACTTCGGCAGCCTCTACATGCAGCGCGCGGCGCAGCAGCAGGCGGAGCTGAGCGGCGGCCAGGCCGGCGAGGTCACGGGCCAGGCCTGAATCCGAAGCGCCGACCCCGGAAGGGCGAACGGATGAACCTCATCAAGGCGACGGGCACGATCGGCGGCCTCACCATGGTCAGCCGCGTGCTCGGCTTCGCGCGCGAGATGGTGTTCGCGCGGATCATGGGCGCCGGCATGGCCGCCGACGCCTTCGCCCTCGCCTTCCTGATCCCGAACCTGTTCCGCCGCCTGTTCGGCGAGGGCGCGTTCGCGGCCGGCTTCGTGCCTTTGTTCAGCCAGCGCCTGAATGGTGAAGGCGGGATGGAGGAGGCGCGCCGGTTCGCCGAGGAGGTGATGGCGGTCTTCCTGCCGATCCTGATGCTGGTGACGGCCGTCTTCATGATCTTCATGCCCGGCTTCGTCTGGATACTCGCCTCGGGCTGGCGCGACGATCCGGAGAAATTCGCGCTCGCCGTCGAGCTGACCCGGATCACCTTTCCCTATGTGATCTTCATCAGCCTGGTCTCGCTCTTCTCGGGCGTGCTCAATTCGCTGACGAAATTCGCCGCCGCCGCCTTCGCGCCGGCCCTGCTCAACATCGCGCTGATCGCGGCGCAGCTCATCGTGCCCGAGGGCGGGCCGGCGACGGCGCGGGCGATGGCGTTCGGCGTGATCGCCGGCGGCGTGCTCCAGCTCGCTTTGTGCTGGGGCAGCGTCCAGCGGCTCGGCCTGCCGATCGGCTTTCGCTGGCCGCGCATGACCGAGCGGGTGAAGGAGCTGCTGCTGCTGATCCTCCCCGCCACTTTGGGCAGCGGCATCTATTATATCAGCCAGTTCTTCTACGCCTATTTCGCGACCCGGCTGCCCGAGGGGAGCCTCGTCTATCTGGGCTTCGCGGATCGCCTCAACCAGCTTCCGCTCGCGATCATCGGCTCCGCGCTGGGCACCGCGATCCTGCCTACGATCAGCCGTGCCGTCGATCGCGGCGAGCATGGCCGCGCCGCCCATGTCCAGAGCCAGGCGACCGAATTGTCGATGCTGCTCACTTTGCCCGCCGCGATCGCGCTGGTCGTCACCGCCGGGCCGATCGTCGCGGCCCTGTTCCAGGGCGGGCGCTTCACCGCCGAGGACGCGGCGACCACCGGACTCGTCCTGTCGATCATCGTCGCGGGGCTGCCGGCCTATGTGATGATCAAGGTGCTGACCCCCGGCTTCTACGCGCGCAAGGACGTGAAGACGCCGGTCAAGATCGCCTTCGCGATCCTGGGCGTGGCGGTGGCCGCCAATTTCCTGCTGATCCCGATCCTGGGCATCGCCGCGCTGGCGCTCACCACCGCCGGCTCGGCCTGGCTGAACGCGATCGCGCTCTACGTGATCCTCCACGCGCGCGGCCATTTCCGGATGGAGGGCTGGCTGATCGGCCGGATCGCGCGCCAGCTCGTCGCCGCGGCGGCGATGGCGGCGGTGCTCTGGCTGCTCCAGGGCCAGCTCATAGGATATTTCGACGGATCGGCCGGGCGCCGCATCCTCGCCGTCGGCGCGCTCGTCTCGGCGGGCGGCCTCGTCTATTTCTCCATCGCCTGGTTCATCGGGGCGATGAACCGCGAGGACATCCTGCTCCTCATGAGACGCAAGAAGGTGAGCGAATGACCCGCCCGGACAAGCGCGTGGTTTCCGGCATCCAGCCGACCGGCAACCTCCATCTCGGCAATTATCTGGGCGCGATCCGCCGCTGGGCGCGGATGCAGGACGAGGTGGAGTGCGTCTTCTTCCTTGCCGACCTGCACGCGATCACCGTCCACAACGATCCCGCCGAGCTGCGCGCCAATGTGAACGGCATGGCCGCCGCCCTGATCGCCTGCGGCGTCGATCCGGAGAAATCGGTGCTGTTCAACCATGCCCGCGTGCCGGCCCATCCGGAAATGGCCTGGCTCCTCTCCTGCACGGCGCGGATCGGCTGGCTGAACCGGATGACCCAGTTCAAGGAGAAATCCGGCAAGAATCGCGAGGGCGTCTCGGTCGGCCTCTACGCCTATCCGGTGCTCCAGGCGGCCGACGTGCTGCTCTATCAGGCCACCCATGTCCCGGTCGGCGAGGACCAGAAGCAGCATGTCGAGCTGATCCGCGACATCGCGACCAAGTTCAACACCGACTACGGCGTCGATCTCTTCCGCCTGCCCGAGCCGCAGATCGGGGAGACCGCGGCGCGGATCATGAGCCTGCGCGACGGCACGGCCAAGATGTCCAAATCCGATCCCAGCGACATGAGCCGGATCAACCTCACCGACGACGACGAGGCGATCGCCCAGAAGATCCGCAAGGCGAAGACCGACGCCGAGCCGTTGCCCGACAGCATCGAGGAGCTGGCGGGACGGCCGGAGGCGCTGAACCTGGTCGGCATCTATGCGGCGCTCACCGACCGGACGGCGCAATCCGTGACGCAGGACTATGCCGGCAAGGGCTTCGGCGCGTTCAAGCCGGCGCTGGCCGACCTCCTCGTCGAGACGATCGCGCCGATCCGCGCGCGCCTCAGGGATTTCGAGGCCGACCCGGCCGGGCTCGAGGCGATCCTCGCGGCGGGTGGCCGCAAGGCGGCCGAGCTGGCCGCGCCGACGCTGGAAGGGGCGTATCGCGCGCTCGGCCTGCCGCGCTGACCGGCGGACGAATTGCGGATTTCCTCTTCCGGCGGCGTCTGACCCTCGACACACTGGCGGTCGGACACGCCTCGTTCAGGCGCGCTTCAGCACCGGTTCAGCGGAACTTTGTCAGGGTGGTCGGGTTGATTTATATCCGGAAAATGACAGTCCGGACTTGAAAGGTAGGCGTCATGTCCCTCTCCAAGAAGCTGCTGACTCTGGCGGCGCCCGCCTTGCTGCTCGCGCTCAATGCCTGCGCGACCGGCTTTCCGACCCAGGTCTCCCGCTTCCAGGCGATGCCCGCGCCGGAGGGCCAGAGCTTCGTCATCCAGCCGGCGCGGCCCGAAAATGCCGGCGGGCTGGAATTCTCCCAATATGCCGATCATATCCGCCGCAACCTGATCGAGCTGGGCTATGCCGAAGCCGCCTCGCCGCAGACGGCGACCTTCCTGGTCGAGGTGGATTACGGCGTCGACGACGGCCGCGAGCGGGTGGTCGCGCGGCCCGATCCGTTCATGGGCAGCCCGTGGGGCTATCGCCCCTTCTACAGCCGCTTCGGCTATTTCGGCCGCTATCGCAGCCCCTTCTACTGGGGCTGGCACGACCCGTTCTGGGGCGGCGGCGGCTACGACATCGACAGCTACACCGTCTATACCAGCTTCCTCGACATGGACATCCGGCGCACCGCCGACGGCCAGTCGCTGTTCGAGGGCGTCGCGCAGGCGCGCTCGCGCAGCAACGAGCTGCCGGTGCTGGTGCCGAACCTGGTCGAGGCGATGTTCACCGGCTTCCCCGGCAATTCGGGCGAGACGGTGCGCATCACCGTGATGCCGGAGCGCGAGCAGCGCCGCTGAGGCGGGCGGACGCCCCGCCCCTTCGCGCGGCGGGCGTCTTGCCTGAATAGAACACATGGTTAAAGTCACGGGCGTTCCCGAAAGGAGTCGCCTCATGATCGATCGCCGCCTGTTCCTGCTGTCCGCAGCCTCCACCACCGCTCTCGGCTTCACGGGAACCGGCTTCGCGCAGGGCGCGGCCGGCGGCGACGCGCCGTCCGACGCGCATGCCGCGATCGCGGAGGTTATGGACCGCGCCTATCGGGAGATCGTCCTCTCCGATCCCGAGTTCCTGACCTCGCTCGGCCTGGACAAGGACGAGAATGCGGAGGCCAAGTCCCGGCTCGCCGACCGCTCGATCGACGGCATCCGCGCCGATCACCAGCGGGTCCGCGATACCTATGCCGCGCTGCGCGCCGTCCCGCGCGACCAGCTAAGCGGCATGGACGCCATCGATTACGACACGATCGCCCATTATTGCGAGACGGTCATCCCCGCCTACGACACGTTCAGCTACGGCACGCACGGCTGGCCCGAGCCCTATACGGTGAGCCAGCTCAGCGGCACCTATCGCGGCATTCCCGATTTCCTCGACAGCCAGCATTCGATCGAGACCGCCGCCGACGCCGAGGCCTATCTCTCGCGCCTCGCCGACTTCGCCCGCCAGCTCGACCACGAGACGACGCGGCTCGGCGCCGAATATGCCGGCGGCATCGTCCCGCCCGATTTCGTGATCGACAAGACGCTCCAGCAGATGGCCAACATCACCGGCGTGGCGGCGGCCGAATCGGGCATGGTCACGTCGCTGGCGCGCCGCGCGGCGGCGCGGGAGATCGCCGGCGACTGGGCGGCTCGCGCCGAGCGGATCGTGACGGGCGAGGTCTATCCGGCGATGAACCGCCAGGCCGAGACGGTGCGCGGCCAGCGCGCCGGCGCGGTGCATGACGGCGGCGTCTGGCGGCTGCCGCAGGGCGCGGACTATTATGCCTACGGCCTCAAATACGCGACCACCACGACGATGAGCGCGGACGAGATCCACCAGCTCGGGCTCGACCAGATGGCCGAGCTGAGCGCCGAGGCGGACCGGATCATGCGCGCCCAGGGCATGACGCAGGGCAGCGTCGCCGAGCGGTTCGGCGCGCTCGGCCGCGATCCCGCGCAGGTCTATCCCAACACCGACGCGGGGCGCGAGCAGCTGCTCGCCGACCTCAACGCGCAGATGGCCGAGATCAACCGGCTGGTGCCGGATTATTTCGGCCGGCTGCCGCGCGCCACCTGCGAGATCCGGCGCGTGCCGCCCGCGATCGAGGCGGGCGCGCCGGGCGGCTATTACCAGTCCCCCACGCTCGACGGCTCGCGGCCCGGCGCCTATTACATCAACCTGCGCGACACCGCCGAATGGCCGAAATGGACGCTGCCGACGCTGACCTATCACGAGGCGGTGCCCGGCCATCACCACCAGATCGCGCTGGCCCAGGAATCGACCGAGATTCCGGCGCTGCGTCGGCTGCCGATGTTCTCGGCCTATACCGAAGGCTGGGGCCTCTACGCCGAGCTGCTCGCCGACGAGATGGGCGTCTATGCCGACGATCCCTTCGGCAAGCTCGGCTATCTGCAAAGCTTCATGTTCCGCGCCGCGCGGCTGGTCGTCGACACCGGCCTGCACCACAAGCGCTGGAGCCGCGAGCAGGCGATCCGCTACATGGTCGACACGCTGGGCGACCAGGAATCGTCGATCGCGACCGAGGTCGAGCGTTATTGCGTGTGGCCGGGCCAGGCGACCAGCTACAAGGTCGGCCAGACCCGCTGGCTGCGGCTGCGCGAGGACGCCCGCGCCGCGCTCGGCGACCGCTTCGACATCAAGGGCTTCCACGACACGGCGCTCGCCGCCGGCGCGATGCCGCTGGCGGTGCTGGAGCGCGTGGTGGAGAACTGGGTGGCGGGCCGAAGGGGCTGATCGCCACTCCGTCAGCGTTCCGCCAGCTCAGCTCTCGAGCTGGCGGGTGAGCAGGCGGATGTCGGAATCCAGCTCCGGATCCTGCGCGCGCAATTTCTCGATCTGGCGGACGGCGTGGATCACCGTGGTGTGGTCGCGCCCGCCGAAGCGGCGGCCGATTTCGGGCAGCGAGCGCGGCGTGAGCTGCTTGGAGAGGTACATGGCGACCTGACGGGGACGGGCGACCTCGCGGGCGCGGCGGGCGCTCGTCATCTCCGCCTTGCGGATGCGGTAATGATCGGAGACGCGGGTCTGGATTTCGTCGATCGAGATGCGGCGCTGGTTGGCGCGCAGGATGTTGGCGAGCACCTCGCTGACGAAATCGAGGTCGATCGCCCGGTTCTGCATCGCCGCATAGGCCGCGATGCGGTTCAGCGCCCCTTCCAGCTCGCGAACGTTGGAGTTGATCCGCTTGGCGAGGAACATCACCACGTCCTCGGGCACCGCGACGTCGGGAAGCTGCTCCAGCTTCTTGTGGATGATGCTGAGCCGCAGCTCGAGGTCGGCGGCGTTGATGTCGGCGACCAGGCCCCAGGAGAGGCGCGAGAGGATACGCGGCTCGATCCCGTCCAGATCCTGCGGCGCGCGGTCCGAGCTGATGACGAGGCGGCGGCCAGCCGAGATGATCTCGTTCATCGTGTGGAAGAATTCTTCCTGGGTCGATTCCTTGCCGGCGATGAACTGGACGTCGTCGATCATCAAGAGGTCGGCGGAGCGCAATTGCTGCTTGAACTGGATCGTCTCGTTGGCGCGCAGGGCGGCGACGAACTCGACCATGAACTTCTCGGCCGACATGTAGATGATCTTCGCGCGCGGCCGGGCGCGGTGGAATTCGTGGCCGATGGCGTGCAGCAGGTGCGTCTTGCCGCGCCCGGTGCCGCCGTGGATGAACAGCGGGTTGAACGCGACCTTGTCGGCGCCGGCCAGCGTCCGGGCGGCGTTGAAGGCGACCTCGTTCGCCTTGCCGACGACGAAATTCTCGAAGCGGTAGCGCGGCTCCAGCGCGACCGAATAGAGGCCGCCCGGCTCCTTCGCCGGCGCCTGCTCCTCGGACGCCGGAATCTCGATCACGGCGGCGGTGCGGGGCGCGGCCGGGCCGACGCCGATGCGAATCTGCCGGACGTCGGGCAGGCGCGCGCGCCACGCGAGCGCGAGCCGCTCGGCGAAATGGGTCTGCACCCAATCGGCCATGAACTGCGACGGCAGCTCGAGGGCGAGCGTGCCGGAATCCGAATCGAAGCCGCCGAGCGCGATCGGGCGCAGCCAGCCGTCGAAAGTGCGCGCGCCGCAATCGCGGCGCAGGTCGGCGCGGATCGATTCCCAGGCGACCGCGATCGGCTCCATGCCTTGCTCCGCAACCGGATTCCTGGCCGTCGTCTGTGGCACCCAATCCCCCTCGGTCTCTACTCCCGCCCCCCGGAAGCGGCATGTTTCAGGCGCAAAGCTCCCCCGGGCGGCGAATCACGCTGCGCGCCGCATCCCGATGTCATTTTGCTTGCGTCCGGCAGGGAGATTCGCCCGGCCGGAAAGGTTGTTTTAGGAACCCGAACGGAGTCCGATCAAGGGGGTAATGGAAGCGTCACAAAAAATAAAAAAGTTGACACAGGAAAAGCGTGAAAACCCTAGGGTTTCCGATTTTTCCATTGTTAAACAGTAGTTTATTTGGATTGCGGCTGCGCAGCATCGCGCGAATCGCGGAAAATGCTGGATTTTCGCGTGGGCGGTCACGCAGACGCAAAAAACCCGCCGACGAGACGCCGGCGGGCCTGCTTTTCCGCCTTTAGAAGGGCTTAGGCGAGCGCGGTGAGCCGCCGCGAGAGGCGGGACAATTTCCGCGACGCGGTGTTCTTGTGCAGCACGCCCTTGGCGACGCCGCGCGCCAGCTCCGGCTGGACACGCTTCAGCGCTTCGGCGGCCGTCGTCTTGTCGCCGGCGGCCAAAGCGGCCTCGACCTGCTTGACGAAGGTGCGGATGCGGCTGACGCGCGCGCCGTTGATCTCGGCGCGGCGGGTGTTGCGGCGGATGCGCTTCTTGGCTTGCGGCGTGTTCGCCATCGTTCTTCACTGCCTCTTTGCGATAAAAGAAAAAGGCGCGGTCTTTCCCGCACCCGTTCAGGCGGCGCCTCTACGCCGGGACGGCGCGCCGGTCAAGGTCAACGCTGGCATTTCGCGCAGAAGAAGGTCGAGCGGCCCGAGTCGACGTGCCGCCTGACGATGCCCGCGCAAGCCGGGCAGGCCTCGCCCTCGCGGCCATAGACCCGCCACTCCTTCGAGAAATAGCCGAGCTCGCCATTGGGCTGGGCATAATCGCGCAATGTGGAGCCGCCCGCCGCGATCGCCGCCTCCAGCACCGTCTTCACCGCCGCGGCCAGCCGGTCGAGGCGCGGGCGCGCGATGCGCCCCGCTTCCCGCCCCGGATGGATGCCGGCCAGGTTGAGCGCATCGCAGACATAGATATTGCCCAGCCCCGCGACGATCCGCTGATCGAGCAGCATCGCCTTGATCGGCGCCACCCGGCCGGCCAGCGCGGCGGCGAGCCGGGCGCCGTCGAACTCCGCGCCCAGCGGCTCCGGCCCCATCGCGGCGAAGGGCGGCGTCGTTGCCAGCGCCCCGGTCCGCACCAGATCGAGCGAGCCGAAGCGGCGCGGATCGTTGAGCGCGAGCCGCCGGCCCTCCTCCGTCTCGATCACGACATGGTCGTGCTTGCCGATCTCGGCGGGATCGATTCGCCAGCTCCCCGACATGCCGAGGTGGAAGACGAGGCTGTCGTCCCGGTCGGTGGCGATCAGGCCGTATTTGGCGCGGCGCGACAGGCCGGTGACGCGCGCGCCGGTGAGCCGCTGGCGCAGGTCCGGCGGGAAGGGTCGCCTGAGGTCGGCGCGGCGCAATTCGATCGACGCGATGCGGCGTCCGTCCAGCACCGGCGCGAGGCCGCGTACGGTGGTTTCGACTTCGGGAAGCTCAGGCATGTTTCACCATCGCCCCTCCCCTGCTAGAGGCCGGGCCGATGGACAAGGTTTCTTTCGGCCACGAGGACGTTTCGCCCGAGGAAAAGACCCGCCGGGTGCGCGGCGTCTTTTCCAGCGTCGCGTCCAGCTACGACCTGATGAACGATCTCATGTCGGGCGGCCAGCACCGGCTGTGGAAGGACATGTTCGTGCGCAAAGTCCGCCCGCGCGCCGGCGAGGCGATCCTCGACATGGCCGGCGGCACCGGCGACATCGCCTTCCGCATGGCGCGCGCGGGCACCAGGATCACGGTCGCCGACATCAATCCGGAGATGCTGGCGGTCGGGCGCGAGCGGGCGGAGAAACGCGGCATCGAAGGGCTTGGCTGGTCCGAGCAGAATGCCGAGACGCTGAGCTTCGCCGACAGGAGCTTCGATGCCTATACGATCGCCTTCGGCATCCGGAACGTGACCGACATTCCCGCCGCGCTTCGGGAAGCGCACCGTGTGCTGAAGACGGGCGGGCGCTTCTTCTGCCTGGAATTCTCGCAGACGCGCTGGCCGGGCTTCGCGACGCTCTACGAAACCTATTCGCGCCGGATCGTGCCCCGGATCGGCAAGATGGTGGCGAAGGACGAGGACAGCTACCGCTACCTCATCGAATCGATCGAGCGGTTCCCCGACATGGCCGCCTTCGCCCGGATGATCGGGGCGGCGGGCTTTTCCAACGTGAAGGCCGAGCCGATCCTGGGCGGCCTCGTCGCCATCCACAGCGGCTGGAAAATTTGATGCCGCCCCCTCCCTCCCGCGTCATTCCAGCGAAAGCTGGAATCTCCCTGCCTTATCTCTGCGGCCTCTGCGTCTCTGCGCGCATCAATTTTTTGTTCGCGCAGAGACGCAGAGAACGCGTAGAAAGAAGGAAGAGTAGGGAGATTCCAGCTTTCGCTGGAATGACGGGTTTCGAGTGACCTCCCCCGTCGTCCATGTTTGGCGGCTTCTCAAATGGGGCCGGGTGCTGGCGCGGCACGGGGCGCTGCGCGGGATCGAGCGCGATCCCAACACGCCGCCGCCGGTGCGCCGCCTCGCCCGGATCGCGCGGTTCGGTGCGCGCGTCCCCAAGGTGCCGGCTTACGCCGAAGCGTTCGAGTCGATCGGCCCGGCCGCGATCAAGCTCGGTCAGGCGCTCGCCACACGGCCCGATCTCGTCGGCGAGGAGGCCGCGCGCGACCTCTCCCGCTTGCAGGACCGCCTGCCCCCCGCCCCGTTCGAGACGATCCGCGCCGCGATCGAGCAGGGTCTCGGCAAGCCGGTCGAGGCGTTGTTCGAGAGCATCGATCCCGAGCCGGTCGGCGCCGCCTCGATCGCGCAGGTCCATCGCGCGGTGACGACCGACGGGCGGCAGGTCGCGATCAAGGTGCTGCGCCCGAACATCGAGGAGGATTTCGCCGCCGCGCTGGAGACTTATGAATGGGCCGCCGCGCAGGTCGAGAGCATGGGCGGCGAGGCGGCGCGCCTCAGGCCCCGGCTCGTCATCGCCACCTTCCGGCAATGGACCAATCGCGAGCTGGACCTGCGGCAGGAAGCCGCGTCCGCTTCGGAGCTGCGCGAGAATCTGGTCGCCGAAGAGGGCTTCTTCGTTCCCGAGATCGACTGGACGCGCACCGCCCGGCGGGTGATGACGCTGGAATGGATCGACGGCATCAAGCTGACGAACCGGGACGCGCTGATCGAGGCCGGCCATGACCTCAAGGCGCTGGCCCGCATCCTCGTCCGCGCCTTCCTGCGCCAGGCGGTGGTAGACGGCTTCTTCCATGCCGATCTGCATCAGGGCAATCTCTTCGCGCTGCCCGACGGGCGGCTGGCGGCGATCGATTTCGGCATCATGGGCCGGATCAACCGCCAGGCGCGGATCTGGCTCGCGGAAATCCTCTACGGCCTGATCACCGCCAATTACCGCCGCGTCGCCGAAATCCATTTCGAGGCGCAATATGTGCCCGGTCATCACAATATCGACGAGTTCGCGACCGCGTTGCGCGCCGTCGGCGAGCCGATGCGCGGCCTGCCCGCCAAGGACGTGTCGATCGGTCATATGCTGGACGGCCTGTTCAAGATCACCCGCGATTTCGACATGCCGACCCAGCCGCACCTGCTGCTGCTGCAGAAGACGATGGTGATGGAGGAAGGGGTCGCCACCGCGCTCGATCCCGACATCAACATGTGGGAGACGGCCGAGCCCTTCCTGACCGAATGGGTGCGCGGCGAGCTTGGCCCCGAGGCGCTGGTCGCGGACGAGATCGTCCGCACCGTCCGGCTCATTCGCAAGCTCCCCGACCTCATCCGGCGCATCGACCATTATTACCCCCCGCCCGGCGCCGCCCCGCCCGCCCCGCCGCTGCCGGAGGTGGTCGTGGTCCGCCCGCTCGGCATCCTGCGCCATTTCGTGACGGCCGCACTGGGAGCGGCGGCTGGCGCGGCGGCGGTTCTGCTCCTAAGTTAAAGCGGTTCCAATCAGCGGAAGAGGCGAACGCATGACCAGGCTCAGTGCAGATGCCAACCGGAAAAGGACGATCAAGATTCCGCTGCGGGCCGATTTGATCGACGAAGCGAAACGGTTCAACGTCGATATTTCCGAAGCGTGCGAGCGCGGCCTCGTGGAACAAGTGTCCAACGCTTGGCTCAAGGAAAACCGGGCCGCAATCGAAGACTGGAATAGGTATGTTCGAGAGAACGGCCTGCCCCTTGCGCATTATCGGCTTTTTTGAGGCGGTCAGCGAACACCCATGCACGGCAAGAAAATCCTCCTGATCGTCGGCGGCGGGATCGCGGCTTACAAGGCGTGCGAACTCGTGCGGCTGATCCGCAAGGCGGGCGGGAGCGTGCGGTGCGTGCTGACGAAAAGCGGCGCGCAGTTCGTGACGCCGATGACGCTGGCGGCGCTTTCGGAGCAACAGGTGTTCACCGACCTGTTCGACCTCAAGGACGAGGCCGAGATGGGGCATATCCAGCTCAGCCGCGAGGCGGACCTCGTGGTCGTCGCGCCCGCCACCGCCGATCTGCTCGCGAAGATGACGGCGGGGATCGCGGACGATCTCGCCACCACGCTGCTGCTCGCCACCGACAAGCAGGTGCTCGCCGCGCCGGCGATGAACGTGCGGATGTGGGGGCACGCGGCGACGCGGCGCAACGTCGCGCAATTGCGCGAGGACGGCGTGACCGTGCTGGAGCCGGACGAGGGCGACATGGCCTGCGGCGAATATGGGCCGGGCCGCCTGCCCGAGCCGGAGGCGATCCTGGACGCGATCGAACGCGCGCTCGACACACCCGATCCGCTCGCCGACCAGCCCGATTTCGCGCCGGATGCGCCGCTCGTCGGTCGCCATCTGATCGTGACCGCGGGGCCGACCCACGAGCCGATCGATCCGGTGCGGATGCTCGCCAACCGCTCGTCCGGCCGGCAGGGCTTCGCGATCGCGGGCGCGCTGGCCGATCTCGGCGCGCGCGTGACCCTGATCGCCGGGCCGGTGAGCCGGCCGACGCCGCCCGGCGTGACCCGCGTCGATGTCGAGACGGCGCGCGAGATGGCCGAGGCGGTCGAGACCGCCTTGCCCGCCGACGCCGCCGTGATGGTCGCCGCCGTCGCCGACTGGCGGGTCGATCCGGCCGCGCGCAAGATCAAGAAGGGGCCGAAAGGGCCGCCCAGCCTGTCGCTCGTCGAAAATCCCGACATCCTCGCCGAACTGGCGGTGTCGCCCCGGCGCCCGCGCCTTCTGATCGGCTTCGCGGCGGAAACCGACAATGTCGTCGGCAACGCGCAGGCGA